>DAOQMM010000130.1:1943-8633 GCA_035335645.1 Rhodocyclaceae bacterium | reverse complement strand
CGCGTATATCGAACACCTCTGCCAGCCCACCGCGAAGACCCCATGAACCAGAGAGTGATTCCCCTCGCCGACGAGCGCCAGCTTGCAAGGCGCCCCGCCATTCCCAGCGACCGGCCGGCTCCGGACGGACGTCTGGCCGATCGGCGCGGCCGACAGGTGCGTGATCTGCGCATCTCGGTCACCGACCGCTGCAATTTCCGGTGCGTGTACTGCATGCCCAAGTCGGTGTTCGATCAGGATTACGCCTTCCTGCCCCGCAACGCGCTGCTGAGTTTCGAGGAAATCACCCGTATCGCACGCCTCTTCACCGCCCACGGTGTACGCAAGATCCGTCTCACCGGCGGCGAACCGCTGCTGCGACGGAATCTGGAGGATCTGATCGCCCAGCTGGCGGCGCTGCCCGACATGGAGGTCACCCTCACCACCAACGGTGTGCTGCTGCCGCGCAAGGCGCGGGCCCTCAAGGCCGCAGGCCTGGCGCGGGTGACAGTGAGCCTGGACGCCCTGGACGACGCCATCTTCCGCGCGATGAACGACGTGGATGTTCCGGTCGCCGATGTGCTGGCGGGCATCGCCGCGGCCGACGCGGCCGGGCTTGGCCCCATCAAGATCAACATGGTGGTCAAGCGCGGACTCAACGACCGCGAGATCCTGCCCATGGCCCGGCATTTTCGCGGCAGCGGGCACATCCTGCGTTTCATCGAATTCATGGACGTGGGCAGCTCCAATGGCTGGCGCATGGACGACGTGGTGCCGTCAGCCGAGGTCATCCGGCGCATCGGGGCCGAGTTCCCGCTGGAGGCGACCGACCCCAACTATACCGGTGAGGTCGCCGAGCGCTGGCGTTACGTGGATGGCGGCGGCGAGATCGGCGTGATTTCATCCGTGACCCAGGCCTTCTGTTCCACCTGTACCCGCGCCCGCCTGTCCACCGAGGGGCGTCTGTACACCTGCCTGTTCGCCCAGAGCGGCCACGACCTGCGGCCCCTGCTGCGGGAAGGCTGCAGCGACGAGGAACTGTCTGCCGCCATCGGCGCAATCTGGCAGGACCGGAACGATCGCTACTCCGAACTGCGCACCGCCGCCACCGCCGACCTGCGCAAGATCGAAATGTCCTATATCGGCGGCTGAGGGCCATGGACGTCGCCCTCATCACCGGACTCATCCTGGCGGGCGGGCAGGGACGCCGCATGGGGGGCTGCGACAAGGGCCTCGTGCACCTGGACGGCAAACCGCTGATCGCCCACATCCTCGGTCGCTTTGCACCCCAGGTCGGCCCGCTGCTCATCAACGCCAATCGCAATGCCGATGCCTACGCGGCGTTCGGTCATCCGGTCATCGCCGATCGCCTGGCAGGCCATGCCGGCCCGCTCGCCGGGCTCGACGCCGGCCTGGCGGCCTGCGAAACCCCGTTCCTGGCGTGCACGCCCTGCGATTCACCCTGCCTCCCCGAGGATCTCGTGGCCCGCCTGGCCGACGCGCTCGAATCCCGAGGCGCTGACGCCGCCGTGGCGCGGGCGGGCGGGCGCCTGCATCCGGTCTTTGCGCTGATCCGCTGCACCACCGCTGAGGCCCTGACGGCCTACATCGACGGTGGCGGACGGCGCGTCGAAACCTGGTTCAACGGACTGCACACCGTGACCTGTGCCTTCGACGAGTGTCCCGCGGCCTTCGATAATCTCAACACGCTGGAAGACCTGCGGACCCACACCCACACGCCCGTCTGACGCGCAGGGCTGCCAGAAAGTCTGTCGTACGCCCGCCACACCCCGGCGGGAATTTGTATGTCGTGGCACGTCGCTCATCAAAACTTAGGGCAGAATCAAACGTTCGAGCCTCGATGAACGACCGCCCCACGACCTCTCCAACAAGAGCGGAACATGACTACCGATCTCTCCGACAGCGACATCCCCGAAGGCACCAAGCGCATCATCGACGGTCGCGAGCGGGTGTTTTACTCCGGGTACTGGATCAAGACCTACCATGTCCCGGCCGACACGCTGCAGGCCAAGCGCCAGTTGATCGGCGCGCTGACACGGCGTCTGTTCAATCACGTGGAGCACGGTCTCAATGTACCCGGCAGCCGGCTCAACGAGGCCCGCCAGAGCTTCGAGGCCGAGACCGACCCGGCACGCCGCCGCGTCAAGGGCGCGATGCTCGCCGGCGCGTTGTTCAACCGGGCAGCGGACATCTTCACCAAGCTTGTCGAACTGCAAAGCGTCGGCATCGAGATCCAGTCGGACAATGCCCTGATGCGTGAATGTGGCGCGTGTCTGCAGGAAGCCCTGGGTCTGGGGCGACTGGTCCTGCACATCAGCGGCGAGGAAGGCATCGACGAACTGTGGGGCGAACCGTTCAAGGCCTTTTCCATCCCGCTCGAGGACTTCTACGAGAGCCGCTACATCAAGATCGCCCTGACCCAGCGTGACATCGATCGTGTCGCCGCCACCGTCGTCGAATGTTTCGACCCGCTGCCCTGTTTCCATGGCATCGCCGCCCACATGCTTGAATTCGCCAATGCGGCCAAGATCAAGACGGAAACCCTGCGAACCGATCCGGACATCTTCAACATCTGGACAACCTTCGTCACGGCCGCCGAACGGCTCTGCGGTCATTTCAACGACGTCCTGCCCAACAACGATCCGGACACCGAACGGCTGGTCGGTGACGGCCGTCGCCTGATCCAGCAGGGACGCGACCTGATCAGCTACATCACCCGTGCGCGGACCCCGATGCCCAAGAGCACGACGGACTTCATCGAACGCTGCAAGGCCTACCGGGCCCGCTGGGACGCCCACTTCTGACATTCTGTCATGACATAAAGTCATATATTGCCGTCATGACCGGCCGCGCAGACAATTCCGGATGCAGCAGCCCCGCCCGCCGAGACGCGTTCAGAAATGCGCCCGGGCGCTCCATCCCGAATCACGTCGCCACAAGCAGAAAGGTTGGCCATGAACGACAAAGCGGCTCCCGCCACCCCCCGGTCCAATGGCAAGGCGCCCCGCCCGCGCCGCGCAGCGCAGGGCGACACCGCACCGGCGCTGAATGCGCAAGGCATTGAAGCCTACGCCGTCGATGAAGCCGTCGACGCGGCCCGTGACTCCAAGGCCGCAGCCGTCAGCGACATCGTGGCCACCCTCGCCAAGCACGACACCGCGAGCATCGCCGAGACGCTCCAGGCGATCCTGGCCGGCGCCTCGCCCGACGATGCCGCGCTCCTGCGCAAGGCGCTGCAGAGCGAAGACGATGTCATCTACAGCAAGCTCCCCGCCCACCCGGACGAGGAACTCGCCGAGGGATGGCGCGAGGGGGGCTATCCCTACAAGAATCTCATGTCCCGCAAGGCCTACGAGAAGCAGAAATACCGCCTCCAGGTAGAACTGCTCAAGCTTCAGGCCTGGGTCAAGGAGACCGGCCAGCGCGTGGTGATTCTCTTTGAAGGCCGTGACGCAGCGGGCAAGGGCGGCACCATCAAGCGCTTCATGGAACACCTCAATCCGCGGGGCGCCCGCGTGATCGCACTGGAAAAGCCCTCCGAGACCGAACGTGGTCAGTGGTACTTCCAGCGCTATGTTCAACACCTCCCCACTGCCGGCGAGATCACCATGTTCGACCGCTCCTGGTACAACCGGGCCGGCGTGGAGCGGGTGATGGGTTTCTGCTCCCACGACGAGTATCTGGAGTTCATGCGCCAGACGCCGGAATTCGAACGCCACCTTGCCCGCAGCGGCGTGCATCTGGTCAAGTTCTGGTTCTCGGTGAGTCGCGAAGAGCAGCGCCGGCGCTTCAAGGAGCGGGAAAACCACCCCCTCAAGCAATGGAAACTGAGCCCCATCGACCTGGCCTCCCTCGACAAGTGGGACGACTATACGAAAGCCAAGGAAGCCATGTTCTTCCACACCGACACGGCCGATTCACCGTGGACGGTCATCAAGTCCGATTGCAAGAAGCGCGCGCGCCTCAACGCCATGCGCTACATCCTTCACAAGCTGCCCTATGCCAACAAGGATCTGGAGCACATCGGCCCCCTCGATCCGCTCCTCGTGGGCCGCGCCCACGTCGTATACGAACGCGGCGAGCACTCGGGTGGACCGTTGATCTGAGCGGCCCCGCGGCACCACACCCGAGGGTGCCGCGGACGTTCCCGGACTTTGCGGACGCGTGCCCGGCGCGCCGTGGGCCATGGCCTGACATCATCCGATGCACTCAGGCAGGCACGCGCGGCAGGATCCCGTCGTCTGCGCGCTGCGCCCGCCGGTACACACCCACGCGTCGGGTCTGGACGCGAGTGTCCCTGCGGCACCCCGCATCAGGCGCCCGTCCGTGAAAATGCGTCCATCCCTCCGGCGCTGGCGGTAAACTCCGCCGCCGTGCCCCCCGTCCTCCCCTCTCCTCCCTTCGCCCTTTTCGACAACAACCTGGATGCCGACGGTACGTCCGGCGCCTGGCTGCTCACCGACCTGCGCGAGGAGGTCGTCGTCCGCGCCGACGGTGACTGGCGGGCCGCACTCGACCGTGTCGACGCCGCCGCCCGCGCCGGCGCCTGGGTCACACTTGCAGCCACGTATGAACTGGGCGAGACCATCGAACCCCGTCTGCGTCGGCCGGCCGCGGCCCCTGGCGCCCCCGTGCTCCAGGCCTGGATCTTCGCCAGGGCCGAGTGGCTGGACGACGACGCCTGCGATGCCGTCCTCGCCGCGCTGGCCGATGAAGAACCGGCCGCCTGCACGCCCCTGCGCCCGACCCTCGACGCACCGACCTACACCCGCGCGATCGAGCGTATCCGCCGCTACATCGAAGAAGGTGACTGCTACCAGGTCAATTTCACGTTTCCGCTTCATGGACAGCTGATCGGCTCGCCCGCCGCGCTCTACCGGCAGCTGAGGCGCGCCCAGCCGGTCCGCCATGGTGCCTACATCGTCCATCGCGACGGAGTCATCCTGTCCCGCTCACCGGAGCTGTTCCTGGAACGCAATGGCCTGTGCCTCGCCAGCGAACCCATGAAGGGCACCGCGCCGCGCAGCAGCGATCCGCAGCGGCTGGCCTCCTCAGCCAAGGACCGGGCCGAAAACGTGATGATCGTGGACCTCCTGCGCAATGATCTGGGACGCCTTGTGCCACCGGGTGGCGTACGGGTCGAAGCCCTGTGCCGCCTCGACGCGTATCCCACCGTCTGGCAGATGAGCTCGCGCATCGTCGCCGAACCCGTGCACGCCGGTCTGGGGGACATCTTCAGCGCCCTCTTCCCCTGCGGCTCGATCACCGGTGCGCCCAAGATCCGCGCGATGGAGATCATCCGTACGCTGGAGGATGGCCCCCGCGGCCTGTACTGCGGCGCGCTGGGCTGGATCCGGCCGGGCGGCGACTTCCGCTTCAGCGTTCCGATCCGCACCGCCCGCGTGGCCCCGGACGGCGCCCTGCGGCTGGACGTGGGCAGCGGCATCGTCCATGACTCCCGCCCCGACGCGGAGTGGCAGGAATGCCATCTCAAGGCGCGCTTCCTCACCGACCTGCCCACGGATCTTCGCCTGATCGAAACCCTGCGCCTCGAACCGGACGGGGCTCACCGCGTCCCCTTTCTGACCGAACATCTGGAGCGCCTGAGCAGCTCCGCCACGGCGCTGGGCTTCGCCTTCGACGCGACCGCCTTCCGCCGTCTACTGGACGGCGTGCAGGCCGACAGCGCCCTGCGCATCCGGATCACCCTCGGCCGCGCCGGCGATCTCACCCTTGAGACCGCCCCGCTCACATCCGGCGCCCCGGGCCCCGCCCCCACCATCTGCCTCGCACCCGACCCCGTGCGCAGCAACGACCCCCGCCTGCGCCACAAGACCACCGCCCGGCAGCGGTATGACCGGGCACTCGCACGAGCGCTCGCCGACGGTCATTTCGACACCCTGTTCCGCAACGAACGGGGCGAACTCACGGAAGGCGCCCGCAGCAACCTGTTCATCCTGAGAAACGGCGAACTCCTCACCCCGCCTCTCGCCTGCGGCCTGCTCAACGGTGTCCTGCGCCGTCGTCTGATCCACACCGGCGAGGCCCGCGAGGCGGTGCTCACCCTGGACGACCTGCGCCGCGCCGACGCTGTCTTCATGGGCAATGGTCTGCGCGGACGGGTGCAGGTACGTCTGGCGGACACCTGACACCACCGCGCATCCAGACCGCGGGCGCGGACCGCCCCTGCCGTCCACGCCCCCAGAGCCGTACCGACGCATCCCAACGCTCTGGACGATCGCCCGGCCGGCGGGCCCTGCGCGCGTCACTGCGTCGGAGATCCCCAACCAGGCACCTGCGCGCCCGCTCAAGCGCATATCGCCAGACGATTCAGCCCGCCACACCTGCAGCGGATTCCAGACCGGGCGCCCGGATCCGGCGCGCGGTATCACCGAGGATCCGGAAGGCAGCGCAACGAAAAAAGGGCGCCGCAGCGCCCTTTCTTCCACACCGGATGGCGGTATCCCGCCGCGCTTACTTGGCGCTCTTGCCCTTGGGCACGACGCTGAGACCTTCCACCAGCGTCTTCAGCGACGCCAGCGGCTCCTTGGCCAGGAGCTGGATGCCCACCCGCAGCAGTTCGGACTTGGTCGCAATCCGCCCTTCCTTGGCCAGCGCTTCACGCAAGGCCTTGAGCTGGGCGTGTTCGGACTTGGGCACCGAGAACGAGTCCCGCACCACCTTGACCCG
>DAOQMM010000130.1:0-1843 GCA_035335645.1 Rhodocyclaceae bacterium | reverse complement strand
CCTTCACGGGCTTCACCGCCTTGGCGACCTTGGGTGCCTTCTCGGGCTTGCCCTCCTTGGTGGGCCGGGGTGCCTTCACCTTGACCGCCTTGGCCTCGACCGACGACACGCCGGCCGGCTTGACGTCCGCCTTTGCCTCGGACGAGGCGGCCGCCTTCGGCGCAGCCTTGGGCTTCGCAGGCGCTTTCACCGGCTTCGGCCGGGCCGGCGCCTGCGCGGCCGGCGCATCCGCCTCGACCGCCGCAGATTCGGGCACCACGTCCTCGACGGCCGGCCCCGCCGACGGGGTCGGTTCGACCACGGGCGCCGGCGCGGATTCAAGCCCCACCGATTCGACCGGCGCCGGCGTTTCGGCAGCGACTGCCGTCACCTCGGGCAGGCGGGCCGCCACCGCGGCGTCCTCCTTCTTGAGCGTCGAGCGCAGCGCAGAGCGGGTCTTGCCATTCATCATCGTTCTCCTGTCAGTTTCAGTACTTCAGCCACCAGCATGTTCACCTCGCGTGCCGCCTCGGCCCCGGCCCGCCCGAGCTGATACACCGAGCCGCCGATCACCGCGCTCTGCGCGTAGGCATTCCGTTGGGACAGGGCCGCGCCGAGCACCGGCAACGCGAAGTCACGCATCACCTCCAGCACGTCCCAGGCCAGATTGGTCCGCACCACCCGGTTGGGCACCAGGCGGGCCTTGAGCCCCTTGCGCCCCGCCTGCACATGCAGGACGAGCTTTTCCACCGCCCGCGTCGACCACAGGTCGGTCGGACTGGGCACCACCGGAATCAGGGCCACATCGGCCACCTGCAGGGCTGCCAGGGTGGCCGGGCTCTCGATGGAGGGCGGACAGTCGAGCAGCAACACCTCGCAGCCCTTGCCACACCCTCGAATTGCCGCCGGCAGATCGCCGGCCGCCGCCAGGGACTGGACCCGCGCCGGGAAGGGCTGCTCCGCGGGGGCCGACTCGGCCCAGCGCAGGGCGGTTTCCTGAGGATCCAGATCCCCGACCGCGACCTTCTTGCCGACTTTTGCCAGCCCTCCGGCCAGTTGCATCACCAGCGTCGATTTGCCGGCACCGCCTTTCTGGGACAGCACCGCGACCACCCGGCTGCGCGCCATGCGACCTCCGTTTGCGTAATACCGTATGATTTTATACCACTGCCCGCAATTCGCAAGCGCCCGCCCTGTGGTTCGCTCACCGCACGGGGCGCCGCACCGCCCGCATTCTGCCGTCCATCGCCTGCCGCGGGCGCAGCCGGCACAGGCATAATCGACGCTCTGTCCCGTGGAGGCCACCATGCCCTGCGAAACCCGTCAGCTCGGCGTCTGGCAAGGTGACATCACCACCCTCGCGGTGGATGCCATCGTCAATGCAGCCAATCCGACCCTGCTCGGCGGCGGCGGGGTGGACGGTGCCATCCATCGGGCGGCCGGCCCGGATCTCACGGCCTACTGCGCCGGGCTCGGCGGCTGTCCGACCGGCGAAGCGCGCCTGACGCCCGGCTTCCGCCTGCCCGCGCGCCACATCATCCACACCGTCGGTCCGATCTGGCGCGGCGGCCGGGCCGGCGAGGCGGAGCTACTCGCCACCTGCTATCGCGCCTGCTTTGCGCTGGCGATCGCCCATGACCTGCACAGCCTCGCCTTTCCGGCGATCAGCTGCGGCGTGTATGGCTACCCGCCCGAGGCTGCCGCCCGCATCGCGGTGCGCGAGGCCCGGACGGCACTTGCGTGCGCAGGTGGTCCGACCGCCGTGCGCCTGGTCGCCTTCGACCCTTCCATGGCCAGACTCCTGCACCAGGCCCTGGACGCCCCTGCCTGACCCGCCTGCGCGGGCTGGGTATACTCCCCACAC
>DAOQMM010000129.1:0-8890 GCA_035335645.1 Rhodocyclaceae bacterium | reverse complement strand
TCTGGCCCACATTCTGTATTCCCGGGCCCAGATCCGCCTGCAAAGGGGCGACCACCACGACTCGGGCCTGCATGCCATTTACGAAGACCTGGCCCGTGCATACGCCTTCCTTGTGAAACTGGGGCGTCCGGACGGCATCGGGACCGCGGGAGCCCTGCTGGCCCAGGTGCTGGCCATGGAGGGATCGCGGAGCGAAGCGCTCCAGGTGCTGGAGACCGCCGAAGCCGCCTGGCGGAAGATCGGGCAGATGCAGCAGGTGGCGAGGGTGGCGGAACTCCGCCAGACGATCGAGGGGCGCGGGGACGGGCAGTAGGGATACGCCCGTGCCCAGCGTTGTCGGGCAGCGCGACGCACTTTGTGGCGCCGTCAACACGGTGTGTGGACCGGTCCACGGATGATGATGATCGGTGCACACACACTGTCGACCGGTCGACGGACGATGTGGACGGGTCGACAGTGTGTGTGGACGGGTCAACAGACGATGTCGACCGGTCCACAGTCTTGTAAGCGACCGCTACATTGAGGATTGATAGCCCTTTCCATTGGTAAGAGGCCTCTTACAAAGGTAAAGGGCTATCAACAGCCTTGGTGTCCACGTCTACAGGGTCTGTGGACGTCTGCGCAGACCTTGCAGGGCGGTCCGCAGGGTGATGGATGCTCAGAGACAAGGCATCGGCGACGCGAACAGCCGTGTTGTCCGGGCGCACAGGGTCTGGGGAGGCCTGCGCAGACCTGTCAGGGCCGGGAGACGACCGGTGGCGTCGAGCTTTCCGCCGTGGGTGCCGGCGCGATGGTCGGCGCAGACGCTGCGCTCGGCTTGTAGCCCTTGAACCCCTTCAGCAGAAACACATACACCGTGCGACGGAAGTCCGTGTGGACGGGCACGACCACCTTGCCGAGGGGTTCGATGGCGGCGTAGTAGGGCTCCATGCCGGGGAGTTCCGGCACGTTGCCCACGTAGAGGATGTCGCGGCCGAGCTGGTCGTCCAGGTGGGTGACGAGCTGGTAGTGGTCGATGGGCGGGCGGCCGCCGGGGTTCCAGGCGGCGTAGTCGCGGGGGTGGAGGCGGTAGACCAGGTGGGCGGTGATCTCCCGGTCTTCGCCGACGAGGATGGCGTCCGGGTGGGCGGCGAGGTAGGGGGCGACGCCGTCGGCGAGGCGGGTCCAGCCGCGGGCGCGCTTGTAGGGGTCGGTCTTGGCGGTGAGGGGGATGTCGGCCAGGCGGGCGACGTCGGGCCAGTGGTAGACGAAGAGGGAGCCCACCAGGTTGAGGGCCACGCCGGCCACCAGCCAGCGGCGCCGCTCGGCCAGGAAGTAGGCGGGGATCAGCACGCAGGCGGCGACGAAGATGGGCGCGGCCCAGTTGCCGTTGGCGCGCCCGGTGAGGGCCTGGAGGCTGACCAGCGTCAGCAGGGGCAGGATGAAGATGAGCAGCACGCGACCGGCGCGGTCCTGCCCGATGCGCCGGCTGCGGGCCAGGGCCCAGGCCAGCAGGATGCCCATCAGGGGCCCCAGGGACAGCCACTGGGCGCCGATGAATTCGCCCAGTTCGCCGGGGTGCCAGCCCCGGTGGCCGACTTCGGTGATCTCGGCGGTGTGGCGGAAGGTGGGGAAGTGGTGGACCCAGTTCCAGTACAGGTTGGGGCTGAAGATGGCCAGGGCCAGCAGCAGGGCGAGCCACGGCTGGGGCCGGCACAGCCAGCGGCGCCCGGCCGGCTCCAGGAGCATGAGCAGCAGGGCGGAGGGCAGGAAGGCGGCCATGGTGTACTTGGCCATCAGGCCGACGCCGACCGCGGCACCCCAGGCCAGCCAGGCGCCCCAGCCCTGTTCCGCGTCCACGGCCTTGAGCAGGGCGATGAGGGCCAGGGCCCAGCACAGGAGCAGCGGGGCGTCGGTGGACACGAACAGGCCCAGGGCGGAGACCAGGGGCATGGTCATGAAGATCAGCCCGGCCCAGAAGCCGGCGCGCACCGAGTGGAGGCGTTCGCCCAGCACGAAGAGGGCCGCGGCGGTGGCCGGATAGAGGAGCAGGGAGGGCAGCTTGATGGCGAGCAGGCCGTCGCCGAAGAGGGCGGTGCTGGCGGCGATCAGGGCGGCGATGAGCGGCGGCTTGGAGAAGTAGCCCCAGTCCAGGGCCTTGGACCAGCCCCAGTAGTAGGCCTCGTCCACGTAGAGGTCGATGCCCAGGTGGCCGATGACGAGGATCCGGTAGGCCGTGAGGACGGTGGCGATGACGGCCAGCAGGGCGGCGTAGTGGCTGCGCTGCAGCGGGCCGGAGGAATGGGGTGCGGCGGTCATGGCTTGGGCGCGGGCAGGCGGCGCACCAGCACCACGCCGCCGCGCTGGAACAGGGTCTCCACGGGCACGTCCGGCGGCAGGCGGTCGATGCGGGTCAGGGCCAGCTCGCCGGGGGCCGGCTCGGCCAGGTGGGTGACGGCCTGGCGATAGACGCTGAAGCTGGGCACGGTGGAGAAATTCCAGAAGATCACCGGCTCGTGAAGATCCCGCGCCACCAGGCCGGCGGCCTTGACGGGGCCTTGGGCCAGCTCGCCCGCGTAGGGCACCACGACCCCCGCCAGCAGGCCCACCTGGAGGATGGCGGTGACGGCGAGCTTGTGGATCAGGGGCACGCGGATGAACAGCACGAAGGCCAGCCACAGGAGCAGGGCGCCGGCCGTGAGGCCGTAGTAGAGCGGTCCGGCTTCGGCGAGGGCGCGGCTGAACTGGGCGCGGTAGTAGCCGTCGCCCGCCGTGCCGTGGGCGAGGTGGTCCAGCACGCCGGGCAGGGCGATGCAGAAGAGCATCAGCAGACCCGGCACCAGCAGGTGCGGCCAGATCCGCCGGGCGCCGTCGGCGTGCAGGCCGATGAGCACGAAGAGGGGCGTGCAGCCGTAGAGCACGTAGTGGGGCAGCTTGGTGCCGGAGAGGGAGAAGAACACCAGCACGAAGCCGAACCAGATCCACAGGAAGCGCCGCAGGGGGTGCGCCACGTCGCTGCGCAGGCGGCTCAGGGCGACGCCCAGCAGGCCGCTCCAGGGCAGCAGCAGCAGGGGCACGGCCACCAGGTAATAAGCGGCGCTGCCGCCGTGGCCTTCCAGGGCGCCGGAGAAGCGCTGCACGTTGTGCTTGAGGAGGAAGCCGTTGATGAAGTCCTGGCCGTGGCGGTGCAGGGCGTAGGCGTACCAGGGGGCGATAAGCAAAAGCAGGATCGCCCAGCCGGCCGGGTGGGCAATCATGCGCAGCCAGCGCAGGCCCTCGCCGCGGGACAGGCAGTACAGGCAGGTGACGGCGCCAGGGACGATCAGCGCGACCGGTCCCTTGGTGAGGGCGCCCAGGCCGATCCACAGGTAGGCGCGCAGCAGGGGCGCGCGTTCGCCGCTCTCCAGGTGGCGCCACAGGTCGAAGAGGGACAGGGCCAGCAGGCAGTTGAGCAGCCCGTCGGCGGTGGCGGCGCGGCCAATGGCGAAGGGGCCCAGGGACGAGGCGGCGACCGCCAGCGCCACCAGGGCCGCGTCTTCGCCGATGCGGCGGCGGGCGAACAGCCAGGTGGCGTAGCTCCAGGCGATGGCGGCCAGCGCCGAAGGCAGGCGGAAGGCCCACTCGCTGGGGCCGAAGATCAGGTAGCCCAGGGCCTGCAGCCAGTAGATGAGGATGGGCTTGTCGTAGCGCGGTTCGCCGTTGAGGTAGGTGAACAGGAAGTCGCCGCGCTCGAACATCTCCCGTGTGGCCTCGGAGAAAGCTCCCTCGTCCACGTCGAAGAGGGGCGCGCCCCCCAGGCGCAGCAGGAAGGCGAAGAGGGGCAGGGCGAGGATCAGGCGGCCGAGGGTGGACCCGGCGAGGCGTCCGCTGGCGAGGCCGTTCATCGGGCGGGGATCAGGCCTTGGGGCCGCCGGACCAGCCCTGCTCGTCCGCCAGCGGAGCGGTTTCGCGGGCCACGTAGGCGAGGCTGGTGCCGGATTCGAAATACACCCGGGTGAGCAGTTCGGCCAGCACGCCGGAGGTGACCATCTGCACGCCGGCGATGACGAAGAAGAAGCCGCCAAAGAACATGGGCCGGGTGCCGATGGAGGCGCCGGTGAACAGCTTGAGCAGGCTCAGGTAGCCGAGGATCAGCACGCCCAGGGCGCCGAGGCCCAGGCCGATGCCGCCGAAGAAGTGGCCCGGCCGGGTGCGGAAGCGCATGAAGAAGTACACGAAGACCAGGTCGAGGATGACCCGGAAGGTGCGCGAGATGCCGTATTTGGACTGGCCGAAGACCCGCGCGTGGTGGGTGACGACCTCCTGGGCGATCTTGCGCGGCGTGGTGACGGTGGCCAGCCAGGCGGGGATGAAGCGGTGCATCTCGCCGTACAGGCGCACGTTCTTGATGGCGGTGGCGCGGAAGGCCTTGAGGGAGCAGCCGTAGTCCTGCAGATGCACGCCGGTGATGCGCGCGATCAGGCGGTTGGCGATCTTGGACGGGATCTTGCGCAGGATCATCCCGTCCTTGCGGTTCTTGCGCCAGCCGGCGACCAGGTCCAGGTCTTCCCGCAGCAGGCGGCCGACCATGCGCGGGATGTCGATGGGGTCGTTCTGCAGGTCGCCGTCCATGGTGACGATCACGTCGCCGCGGGCGGCGTCCAGGCCGGCCTGCATGGCGGCGGTCTGCTTGAAGTTGCGCATCAGGGCGACGATGCGCACATGAGGACCGTAGCGTTTGGCGGCGGCTTCGAGGCGCGGCACGGTGTTGTCGGAGCTGCCGTCGTCCACGATCACCGCCTCCCACGGATAGGGGTAGGGGCCGAGGGCCAGGTGGATGCGCTCCAGCAGCGGGTCCACGTTGTCCTCCTCGTTGTAGAGCGGGACCACCACCGACAGGCGATGGGGCGGCAGGTCGGCCGGGATGTCGGGCGCAGCGGCCGGGAGCGGGGAGGACAGGGCGGTGTCGGTCATGGCGGAAATCTCGGAAAAGGCCGCGGCAGGCGGGCGCTCAGGGCGCGGGCCGTGTGCTGTCGGCGGCGGACGACGCGGATTGTACGTCGGCAGAGGGGTCGGCGTCCGGCGCGGAGGCCTCGGCCGGGGCGGCGACGGGCACCAGCCAGGCGAGGGCGCCGCCGCTGACGGACACCGCGATCACGAACAGGTGCAGGGCCAGGGCCACCTGCAGGCCGGTGGCGAGGGCGACGCCGCTGGGTAGCAGCGCCGCGGCGGCGCCGGCCTCGTAGGTGCCGAAGCCGGCCACGCCCTGCACCGGGAGGATCGCCGCGAGCTCGGCGCCCAGCGCGCCGGCGGCACCCACGTCGAGGGCGGCGGGGATCAGCGCGGCCAGCAGCCAGGCCTGGGCGGCCAGCTTGACGGACCAGTTGGTGAGCGTCCACAGCCAGCCGAAGCGGGCGTGGCGGGTGCTCTCGGCGAAGGCGTCGCGCAGCTTGGCGAGCTTGGCAGTGAGGCCGCCGTGATCGGCCCAGGCGTGGGGCGCCCGCGCCCAGCGGGGCAGCCACCAGGCCAGCGCGAACACGCTCACGGCGCCGGCCAGCTTGAGGAGGGTTGGCAAGCCAGGCCACACCAGCGCGGCCACGCCCATCACGGCGAAGGCGTCCTGCAGGCGGAACCAGAACAGGGACGCCAGGGCCCGCGGCAGGGGCACGCCGAAGGTCTGGCGCAGCAGCAGCGGGAAGGCCGCCTCGCCGCCGCGGAAGGGCAGCACGTTGATCATGGCGCTGTGGATCAGCACGATGCGCAGGCAGGCGCCGAAGCGTCCGCTGGCGTGGCGGCGGAATTCGTCCCACACGCGCAGGGCACGCAGGCTGTAGGACAGGCCGAAGCCCAGCGCGGACACGGCCAGCACCGACAGGGGCACCCGCGCGAAGACCTCACCCACGCCGCGCCAGCGGCCGTCGGCGGCGAGCCAGCCGATGAGGGCGAGGGACAGGGCGACGGCGAAGAGGCGTTTGAGCGTCATGCCGCGCTCCGCTCACGCATCAGGGCGGCGGCAGCCCCGCCGATGCCCCAGGCGCCCAGGCCGATCTGGTACAGGCGGGCTTCCGGGTAGCCCACGTTCACCAGCAGCAGGGCCAGGCTCGCGATGAGGGCGATGCCGGCCATCAGGCGGATGGTCGCGTCCTTCTGCCAGAAGCGCAGGCGTTCCGTGAGGGCCGCGCCGAGGGCGCCGCACAACCAGCCGCCGCAGGCGCCGGCCGCCACATCCGCGGGCCAGTGGGCCCCTACGGCGATCCGCGAGAAGGCCACCAGGCAGGCGGCCAGGAGGAGCAGTCCCCAGGTGAGGGCCCGCCGCGGGGCGTCCGGCCAGGCCAGCAGCACCGCCGCGGCGACGACGAAGGCGGTGGTGGCGTGGCCGGACGGGAAGGCGTCCACGTAAAGCCGCACGCCGATCTGGTGGTAGCTGCCGGCTGCGAATTCGGCGGCGGGGCGCATCTCGTCAAAGAGGCGCTTGCCGCCCTGGCTGAAGAGGAGCGCCGGCGGCGCGGCGAGCAGGGCCGAGGCGAGCCAGCGCGGGCGGGTCTTGAGGGTGGGGGCGAGGACGGCGAAGGCGCCGAGCACCGAGCCGGTGACGGACAGGCCGGCCCAGAATCCGGCGGGCGCCAGCCCGGCTGCCGCGGCGTTGAGATTCAGGAAGGCGCTGCGATTGAGGCCGTCTGCCGCCATCAGTCCGGCCAGCAGGGCGAGGATCAGCGCCGGCAGGGCGATCCAGGGCCAGGACGGCAGGTCGGAGGGAGCGGGGTCGGCTGAGCTCAACAGGCGCGGGTGGGGCAGCAAAAGGCGGGAGTGTACCCGAAGCCGGGGGCAAGGCGGACATGCGTCGCAAGGCGCGGGGCGGGGCTCGGGTATAATGCCCGGTCCTGTGTGTCCCGGCCGTCGCGCCGGGTCGGTTCCAACTACGCGCCATCCTTGCCATGTCCGAAATTCTCAAGCTGCGCGGTGCGCCCGCCCTGTCCGCCTCCCGCCTTGCCCGCCTCACCGACTCTGTGAAGACCGTCCTGCCGCGCCTGCGCGGGCTGGCGGCCGAGCACTGGTATTTCGTGGAGGTGTCGGCGCCCCTGTCCGCCGGGCAGGTGGAGCGGCTGGTGGATCTGCTCGGCGCCCATCCCGAGGGGGATGCGCCGTCGGGCAGTCTGCTGCTGGTGACGCCGCGCCTGGGCACGATCTCGCCCTGGTCGTCGAAGGCGACGGACATCGCTAAGCAGTGCGGCTTCGACACCATTGTGCGCATCGAGCGGGGCACGGCCCTGAGCTTCGACCTGCGCGGCGGCCTCGACGCCCGTGCGCGGGAGTCCGTGCTGCCGGCCATCCACGACCGCATGACCGAGTCGGTGCTGGACAACCCGGACGCCGCCCACGCCCTGTTCCACCATTACACGCCCCAGCCCCTGAGCACCGTGGCGGTGGTCGAGCAGGGCCGCGACGCGCTGGTGGTGGCCAACGCTGCACTGGGTCTGGCCCTGTCCGAGGACGAGATCGACTATCTGGTGGACAACTTCACCCGTGTGGGCCGCAACCCGACGGACGTGGAGCTGATGATGTTCGCCCAGGCCAATTCCGAGCACTGCCGGCACAAGATCTTCAACGCCGACTGGATCATCGACGGCCGGCCCGAGGAGAAATCCCTCTTCGGCATGATCCGCGACACCCACAAGGCCCACCCGCAGGGCACCGTGGTAGCTTATTCCGACAACGCCTCGGTGATCGAGGGCGCCACCGTGCCGCGCCTGTATCCCGACGCCTCCGGCGCGTGGATCTACCGGGACGAGCTGACCCACATCCTCGCCAAGGTGGAGACCCACAACCACCCGACCGCCATCTCGCCCTTCCCCGGCGCGTCCACCGGCTCCGGCGGCGAGATCCGCGACGAGGGCGCCACCGGCCGTGGCTCCAAGCCGAAGGCCGGTCTGGCCGGTTTCTCGGTGTCCAACCTGGAGATCCCCGGCTTCGAGCAGCCCTGGGAGCAGGCCTACGGCAAGCCGGAGCGCATCGCGTCGCCCCTCGACATTATGATCGAAGGCCCGCTGGGCGCGGCGGCCTTCAACAACGAGTTCGGCCGTCCCAACCTGACGGGCTATTTCCGCACCTTCCAGCAGAGCGTGCAGGACGAGGTGCGTGGCTACCACAAGCCCATCATGATCGCCGGCGGCCTGGGCAGCATCCAGGCCGAGCAGTCCCACAAGGTGCAGTTCGGCCCCGGCACGCTGTTGATCCAGTTGGGCGGCTCGGGCATGCTCATCGGCCTGGGCGGCGGCGCCGCTTCATCCATGGCGACCGGCACCAACACCGCCGACCTGGACTTTGCCTCGGTGCAGCGCGGCAATCCGGAAATCCAGCGGCGCTGCCAGGAGGTCATCGACGCCTGCTGGCAGAAGGGGGCCGACAACCCGATCCTGTCCATCCACGACGTGGGCGCCGGCGGCCTTTCCAATGCCTTCCCCGAGCTGGCCGATTCCGCCGGCCTTGGCGCGCGCTTCGAACTGCGCGAGGTGCATATCGAGGAGCCGGGCATGAGCCCGCGGGAGATCTGGTCCAACGAATCCCAGGAGCGCTACGTGCTGGCCATCGCGCCGGAGAGCCTGGCGGTCTTCCAGGCCCTCTGCGAGCGGGAGCGTTGCCCCTTCGCGGTGGTGGGCACGGCGTCGGACGACGGTCGCCTGGTGGTGTCGGACCGGCATTTCGGCAACGCGCCGGTGGACATGGAGATGCAGGTGCTCCTCGGCAAGCCGCCCAAGATGACCCGCAACGTGTCCACCCGCCAGGTCTTCGTGCCGCCCTTCGACGTGACCGACATCAGCCTGGACGACGCCTGCCGGCGCGTGCTGCGCATGCCGGCGGTGGCCAGCAAGAACTTCCTCATCACCATCGGCGACCGTTCCGTGGGCGGCATGACCGCCCGCGACCAGATGGT
>DAOQMM010000128.1:0-9039 GCA_035335645.1 Rhodocyclaceae bacterium | reverse complement strand
GGCGATCATGGGTTCCGGACACTCATTCATGACAAGTTACTTTCCATGATCGGATTGAAACTTGTCATGATTGCCTAAAATTTAGGCAACGCCGCCTAATTTTTAGGCAACTGTGCATAAAAATTAGGCGACGCTGCCAAAAAAATAGGCAGCGTCGCCTAAAAATGAGGCAATCATGACCAAAAAATACTCATTCATGAGTGATTTTTACCCACGCATGGCAAGTTACTTGCCATGCATGCCATTTTGGATGTCAAGCATCCCGTCGCCGACCCCATGCATGCCACTCGGAGCCCCTCGGCGCCCTGCCCACGAGGGTGCGCCGGCACGATTGAAGCCTTCGACAGGTCTGGAACAGGGCATGACACACGCTCCCGGTCGATCACTGGATCGCAACTGATCGACAGTTGAACAGATGCGCAGGACGCACGCGGGGTGAGTTGTGGGGAAGGGGGTGGACTGAAAGTGCGTCTCCACTATACAAAACCAGACGCGAAATCGCACTCCAATGCGATTATTTTGACCTCAGTATCCTATATGATTGAGCTATATTCCCCGGCGAAATCGAACCGGGTACAGTACCTCCAACGCGGAAAAAACACATCCGCGATCAATTTGGACCAAGAAATGAAAAACGACAACGATCTCGATAACTGCCACCAAGCGCTCTATTACGCTGTCCAAGAGGCTTTTGTAGAAAATCTCGTAAAAACGAGTAGAGTTGCTGGGGGTGTATCCGAGAATCATCTAACGCATATCAACAAAGGCAAGCTTGCCGAGTTGAGCAATCTTTCAAAGGGCACGATCACCAAGCTAACCTCCAATGATCCCCAAGATGCTAAACCCGACCTCGAAACTTTGTGCAAGCTTGGTCATGCACTGAATGTCAGCCCGGCGTTTCTGCTGATGACCCAGCGAGACTGGAGCATTTTGATCCAAGCGTGTGGAACATTAGAAATGCTCAAAAACAGAGATGGCGACAAGGAACGAACATTGGTTGATTGTCTTTCTAAAGCTTCAATGCTCCAGAAAATCGACGACGCTGCCATGGCCGGACTGAGGTTTATGAACGAATTGACCGGCGAAAACTATTCAGACGCGGAGCGCGAACGCCAGCAAAAAGGAATCCTTGCTATGACTGCAATGGCCCAAGCGGCAGTAAAAAGACAGGGATCAGATGCACGAATGTTTGCCATTGCCCTTGGGGCAATTCTCGGGGACCGCGAAATATCTCAAACCTAATTTTAGGACACATAATGGCTAACTACATCACTACCGATCACGATCTCATTAAGATCATTCAAGCTGCCGAAGAAAGCGATCTTGCTATTATCGCAGACTTCATAACTGATAGAAATAACGGTCGCATTTCCCTCGATACGACGATCCGCACCCAGATCGATACCTTCAAGCGTTGCGCCACCCTCAAGAACAACAGTGACTTACTTATCAAGGAAGTCCAAGAGTTTGGTGGTAACTCGATAGTAAATTTCTTCCGAGGCAGCGGTGTTGTATATCGCGAGATATTGGATGATGTGGCTGACCATATGAAGGTCAAAATCGAGAAGACTGATTCTGCTGAACAGATCGAACTGAAAATTCTCCTCGCCGTAGCAGTCAAAGGTATGGAACAAATGAAGCCAGAGGAGCAAAAGTCATTCTTCAGTAAATTGACCGGCGGTAAAATTGTTGGATTCGGCCCTGGCGCAATTGCAGCGCTACAGGCGAGCATTCTAGCTGGTGGGTTCAGTTCATACATTCTCGCGACGACAGTTGCTAACGCAGTTGCGACTACTCTGATTGGGCGGGGCCTTGCATTGGGCGTGAATGCTGCATTCATGCGGGGCCTGGCCGGTATTGCGGGACCTATCGGTTGGGCAATCACCGCAATCTGGACGGCTTTCGATCTGGCAAGCCCAGCCTACCGGGTTACCGTCCCATGCGTTGTCCAGATTGCATACATGCGTCAAAAGGCGAAGGTGACAGAATTTCCTTCGTGCAGCCAATGTGGATCTGCAATGACGCCAGACCAAAAGTTCTGTGCCGAATGTGGCGCTAAATCAGGGGTTTGATTATGCTAATTTTGACTTCGTTTTGGTTGACAACGGGGCCCTTGCAAAAGCCTCAATGGTGACGCCTTGAATTGGATTGGCATTTTTTGCATTTTCAAGCTTCGTCTTGATTGCCCTCTGTTGCCTAATCATCAACACAACGAACCAAGCTAGAGCGTAACAAAAAGAGGTAAATGAAAATGATGATGACTAGTATTGGTCAGATGAACAATGAAACCGCGAAAGCCCTTTACAAAATGGCAGGCCGCGCAGCAGATGGTTTTGTGTCAATGGGGCAGGTTGCCGCAGCAGACCGGAACGTGGCGTGGGCTAAAATCGTGTCCAACTACCTGACCACATCAAAACTCCCAATTCCGACGGCCATTGCTGAACAAGCTGCAATGCACATTTCGATGGGGGAGAAAGCTGCGAGGATGATCCAGGTTACGGCACCCGCCGCAGATGCGACCATCGCACAAACTGCACGCGTTACTGCTAATGCAACCGCCTCTGTTGCTAATGCAACGGTATCTCAAGCCGTGAAAAGTGTGGCTCGTTGTGCTGCGCCAATTACGCTTGCAGTATTCGCCATTGAAACTTCTATCACTATCCACAAATATTCAACAGGCAAGATTGATATTGCCGAAGCCAAAAAACGCACCGCCGAAAGTGCAGCTACAAACTCAGGGGGGCTTGGCGGGGCTATAGCCGGGGCAGCGATTGGAACAGCGTTTTTCCCCGGAGTCGGAACCGCAATCGGCGGATTGATTGGTGGCGTTGGTGGTGCAATTGGAAGCAGCAAGCTTGTCAAATGGTTCACGCGGCGACAATCCTGATCAATCTCTGGGCTCCTCGAAAAAGCGCCGTTTTCAGCACATTCCGCCACACAACGATGACCTCGCCCGAATCCGGCCCACTCTCTGAGTTAAATCACCGCCATCGCCGGCCTGTCCGGAGCAGGCCCGTGCGCGACTCATCACAGATCAAGCCCATCAGCGATCTCATAACCAACGCTGCCGAGGTTCTCACGCACCTCGCGGAGCAGCGCGAACCGATGGTCATCACCCAAAACTGCGAAGCGAAGGCTGTTCTGCAGGACATCGCCTCGTTCGAAGAGACGCAAGAAACACTGGCCTTGCAGAAAATCCTGGCGTTGGGCCATCGGGAGGCGGTGGCGGGCAAGCTCAAGCCTGTGGCCGACGTTGTTGCCCGCCTCCGCGCCAAGCGCGCCTCCGACTGAGGGCGCGCACGGCTGCCCGGCTCGAAGTCCTGCTCACCGAGGGGGCGGAGCAGGATCTGGGCGCCCTCCACGACGACATCGCCGAATTCGACGATGTCGGCCGTGCCAGCCATAAGCTCTGAAGCCCAGGCATCTCCCCCTACGCACCCCTACGCAATCTGACGTATTCCCCCGTCCTCCCCCGCTCCTTACTCTGGCGTCGTGTCGCACCGCCCGGTGCCACCCGATTCCCCTTTCGAATGAGGAGCTTCCATGAGCAATCGTCGCACCTTCATCAAGGCCACCGCCCTGTCCCTGGCGATGGCCACCGCCGGTTTCGCGTCCTTTGCCGCGCAGGCGGCCGACACCATCAAGGTGGGCATCCTGCATTCCCTGTCCGGCACCATGGCCATCTCCGAGACGGCGCTGAAGGAAACCGCGCTGATGACCATCGACGAGATCAACAAGGCCGGTGGCGTGATGGGCAAGAAGCTGGAGCCGGTGGTGGTGGACCCGGCCTCCAACTGGCCGCTGTTCGCCGAAAAGGCGCGCCAGCTGCTGACCAAGGACAAGGTGGCGGTGACCTTCGGCTGCTGGACCTCGGTGTCCCGCAAGTCGGTGCTGCCGGTCTACAAGGAACTCAACGGCCTGCTCTTCTACCCGGTGCAGTACGAGGGTGAAGAGCTCGAGAAGAACGTCTTCTACACCGGCGCCGCGCCCAACCAGCAGGCGATTCCGGCGGTGGAATACCTGATGAGCAAGGACGGTGGCGAGGCCAAGCGCTTTGTGCTGCTGGGCACCGACTACGTGTATCCGCGCACCACCAACAAGATCCTGCGCGCCTTCCTGCACAGCAAGGGTGTGAAGGACGAGGACATCATGGAGGACTACACGCCCTTCGGTCACAGCGACTATCAGACGATCATCGCCAAGATCAAGAAGTTCGCGTCCGAGGGCAAGAAGACCGCGGTGGTGTCCACGATCAACGGCGACTCCAACGTGCCCTTCTACAAGGAACTGGGCAACGCCGGCCTGAAGGCGACGGACGTGCCGGTGGTGGCCTTCTCGGTGGGTGAAGAGGAGCTGCGCGGCGTGGATACCAAGCCGCTGGTGGGCCACCTGGCGGCGTGGAACTACTTCATGTCCCTGAAGAACCCGGAAAACACCAAGTTCGTGAAGATGTACAAGGACTGGGCGAAGAAGCAGAAGCTGCCCAACGCCGACAAGGTGGTGACCAACGACCCGATGGAAGCCACCTACATCGGCATCCACATGTGGGCCCAGGCCGTCGAGAAGGCCAAGAGCACCGATGTGGACAAGGTCATCGCCGCCATGGCGGGCCAGACCTTCAAGGCGCCGTCGGGCTTCGTCGCCAAGATGGACGAGAAGAACCACCACCTGCACAAGCCGGTGTTCATCGGCGAAGTGAAGGCGGACGGCCAGTTCAACGTGGTGTGGAAGACCCCCGGCCCGGTCCGCGCGGCCCCGTGGAGCCCCTACATCCCCGGCAACGACAAGAAGAAGGACGAGCCGGAAGGCAAGTAATCCCGTCCGATGTCGTGAGCGTCGCACGAAACGGGGGCTGCGGCCCCCGTTTTGTCGTGCCTGACGCGCCCGCAGCCCCGCACCGCCCGCCGTCCCCCGCCCAATTCCGGAGAATCCCCATGAAGCGTGAAGATGTCACCGACCTGATCCTCGTCCGCAAGCTGAAGAAGCAGCTCAGCTGGGCCCGCCTCGCCGAGATCGTCGGCCAGAGCAAGGAATGGACGACCGCCGCCCTGCTCGGCCAGATGACCCTCAGCGCCGCCCAGGCCCAGGCCGTGGGCGCCGCCCTCGACCTGCCCGACGAGGCCGTGGAGCAGCTGCAGATCGTGCCCTACAAGGGCAGCCTGCCCACCGCCGTGCCCACCGATCCGCTGATCTACCGCTTCTACGAGCTGGTGAATGTGTATGGCACCACCTTCAAGGCCCTGATCCACGAGGAATTCGGCGACGGGATCATGAGCGCCATCGATTTCCACATGGACCTGACCCGCGAACCGGACCCCAAGGGCGACCGGGTGAAGATCGTCATGAGCGGCAAGTTCCTGCCTTACAAGACCTACTGATGCGCCGCGGCCGGCGCCCCCCGGCGGGGCCGCCGCCGCGAACGGCCCCTACGCAATTCATCGTATTCAAGCCTGCGGGCCTGCTCCGTAAGCTCTCTCCTGCACTGCACCAATCTGCGGACGGACCGTTCATGATCAAAAGACTCCTCTTCCTGCTGCTCTGCGCCTGCAGCCTCGCGGCCCACGCCGCGCTGGACGCGGCCCAGGTGCGGAAACTCGCCGATGACGATTCCACCGAGAAGGTGGCGGCGATCCGTGCGCTCGTCCAGAGCGCCGACCCGGACGCCCTGCGGGTGCTCCAGGCGATGGCCGACGACAGCCTCTATGTGGCCGGCGACAAGGTGGTGATCGTCGCCGACGACAAGGCCTTCGACGCCGCCAGCGGCGCCGCCATCCCGATGCCCGACAGCCCGGACTCGGTGACGGTGAACAACCGCATCCGCGGCGAGCTGGCCGGCGCCCTGGCGGCCCTGCGTCTCTTCGACGGTGACCCGGCGGTGCGCAAGGATTCCGCCCAGAAGCTCCAGACCGGCGCGACCCCGGAGTTGGCGCCCCTCCTCGCCCGCGCGCTGGACAAGGAAAGCGACGCCGGCATCAAGGCCCTGCTCGCCACCGCCCACGCCCAGGCCACCCTGGGCAGCCCCGATCCGGCGGTGCGTCTGGCGGCCGTGCGGGCCCTGGCGGACAGCACCTCGCCGACCATCCGCAGCCAGCTGCAGGCCCTCACCACCGTCGAGGGGGAGGCGGACGAGAAGGTGCGCTATGAGGCGGTGACGGCGGTCAAGGCCATCGAATCGCGCCTGGCCTTTGCCGAGAACCTCGGGCGGGTCTTCTCCGGCCTGTCCCTGGGCAGCATCCTGCTGCTCATCGCCCTGGGCCTGGCCATCACCTACGGGGTGATGGGCGTCATCAACATGGCCCACGGGGAGCTGCTGATGGTGGGCGCCTACTCCGCCTATGCCATGCAGAGCGTGTTCCGCGCCTACTTCCCGGACGCCATCGACTGGTATCTGCCCGCCGCGGTGCCGGTGGCCTTCCTGGCCGCGGCGCTGGTGGGCGTGGTGATGGAACGCACGGTGATCCGCTGGCTGTACGGCCGCACGCTGGAGACCCTGCTCGCCACCTGGGGTATCTCGCTGGTGCTGATCCAGGCGGCGCGGGTGCTCTTCGGCGCCCAGAACGTGGAGGTCTCCAACCCCAGCTGGATGTCCGGTGGCATCGAGCTGATGCCCAACCTGATGCTGCCCTGGAACCGCATCATCATCATCGGCTTTGCCCTCTTCGTGCTGACCCTGGTGTGGGCGCTGATGAACCGGACCCGCCTGGGCATGTTCGTGCGCGCCGTGACCCAGAACCGGGCCATGGCCGGCTGCGTGGGCGTGCCCACGTCGCGCATCGACACCCTGGCCTTCGCCCTGGGCGCCGGCATCGCCGGGCTGGGCGGCGTGGCCCTGTCCCAGATCAGCAACGTGGGACCGGACATGGGCCAGGGCTACATCGTGGATTCCTTCATGGTGGTGGTGCTGGGCGGCGTCGGGCAGCTGGCCGGCGCGGTGTGGGCGGCCCTCGGTCTGGGGGTCGTCTCCAAGCTGCTGGAAGGCTGGGCCGGCGCGGTGATCGCCAAGATCGTCGTCCTCGTCTTCATCATCGTCTTCATCCAGAAGCGTCCGCAGGGGCTGTTCGCCCTGAAGGGCCGCTTCGTCGACAACTGAGAGCCCGGCCATGCACAAACCCCTCACGCTCCGCATCCTGGCGGCCCTCGACGCCAAGGGCTGGCTGGCCCTCGGGCTGTTCCTGGCGGTGACCCTGGTGCTGGTGCCGGTGCTGCACCTGACCGTGTCGCCGGACAGCCCCTTCCACGTGTCCGCCTACGCCATCACCCTGATCGGCAAGATCATGTGCTACGCCCTGGTGGCGGTGGCGATGGACCTGATCTGGGGCTTCGGCGGCATCCTGTCCCTCGGCCACGGGCTGTTCTTCGCCCTTGGCGGCTACGCCTTCGGGATGTACCTGATGCGCCAGATCGGCCGCGACGGCAGCTACCAGAGCGATCTGCCGGATTTCATGGTGTTCCTCGACTGGAAGGAGCTGCCCTGGTACTGGAGCGGCAGCGACAGCTTCCTGTGGTGCGCCCTGCTGGTGGTGGGCGTGCCGGCGCTGGTGGCCTTCGTGTTCGGCTACTTCGCCTTCCGCTCGCGGATCAAGGGCGTGTATTTCTCGATCATCACCCAGGCCCTCACCTACGCGGCGATGCTGCTGTTCTTCCGCAACGAGACCGGCTTCGGCGGCAACAACGGCTTCACCGACTTCAAGCGCGTGCTGGGCTATTCCATCACCTCGCCGGAAACCCGCCTGGTGCTCTTCGGCCTCACCGCCTTCACCCTGGCGGCCACCCTGGTGCTGGCGCGCTGGCTGGTGACGTCCAAGTACGGCCGCGTGCTGGCGGCGATCCGCGACGCCGAATCGCGGGTCATGTTCCTGGGCTACAACCCGCTCTGGTACAAGCTCTTCGTGTGGGTGCTGTCGGCCGCCCTGTGCGGCATCGCCGGCGCGCTCTACGTGCCCCAGGTGGGCATCATCAACCCGGGCGAGATGTCCACCGCCAACTCCATCGAGATCGCCATCTGGGTGGCGGTGGGCGGCCGCGGCACCCTCATCGGGCCGGTCATCGGCGCCTTTACGGTGAACCTCGCCAAGAGCTGGTTCACCGTGAGCTTCCCGGAATACTGGCTGTTCTTCCTCGGCCTGCTGTTCATCCTCGTCACCCTCTTCCTGCCCCAGGGCCTCGTGGGCCTGTGGAAGAAGATCGTCGCCCGCCGCGAAGGAGCCCGTGCATGAGTGCCATCCCCGCCAACCAGGACGGCGGCAACGCCAGCAGCCTGCTGGGTCACGTCGCCACCGGCGACCTGGACCTGAGCCACGGCGTCATCCTCTACCTGGAGGACATCACCGTCAGCTTCGACGGCTTCAAGGCCCTCAACAGCCTCAACCTGTCCATCGACGCGGGCGAGCTGCGCTGCATCATCGGCCCCAACGGCGCCGGCAAGACCACCATGATGGACGTGATCACCGGCAAGACCCGGCCCGACGGCGGCAAGGCCTACTTCGGCCAGACCATCGACCTGACCCGCCTCACCGAACCGCAGATCGCCCACATGGGCATCGGCCGCAAGTTCCAGAAGCCCACGGTCTTCGAGCAGCACAGCGTGTTCGAGAACCTGGAACTGGCCATGAAGACCGACAAGCGCGTCCAGCGCAGCCTGCTCGCCTGGCTGACCGGCGACGACCGCGACCGCATCGCCGACACCCTGCGCCAGATCCGCCTGGACGGCGTGGCGGACCGGCCCGCCGGGCTGCTCTCCCACGGCCAGAAGCAGTGGCTGGAGATCGGCATGCTGCTGATCCAGGACCCGCGCCTGCTGCTGCTGGACGAACCCGTCGCCGGCATGACCGACGACGAGACCATGCGCACGGCCGAGCTCTTCGTATCCCTCGCCGGCAAGCATTCCCTGGTGGTCGTCGAGCACGACATGGCCTTCGTCGAACGCCTGGGCGGCAAGGTCACGGTGCTCCACGAGGGCTCGGTGCTGGCCGAAGGCGATCTGGCCACGGTCCAGAACGATCAACGCGTGATTGAAGTCTATCTGGGGCGCTGAGATGC
>DAOQMM010000127.1:0-9076 GCA_035335645.1 Rhodocyclaceae bacterium | reverse complement strand
TGGTGCTGGTGATCCAGATCGTCACCGGCATCTTCCTGGTGATGCACTACAAGCCGGACGCCTCCCTGAACGCTTCCGGCGTGCCGGTGGCCTTCGCCTCCGTCGAGTACATCATGCGCGATGTGCCCGGCGGCTGGATCATCCGCTACATGCACTCCACCGGCGCCTCCGCGTTCTTCATCGTGGTCTACCTCCACATGTTCCGCGGCCTGCTCTACGGTTCCTACCGCAAGCCCCGCGAACTGATCTGGATCTTCGGCACCCTGATCTTCCTGGCGCTGATGGCTGAAGCCTTCATGGGCTATCTGCTGCCATGGGGGCAGATGTCCTTCTGGGGCGCCCAGGTGATCGTGAACCTGTTCTCCGCGATTCCCGTGATCGGCCCGGATCTGTCCGTGGTCATCCGCGGCGACTTCGTGGTGTCCGATGCCACCCTGAACCGCTTCTTCTCCTTCCACGTCATCGCCGTGCCGCTGATCCTCATCGGCCTGGTGGCGGCGCACATCGTTGCCCTGCACGAAGTGGGCTCCAACAACCCGGACGGTGTCGAGATCAAGAAGCTCAAGGGCGCGGACGGCCATCCTCTGGACGGCATCCCCTTCCACCCCTACTACACCGTCAAGGACATCGTGGGCGTGGTCGGTTTCCTGATCGTCTTTTCCATCATCGTGTTCTTCGCGCCTGAAGGCGGCGGCTACTTCCTGGAGTTCAACAACTTCATCCCCGCCGATCCGCTGAAGACGCCGCCGCACATTGCGCCGGTGTGGTACTTCACCCCGTTCTACTCGATCCTCCGCGCGGTGACCTATCCGCTGTTCGGTATCGACGCGAAGTTCTGGGGCGTAGTGGCCATGGGTGCCGCGGTGATCATCATCGCCTTCCTGCCCTGGCTTGACCGCAGCCCGGTGAAGTCCATCCGCTACAAGGGCGGCCTCTTCAAGGCCATCCTCGCGGTCTTCATCGTGGCCTTCTTCATCCTCGGCTACCTTGGCGTCCTGCCCCCGACCCCGGGCCGTACCCTGGTGTCGCAAATCTGCTCGGTGATCTACTTCGGTTTCTTCCTGCTGATGCCGTGGTACTCCAAGATCGACAAGACCAAACCCGAACCGGAAAGGGTGACCTGGAAATGAAAACCCGCGGACTCAGTCTCGTGAAAAAGCTGTTCGCCACTGCCCTGTTCGCGCCGCTGCTGGCGGTCGCGAGCGGCCCCGAGTTGCACCTGGACAAGGCCCCGGTGTCTTCTGACCCGGCTGCGCTCCAGAACGGCGCCAAGCTCTTCGTCAATTACTGCCTGAACTGTCACGGTGCGAGCTATCTGCGCTACAACCGGCTGAAGGAAATCGGTCTGTCCGATCAGATGATCAAGGACAACCTGATGTTCACCGCCGACAAGATCGGTGAGCCGATGCGCATCGCCATGCAGCGTGATGAAGCCAAGGCCTGGTTCGGTGCCGCGCCTCCGGATCTGACCCTGATCGCCCGTTCCCGCGCCTCCGAGTTCGGCAGTGGTGCAGACTGGCTCTACACCTATCTGCGCAGCTTCTACCGCGATCCGGGCCGGCCGACCGGCTGGAACAACACCGTGTTCGAAAACGTTGGCATGCCTCATGTCCTGTATGAACTGCAGGGCGATCAGGTGGCCAAGTTCGAGGAGCACGATGACGGTCATGGCAACATGACCAAGGTCGTGCACATCGAACCGGGCAAGCCGGGCAAGATGAGCAAGGATGAATACGACAAGGCCACCGCCGATCTCGTCTCCTTCCTCGTGTGGATGGGTGAGCCCATGGCGGGCACCCGCAAGACCATCGGCACCTTCGTTCTCGCCTTCCTGGGCGTCCTCTTCGTGCTTTCCTACCTTCTCAAGAAGAATTACTGGAAAGACGTTCACTAATCGGCAGCTGCTTTCAGCCGATGCAGTCTCTTGCTGTTCTTGAGCAAGACGCACCACGCGCCCGTCGCGTGGTGCGTGATTCTGAGTATCCGTGGGGTAACACAACGATGATGAATCTGTATTCCGGGACGACGGATCCGTTCAGTCACCGCTGTCGCATCGTGCTCTTCGAAAAGGGCATGGATTTCCAGGTGATTGACGTCGATCTCTTCAACAAGCCGGAAGACATCGCCGTCATCAATCCGTACAACCGGGTTCCCGTGCTGGT
The DNA here is from genome assembly GCA_035335645.1 of Rhodocyclaceae bacterium. GTDB lineage: Bacteria > Pseudomonadota > Gammaproteobacteria > Burkholderiales > Rhodocyclaceae > Zoogloea. The sequence continues at coordinate 6,914 of DAOQMM010000127.1, read as the reverse complement.
TGATCGTGACCTGATTCTGTACGAATCGAACATCATCAACGAGTACATCGACGAGCGTTTCCCGCATCCCCAGCTGATGCCGCCCGATCCCATCATGCGTGCGCGGGCCCGCCAGCTGTTGCATACCTTCGAACTCGAGCTGTTCTCCCATGTGGAGGCCCTCGAGAAGAACGCCAAGGAGGCGGACAAGGAGCGGGCCCATATCCGCGACCAGCTGACCCAGTTGGCGCCGATCTTCACGAAGCAGAAATTCCTCCTCGGCGAGGAATTCTCCATGCTGGACGTGGCCATCGCGCCGCTGCTGTGGCGTCTTGACCACTACGGCATCGAGCTGCCGCGTACCGCTGCGCCGCTGATGAAATACGCCGAGCGCATCTTCAGCCGTCAGGGGTTCATTGACGCGATGACCCCGTCGGAAAAGGTCATGCGCCGCTGAGCGCGGGTCTGGCGCGCGTCCTCCGGGCGTGCGCCTTTGCAGGATCCAGTCCCATGAGTGAAGTTTCCACCAAGCCTTATCTGATCCGCGCCATCTTCCAGTGGTGCGTCGATCAGGGGCTGACGCCCTACCTGTCCGTACATGTCGATGGGCGGACGCAGGTGCCGCGTGCGTTCGTCCAGGACGGACAGATCGTCCTCAATGTGAGCATGGATGCGACCCAGAATCTGGTGATGGGCAATGAACTGATTGCCTTCCAGGCCCGATTCGGAGGCGTCGCCCACCACATCGCGGTCCCTGTAGACAATGTGTCGGCGATCTATGCCCGCGAGAACGGTCACGGGATGGCGTTCGAGGTCAATCCGTCCGATCCGGCTGAAGCGTCCGAGCCCGATGCCACGGCTTCCGAGTCGCCGCCTGCAACTGCCGATACGCCGCCCGACGATGGGCCGAAAGGCGGTGCCCGGGGGCGCCTCAAGCTCGTCAAATAAGCCGGCGCGACACCGCTTGACTTGCCTCAGGGTGGGTCTGTACGGCGGGCGCTAAGCTGTCCTCTTTCGCTACGGAATTCATCACATGGCCGCCATGCAATGGACTGACAAACTGGCTCTGGGTCTGGGGCCGATGGACGATACCCACAAGGAGTTCGTCGATCATTACAACCGCCTCCTCCAGGTGACCGGCGAGGCCTTGCTGACGGAACTGGACGCCTTCATTGCGCATACGGTCGCCCACTTCGACCAGGAAAACCGCTGGATGGAGCAGGTCGATTTCCCCGCGTGTCACAAGGCCGAACACGACCGGGTGCTTGCCGTCGTGGCGGATGTGCGCAAGCGGATGGAGCGGGGTGATGAGGCGCTCGGACGCCAGCTGATCCAGGAACTCCCGATCTGGTTCGACAATCATGTGGCGACGATGGACGCTGCGCTGGCGGCTTATCTGGAATCCATCGGATACGACACTGCCACGGGCGAGATCCACCGTCCGCCCCAGGTGGATGCATGTGGCAATCCGGTCGAGGCGGGCGCGTGTTGTACGCCGGCCCCTGTCAGTCCGGTGGAAGGCTCGCCCGCCTGATCGACGGCGCGGCGTGTATTCCGCTTCGCTAAGGTTTTTCCGGTCGGTGACGATAGGTCTCGTTGTTGTGTTCAGCAAGCGAGTCAGTCATGACGTTCGTCCGCGTCGGAATCGACGAGATTGAAATCGGTCAGCCCCTGCGCTGGCCCCTCTACGACGACAAGAAGCAGCCCCTGCTTGCCCGCGGGGCGGTGGTCGAGAATGCAGAGCGAAAGGCGGCCCTGTTCGGACAGGGCGTGTTTCGCAAGACGGTCGAGGATGAACGTCCGACGGGCGAGGGCGGGGAGCGTCCGGCCGAGGATCTACGCGGGCTTGACGAGATCCGCATGGATATCGGCGACACCCTGCAGTTGCAGGCCCAGAGCGAGACATCCCAGAGCCGCCATTACGTCAAGCTCATTGGCTACCTCAAGGGCAAGAGCGTCGTCGTCACCACACCGACTCAAGACGGCAAGGTGCTGCTGATGCGCGAGGGACAGGCCTTCGTGGTGCGCATGTTCTCGGGCAAGAGCGTTTATGCCTTTGGCGCGACCATCTTCAAGGTCGCGAACGTACCCTATCCCCATCTCCACCTCACCTATCCAAGCCAGGTCCGGGGGCTCGTGGTGCGTCGAGGGGCCCGGGCGCGGGTCAATCTCATCGCGGCGGTATCCGGTGCTGACGGGCGTTCCCATGCGGGCACGGTCGTCGATCTGAGCATCGGTGGTGCCATGCTGGTGGCCAAGTCCCCGATTGGGCTCAAGGATGACCGGATCAAGGTGAAGTTCCGCGTGGTGGTCAGTGATGTGGAGCAGTACCTGACCCTCGATGCAGTGCTGCGTACGGTTCACGCCACGGCGGCGACCGAAGGTGAGCCGTCCATGGTCAATCACGGTCTTCAGTTCGACAGCCTGCCCCACGCCGAACAGGTCGTCCTGTCCGCCTACGTTTACCGCGTGCTGTTTGAAGAGTCCACCGAAGGCTGAGTCAGCGCGCCAGGCCCCGGAACGGAAACTCCGGTTCGGGCTTGCGGCCCGTGATGATGTCGGCGAGCGCCCGCGCCGATCCGCAGGCCAGGGTCCAGCCCAGGGTGCCGTGCCCGGCATTCAGGAACAGGTTGTCGTAACGGCCCCGTCCGATGATGGGCACATTGCTGGGTGTTGCCGGCCTGAGCCCGCACCAGTGTTCCGCCTTGCGGCTATGGGTGACACCGGGAAAATGTTCTTCCAGCCAGCGCACCAGGGCATTGCTGCGGGCCGGGTTGGGGCTCAGGTCGAAGCCGTTCAGCTCCGCGGTGCCGGCCACCCGCAGCCGATCGCCGAAGCGTGAGCACACCACACGGCGGGACTCGTCGGTGAGGCTCAGGTGCGGCGCCCGTTCGGGATCCACGATCTGCGCGGTGACCGAGTAGCCCTTCACCGGGTAGATGTTGAGGGCCTCCCCCACGCGCGCCAGGAGGGCCGGACTGTAGCTGCCCGCCGCGACGACGAAGGCGTCCGCGGTCAGCACGCCGGCGCGACGGGCCGAGTCGAGGACACGCACGCCGGCCACGCGACCCGCGAGCGTCTCCATGGAATACACGGCGCTGTCGTACAGGAAGGTCACCCCTGCGGCGGCGGCGCGCTCGGCCAGGGCGCGGCAGAACAGGTGCGCATCACCGGATTCGTCGTCGACTCCGTGCAGGGCGCCTTTCAGTCGATCGGCCAGCGGTGCGAGGGCCGGCTCCAGGCTGATCGCCTGGGCGGACGTCAGGAGGTTTGCCCGAATGCCAAGGCGCGACAGGATGCGCTCGTGGTCACGGGCATGGACAAGCTCCCGCGATGTGGTGAACAGATGCAGGATGCCCTGGGTCTGCGCCGCATATTCGAGCCCGGTGGCGTCACGCAGGGCGCGGAGCTGGTCACGGCTGTAGCAGGCGAGGCTGGCGATCGCGGCCGTATTGCGGGCCGTGCGCGCGGGCAGGCATTCCCGTAGAAAGGCCAGTCCCCAGCGCCACTGGCGACCATCGAGGCTGGGCCGGAACAGCAGGGGGGCGTCGTCACGACCGATCCAGCGCAGGATCGTCCCCGGTGCCCGCGGATTGGCCCAGGGTTCCGGATGGCTCACGGAGATCTGGCCGCCGTTGGCAAAGCTGGTTTCCAGGCCGGGGCCGGGACGACGTTCCACGACGGTGACTTCGCAACCTGCCTGGGCCAGATACCAGGCGCTGGTGACGCCTTCCAGGCCGGCGCCGATGACGAGAACTTTCATGATGCTGAAACAATATTTCCGGGGCGGCTGGCGCCACCGCCAAAGAGGGTGTCGATGCTTCGAACCCTGTAATCATAAACGACGCAGCAGCGCATTCCGGGCGATAATCCGGACTTTACCGGAATTGCTCAGGAGAAATACGCCATGCGTCGTGTCACGCTCACCCAGTTTCTGATCGAACAACAGCGCAAGGGCCTGATGGGCGCCGACCTGCGGCTGCTCATGGAAGTCGTGGCGCGGGCGGTCAAGGCCATCGCCGTCAATGTCTCCAAAGGTGCGCTGGCCGGTGTGCTCGGGGAGGCGGGCAGTGACAACGTCCAGGGCGAGGCCCAGAAGAAGCTGGATGTGATCGCCAATGACATCCTGATTCAGGCCAACGAGTGGGGCGGCCACCTGGCGGCCATGGCATCCGAGGAGGTCGAAGAGATCCGGCCGATTTCCGGTGAATACCCGAAGGGTGCCTACCTGCTGCTGTTCGACCCCCTCGACGGTTCGTCCAACATCGATGTGAACATCTCCGTCGGGACCATCTTCTCGGTGTTGCGCTGCCCAGAAGGCGTTTCCGCGCCGACGGAAGCCGATTTCATGCAGCCCGGCACGGCCCAGGTGGCGGCGGGCTACTCGGTGTATGGCCCCTCCACGCAGCTCATTCTCACCGTCGGTGATGGCGTGCATGGGTTCACCCTCGATCGCGAGATGGGCAGCTTCATCTACACCCATCCGAACATGACGATTCCCGCCGACACCAAGGAATACGCCATCAACGCGTCCAATGCGCGCTTCTGGGAAGCGCCGGTGCAGCGCTACATCGGCGAGCTTCAGGCGGGCAAGGAAGGCCCCCGTGGCAAGGACTTCAACATGCGCTGGGTGGCCTCGATGGTCGCAGACGTGCATCGCATCCTGACCCGCGGGGGCATTTTCATGTACCCGATGGACAGCAAGATGAAGGACAAGGGCGGCAAGCTGCGCCTGATGTACGAAGCCAATCCCATGGCGATGATCGTCGAAGCTGCGGGCGGCGCCGCCACCACCGGGCGGGAACGCATCCTCGACATCCAGCCTTCCCGGCTGCACCAGCGAGTCCCGGTTGTGCTGGGGTCGAAGAATGAAGTGGAGCGTGTCACCGCCTACCACCTGGAAGGCTGACGATGCGTCGGCAGGCCACCACCCTGCGGTGTGTGGCCAGGCCTGGAATCGCGGGGCGTTTTTCCGGTCGAACGGAGCGCCCCCTTTTCTTTGAGCCGTACCGGTGATGCCATGACTGCCCGTTCGCCCGCCCCCGATTCCATCCCGTCGCCCGGCAATCCCTTGCCCGAGCTGCGCCAGGCGATTGTCGCGCTCACCCGAGCACCCGAAGCCGAATGCATGGCGCGTCTCTTTGGTGATGCCCGGATGGCGCCGGAGGCGCTGGCGCGGGTCTGCGCCCGGGCGCGGCAACTGGCCGAGGGCGTTCGGGCAGGACGTGTCCGGGCAGGAGGTGTCGATGCCCTGATGCATGAATTCGCCCTTGGCAGCGCCGAGGGGGTTGCGCTGATGTGCCTCGCAGAGGCTTTGCTGAGGGTACCCGATGCGGCGGGGCGGGACGCGCTGATTCGCGACAAGCTGCACGCCCGCGATTGGTCCGCGCACGTCGGCCACAGCCCGAGTCTCTTCGTCAATGCCGCCGCCTGGAGTCTGGCGCTGACCGGCCGGCTGCTGTCCGCCGATGAGTCCGCGCGCCTGCCCGGCACGTTGGCCCGGATGGCCACCCGCGGCGGCGAGGCGGTGGTCCGGGAAGCCATGGAATTCGCCATGCGCCGGGTTGGTCGGCAGTTCGTGATGGGTGAAACCATCGAGGAGGCGCTGGAGCGCGTCGCCAGCGGCGCCGCGGCGGACTATCGCTACTCCTTCGACATGCTCGGTGAGGCAGCGCTCACCGCCGACGACGCGACCCGCTACGCCGCCGCCTACGCCCATGCCATCCACGCCATCGGCGGGGCCGATCACTGGCGCGGCGTGCGCGCCGGCAATGGCATCTCCATCAAACTGTCGGCCCTGCATCCACGCTACACCTGGTCCCAGCGGGACCGGGTGATGGCCGAACTCCTGCCACGGGTGCATCACCTGTGCGTCCTGGCGCGGGGGCACGATATCGGCCTGACCATTGACGCCGAAGAGTCCGACCGCCTCGAGCTGTCCCTCGATCTCTTTGCTGCGCTGGCCACCGACCCGGATCTGCGCGACTGGGCGGGGCTGGGCATGGTCGTGCAGGCCTACCAGAAGCGCGCGCCGGCAGTCATCGACTGGCTCATCGCCCTCGGGCGGCGCAGCGGGCGGCGCATCATGACCCGCCTGGTCAAGGGCGCCTACTGGGATGGCGAAATCAAGCGCGCCCAGCAGGACGGCCTCGCCGATTACCCGGTCTACACCCGCAAGGTCCACACCGACACCGCCTACCTGGCCTGTGCCCGCCGCATGCTGGCAGCGCCGGACGCGATCTACCCGGCCTTCGCCACCCACAACGCCCATACGGTCGCGGCGGTCCTCGAGATGGCGGGTCCGTTCCACGACGGCGCCTACGAGTTCCAGTGTCTGCATGGCATGGGCGAAACCCTCTATCGCCAGCTGGTGGCCGGTGCGGATCCCGCCATGCGCCGTCCCGTGCGGGTGTACGCGCCGGTCGGCAGCCACGAAACCCTGCTGGCCTATCTGGTGCGGCGCCTCCTGGAGAACGGCGCCAACACCAGCTTCGTGCATCGTGTCGTGGATGACTCGGTCCCCCTCGACATGCTGGTCGCCGACCCGGTCGAACGGGCGGTGGCCCAGGGCGGGGCGCCCCATCCGGCCATCCCGCTACCGGGCGCCCTGTTCGTCGAGCGTGCCAACAGCCGCGGCTTCGATCTGGCGGCCGCGCCGGTCCGGCGGGCCTTTCTCGCAGCGCTGGAGAAGAGCCGCGCAAGCACCTTCACGGCCGTGCCGCGGGTGGTCGGTGAGGCCGCTGCGGGCGATCCGTCCCCGTCCATCCAGATCCGGAATCCTGCCCGCCGCAGCGACTTCGTCGGCACCGCAGCCTGTGCCGATGCGTGGCAGATCGAAGCCGCGCTGGCCGCCGCGGCGGGCGCGGCTGCCGGCTGGGCGGCCACGACGGTGACGCGCAAGCGGTCCTCCATGTTGTCGTCGAACACTGCGCCGA
>DAOQMM010000126.1:0-9244 GCA_035335645.1 Rhodocyclaceae bacterium | reverse complement strand
GTGCAGATCCGCACGCTGCGGGCGATGGTGGATGCGCTGGCGGGGCAGTGAGGGGAGCGGATCCGTGGCCCGCGCCTCGGGACGATCCCGCTCGGACGGCGCTGAGCGCGTCCCACGGCGCACAGAGCAGGTCTTCGCGGAGGACCGGCGGCATAGAGTGACGTGCTACTGCCCCGCCGGCAACACCTTCAGATTTCCGCTCGAGGCGTAGTCGAGCAGCAAGCCGTCGGCCGTCACCAGCGCTGCGCCCAGGTGGCGGGCAGTGGCGACAATGATCCGGTCTGTCGGATCGGCGTGCAGCGCGCCGGGCAGCCGCGTGCTCGCCACCGCCACGGCCGGCGAGAGCGCTTCGAGCCTGATGCCCGGCAAGGCCAGAGCCGCCTGCACCCAGTCGCCCACATCCCGCTCCAGGACCAGACGTCCCTTGGCGACGAGCATGGCAATTTCCCAGGGGGTGATGGCCGACACGAACACCCCTTCGACCGCGGCTGCCGCATCAATGGCGGCCCGCGCACGGAGGCCGAGACGATCGCTGCCGGCGAGCAGCCAGACCAGGACGTGGGTGTCCAGCAGCAGGGGGCTCAACGACAGGCATCCCAGTCGTCATCGACGGGCGCCACGATGTCGCCCTCCTGCCGCACACTGCCGGCCAGCGCACCGAACAGGCTCCCGGCGGGCGGCATCGGCACCAGCTTCGCAACCGGCTTGCCGTGTTTCGTAATCACCAGAGCCTCGCCGGAACGGGCCACGTCGTCCAGCAATTTCAGGCACCGCGCCTTGAAGTCACCCGCACCGATGGTGGTGTGCATGGCCTGTCCCCTATGGTCATCAATCATGGTCATCCTAGCATGAGCCATGCATCTCCACGAGTAACCGGTCCTCTCGCCGCCGCCACAAGGTGCTGGTGCACTTAAACGAACGGCGCCCGAAGGCGCCGTTCTGCTGTTCCCCTCTTACCGAGGGTTCTTGTGATGCGGTGCGAGTCTTACATGCTGCGCCGATACTGCCCGCCCACGTCGTACAGGGCGGTGGTGATCTGGCCGAGGGAGCAGTACTTCACCGCATCCACCAGCACGGCGAAGACGTTGCCGTTCTCGATCACGGTCTGCTTGAGCTTGGCCAGCCACTGGGGCGCTTCGTCGGAATTGCGGTCCTGGAAGGCGGCGAGGCGCTGGAGCTGGCTCTGCTTCTCGTCCTCGGAGGAACGGGCCAGCTCGATTTCCTGCTGGGCCATGCCCTTGGGGTTGAGGAAGGTGTTGACGCCGATGATGGGGTAGGAGCCGTCGTGCTTCTGGTGCTCGTAGTACAGCGACTCCTCCTGGATCTTGCCGCGCTGGAAGCCGGTTTCCATGGCGCCCAGCACGCCGCCGCGGGCGCTGATGGCCTCGAACTCCTTGAGCACGGCCTCTTCCACCAGGTCGGTGAGCTCCTCGATGATGAAGGCGCCCTGGTTGGGGTTCTCGTTCTTGGCGAGGCCCCACTCCCGGTTGATGATGAGCTGGATGGCCATGGCGCGGCGCACGGATTCCTCGGTGGGCGTGGTGATGGCCTCGTCGTAGGCGTTGGTGTGCAGGGAGTTGCAGTTGTCGTAGATGGCGATCAGCGCCTGCAGGGTGGTGCGGATGTCGTTGAAGTCCATCTCCTGGGCGTGCAGGGAGCGGCCCGAGGTCTGGATGTGGTACTTGAGCTTCTGGCTGCGTTCGTTGGCGCCGTACTTGTTCTTCATGGCCACCGCCCAGATGCGGCGGGCGACACGGCCGATGACGGAGTATTCCGGGTCCATGCCGTTGCTGAAGAAGAAGGAGAGGTTGGGCGCGAAGTCGTCGATGTGCATGCCGCGGGCCAGGTAGCTTTCCACGTAGGTGAAGCCGTTGGACAGCGTGAAGGCGAGCTGGCTGATGGGGTTCGCGCCGGCTTCGGCGATGTGGTAGCCGGAGATGGACACCGAGTAGAAGTTCTGCACCTTGTTATGGACGAAGAACTCCTGGATGTCGCCCATCATCTTGAGGGCGAACTCGGTGCTGAAGATGCAGGTGTTCTGGCCCTGGTCTTCCTTGAGGATGTCGGCCTGGACGGTGCCGCGCACGGTGGCGAGGACCCATTCGCGGATCTTCTGGGCTTCGTCGTCGGTGGGTTCGCGGCCGTTCTGGGCCTTGAACTTCTCCAGTTGCTGGGCCAGTGCGGTGTTGAAGAACATGGCCAGGATGATGGGCGCCGGGCCGTTGATGGTCATGGACACCGAGGTGGTCGGGTTGACCAGGTCGAAGCCGTCGTAGAGCACCTTCATGTCGTCCAGCGTGGCGATAGACACGCCGGAGTTACCGACCTTGCCGTAGATGTCCGGACGCGGGTCCGGGTCGCAGCCGTAGAGCGTCACCGAGTCGAAGGCGGTGGAGAGGCGGTGCGCGGGCATGCCTTCCGAGACCTTCTTGAAGCGCCGGTTGGTGCGGAAGGCATCGCCCTCGCCGGCGAACATGCGGGTCGGGTCTTCACCTTCGCGCTTGAAGGCGAACACGCCGGCGGTGTAGGGGAAGGAGCCGGGGACGTTCTCCTTCATCAGGAAGCGCAGGGACTCGCCGTCGTCCTCGAAGCTGGGCAGGGCCACCTTGCGGATCTTGCTGCCGGACAGGGACTCGGAGGTGAGGGCGGTACGGATCTCCTTGTCGCGGATCTTCACCACGTACTCGTCGGCCGCGTACAGCTCGACGGTCTTGGGCCACATGTCGAGGAGCTTGCGGGAGGACGGGGTCAGCTCGCCGTCCTTCCAGTCGATCAGCTCGTCAAAGCTGCCGGCGTCCTTCTGGCAGCCTTCGAAGAGGCGCTTGGAGATGCGCAGGGCCTGGCGCTCGCGGGCGATGCGGGACTGCTCCAGGGTGTGCTTGTGGTAGCCGCGCACGGCGTCGGCGATCTCGGCCAGGTAGCGGGCACGCTCGGCGGGGACGATGGCGCGGCCGCGGGACGAGGCGCGCACGCTCACCAGGGGCAGGCCGGGCTTGCCGAGCTTGAGGCCCTTGGCGACGAGGGCCGGGGCGAGGGCCTGGTACAGGGCGGTGACACCGTCGTCGTTGAAGCGGGCGGCCATGGTGCCGAACACGGGCATCTGCTCCACCTGGGTGGTGAACAGCTCCCGGTTGCGCTGGACCTGCTTGCGCACGTCGCGCAGGGCATCCTCGGCGCCCTTGCGGTCGAATTTGTTGATGGCCACGAAGTCGGCGAAGTCGAGCATGTCGATCTTCTCGAGCTGGCTGGCGGCGCCGAACTCGGGGGTCATCACGTACAGGGACACATCCACGAAGGGCACGATGGCCGCGTCGCCCTGGCCGATGCCGGAGGTCTCGACGATGACCAGATCGAAGCCCGCCAGCTTGGTGGCGGCGATGACTTCGGGCAGGGCCACGGAGACTTCCTTGCCGGTATCGCGGGTGGCCAGGGAGCGCATGAAGATGTTCGGGTGCTCGATGGCGTTCATGCGGATGCGGTCACCCAGCAGCGCGCCGCCGGTACGCTTGCGCGACGGGTCGATGGACACGATGGCCAGCTTGAGGCGGTCGTGCTGGTCCAGGCGGAAGCGCCGCACCAGCTCGTCGGTGAGGGAGGACTTGCCCGCGCCGCCGGTGCCGGTGATGCCCAGGGTGGGCGTCTTGAGCTCCTTCGCGGCGGCGATCAGCGCGGTCTTCACTTCATCCGCGTAGGCGCCGTTCTCGAGGCCGGTGATGATCCGGGCGAGGGCACGCCGGTCGCCGCTGCGCAGGGCCGCCAGCACCGCGTCGGCGCCCTGGGGGCCGGCGTGGGAGAGGTCCATGTCGCTGCGCTCGACCACGTCGTTGATCATGCCCTGCAGGCCGAGGATGGCGCCGTCTTCCGGCGAGTAGATGCGGGTGACGCCGTAGTCGTGGAGCTCCTTGATCTCGGCCGGCACGATCACGCCGCCGCCGCCGCCGAAGACGCGGATGTTCTCGCCGCCGTGCTCACGCAGCAGGTCGATCATGTACTTGAAGAACTCCACGTGACCGCCCTGGTAGGACGTGATGGCGATACCCTGCACGTCTTCCTGGAGGGCCGCGTTGACGATCTCGCCCACGGAGCGGTTGTGCCCCAGGTGGATCACCTCGCAGCCGGTGGATTGCAGGATCCGCCGCATGATGTTGATGGACGCATCGTGCCCGTCGAACAGGGCTGCGGCCGTCACGAAACGCACCTTGTTCTTGGGCTTGTAGGTCACCAGCTTCTTGGCCACGCTCAGGTCAGTCATCTTCTCTCCTCCACCACTGTTGTTAGGAATAGGTTCATGGTAGAAGGCCGGACGCGGCTGCGCCATTGCTGTTCCCGTCGGGATTCGTGCAAAATCCGCCAAGCTGCAGATTGGCCCTTCAGCCGGTCCCGGAGATGCCCATGAGCTCCTCTTCCGCCGCCCCCGCCCCATCGCCCGCCGCCCCGGAGCGCAGGCGGGCCAGCGTGGCCATGGGCTTCGTCACCGGGATGGTCGCCGGGATGCAGCGGCGGGGCCACGACCCGGCGCCGCTGCTGGCCGCCACCGACATCGACCTTGCAGACTCGGCCAGCCGCATCCCGCTGGATCGCTACGCGGCGCTGTACAACCGGGTGATCCGCGATCTGGACGACGAAGGCTTCGGCCTTTTCGAGCGCCCGCTGGGCACCGGCAGCTTCGAGTTCCTGTGCCGCGGCATGCTCGGCGCCCCCCATCTGGCCGAGGCCCTGGAGCGGGCGCGGCGCTTCCTGCACATCGTGCTGCCGGATCTGGCGGTGAGCATCCACCGCCTCGACAGCCACGCCGAGCTGCGCATCGCCGAGACCCGCCCCCTGTGCCCGACGCGGGACGACCCGGCGCGGGTCTTCGCCTTCGAGTGGCTGCTGCGCCTGCTCCACGGCCTCGCCTGCTGGCTGGTGGGGCGCGGCCTGGCGCTGGATGCGGTGCGCTTCCCCTTCGCCCGCCCGCCCCACGCCGACGACTACCAGCTGATCTACACCGCCCACTTCAGCTTCGGCGGCGACGATCTGGCGGCGCGCTTCAACCCCACCCTGCTGGATCTGCCGATCCGCCGCGACGAGGCCGCCCTGGCCCGTTTCCTGGAAGGCGCGCCGGGCAAGATCACCACCCTCTACCGCCGCGACCGGGACACCGTCGTGCGGGTGCGCGACCTGCTCCGCGCGGCGCTGCCGGCCAACCTGTCCCAGGAGCACGTGGCCGACCGCCTGCACCTGTCGCCGCGCACCCTGCACCGCCGCCTCGACGAGGAGGGCTCCAGCTTCCGCGCCATCAAGGAGGCCCTGCGCCGCGACATCGCCGTGGCGCGCCTGACCAAGACCCGCCACTCCATCGCCCGCGTCGCCGCCGACCTGGGCTACGCCGACACTTCCGCGTTCTACCGGGCCTTCATCGCGTGGACCGGCCTGTCGCCGGAGCGCTACCGCAAGCAGCTCGCCGCCCAGGCCCCGGCACAGAGTGCGCCGTGATTCGGCTTACAATGCACCGATCATCCGCGCGCCCGACCCCATGTCCGATTTGCTGCCCGAGCATCTGAAAGCAGAGGCCGTCCAGTTGCTGGAGGGACTGCTGGCGAATGCCCTGATCGGCATCTACCTGATCCAGGACGGCCTGTTCCGCCACGTGAACAGCCAGTTCTGCGAGACCTTCGGCTACGCGGCGGCGGAGATCTGCGACCGCCTCGGCCCGGAGGATCTGGTGTTTCCGGACGACGTGGAGCGGGTCCGCCAGACCCTCGCCGACCGCATCGAAGGCCGCCAGGCTGCGGCACGCTACACCTTCCACGGACGCCATCGCAGCGGCCGCCAGCTGGTCGTCGAAGTCTTCGGTCTGCGCATCGACGTCGCCGGCCGCCCGGCCGTGGTGGGCGTGCTCTCGGACATCACGGCGCGCCACGTGGCCGAACGCGCGACCGCCGAACAGCTGGGCTTCATCGCCCAGCTCATCGAAGCGATTCCCAGCCCGCTCTTCTTCAAGGATGCCGAAGCCCGCTATCTGGGCTGCAACCAGGCCTTCGAGCGCTTCATCGGGATGGCCCGGGAAGCCATCATCGGCAAGTCCGTCTTCGAGATCTCGCCCCCCGACCTGGCCGTCCGCTACCACGCCGCCGACAAGGCCCTGTTCGACAATCCCGGCGTGCAGACCTACGAGGCCAGCGTCGAATCCTCCGATGGCGGGCGCCGCGACGTGCTCTTCAACAAGGCCACCTTCCTGCGCGGCGACGGCAGCATGGGCGGCCTGGTGGGCGTGATCACCGACATCACCGAGCGCAAGCGCACCGAAGCCCTGATCTGGGCCCAGGCCAACTACGACCCCCTCACCGGCCTGCCCAACCGGCGGCTGCTCAACGACCGCCTCATCGAACACGTCAAGCGCGCCGACCGGGACGGCAGCAGCGTGGCCCTGCTGTTCATCGACCTGGATCGCTTCAAGGAGGTCAACGACTCCCTCGGCCACGCCGCCGGCGACCTGCTGCTCGAAGAAGCCGCCCGCCGCATCCTGGCCTGCGTGCGCGAGACCGACACGGTGGCGCGCCAGGGTGGCGACGAATTCGCGGTGCTGCTGCCGGGCCTGCACGAACACGGCCCCATCGAACGCATCGCCGAGGCGATCCTCCGCATCCTGGGTGAGCCCTTCGCGGTGGGCGCCGACGAATGCTTCGTATCGGCCAGCATCGGCATCACCCTCTACCCGCGCGACGCCACCTCCCCCGCCGACCTGTTCAAGAACGCCGACCAGGCCATGTACCACGCCAAGGACAACGGGCGCAGCCGCTTCAGCTACTTCTCGCCGGCCCTGCAGGAGGCGGCCCTGCATCACCTGCAACTGGGCCGCGACCTGCGTCAGGCCATCGCCGGCCACCAGCTGCGCGTCGAGTACCAGCCCATCTACCATCTGGCCAGCGGCGCCCTGCTCAAGGCCGAGGCCCTGCTGCGCTGGACCCACCCGACCCGCGGCGAGATCGGGCCGGCCGAGTTCATCCCCACCGCAGAGGAAATCGGCCTCATTGACGAGATCGGCGACTGGGTGTTCGCCCGCGTCACCGAGACCCTGCTGCGCTGGCGCGCCACCCTGGCCCCCGGCGACGCCGAACGCTGCCCGCTGCAGATCACCGTCAACACCTCCCCGCGGCAATTCACCGGGGGCCGCTCGGTGGAAGCCCAGCTCGACCGCATGGACGCGGCCGGCCTGCCCGGCGCCTGCATCGCCCTGGAGATCACCGAGAGCCTGCTGCTGGGCGCCCAGCCGCGGGTCGCCGACCGCCTCGCCCGCCTCAGCGCGCGGGGCGTGCAGGTCTCCCTGGATGATTTCGGCACCGGCTACTCGGCCATGGCCTACCTGAAGCGCCTGGACATCGACACCCTCAAGATCGACCGCTCCTTCGTGCGCGACCTCACCACCGACTCCAGCGACCTGGCCATCGCCGAGGCGATCATCGCCATGGCCCACAAGCTCGGCCTGGACGTGGTCGCCGAGGGCATCGAAACCGACGAGCAGCGCCGCATCCTCGCCGCCACCGGTTGTGACTTCGGCCAGGGTTACCTGTTTGCCCGGCCGCTCTCCGAGGATGCCCTCCTCACCCTGCTGGAAGGCCAGCGCCGGGCCCTCGCCACCCCATGATCGGCCGCATCGCCCCAGGCGCGCGGGCCGCCGCCGGCTCGCCGGAGGAACTGCGCCGCTACGACCTGCTGCTCGCCGGCTTCGACCTCCTGGACCAGGCCATCGCCGTCTTCGACGCCGCTCCGCGTCTGGTCACCTGGAACACCGCGATGCTGCGCCTGCTGGACTTCCCGGAAGAACTGGTGCGCGTCGGCACCCCCTTCGAGGACTTCGTGCGCTTCAACGTGGAGCGCGGCGAGTACGGCCCCGGCGAGACCGAACGCCTCATCGCCGAACGCATGGCTGCCGTGCGCGCCTTCCAGCCCCACCAGGCCGAGCGCACCCGGCCCAACGGCCAGATCCTGGCCATCCGCGGCGTGCCCATCCCCAACCTGGGCTTCGTCACCCTGTGGACCGATGTCACCGAGCAGCGCCGCTACGAAAAGCTCATCGAAGGCCAGAACGCCGAGCTGGAGACCCGCGTCCGCGCCCGCACCGCCGAGCTGGAAGCCGCCAACCGGGACCTCACCGAGGCCAAGAGCCGCCTCGACAGCGTCGCCGCCCAGCTGAGCCGCAGCGAGGAGCGCCTGCGCCTCATCATGGACGCCATCCCGGCCCTGATCGCCTACGTGGACGCCGGCGAGCGCTACCGCTTCGCCAACCGGGGCTACGCCCAGTGGTTCGGGCTCGACAAGAACGCCATCGTCGGGCGCAGCATCGCCGAGGTCTTCGGGCCCGACGCCTACGCCCAGATCAAGCCCCATCTCGAGACCGCCGCCGATGGCGAGCGCGTCAGCTACGAATACACCCGCACCGACGCCAGCGGCCGCCAGGTCTTTGCCCGCAGCGCGGTGGTGCCCGACACCTCGGAGGCCGGTGGCGTACAGGGCTACTTCGTCCTGTCCATCGACATCACCGAGCAGAAAGCCAGTCAGGCCGCCCTCATCCAGGCCCAGAAGATGGAAGCCGTCGGCCAGCTCACCGGCGGCCTCGCCCACGACTTCAACAACCTGCTCACCATCATCACCGGCAACCTCCACGCCCTGCGCGACAAGCTGCCGGCCCACCAGGGCTACGACGACTATCTCGAGCCCGCCCTGTCCGCCGCCGGGCGCGGCACCGAGCTGATCCGCCGCCTGCTCAGTTTCTCCCGCCAGCAGCCCCTGGAACCTCGCGCCATCGAGGTGGGCGTCCTGGTGACGGGCATGGGTCAGCTCCTGTCCCGCACCCTCACCGAACACATCCGCCTGCAGCTCGACCTGCCCACCCGCAAGCTCCACGTCCTGGCCGATCCCCACCAGCTCGAGAACGCGCTCCTCAACCTGGCCCTCAACGCCCGCGACGCCATGCCCGACGGCGGCGAGCTGCGCATCGCCGTGGCCCCGCGCCACATCAGCGCCAGCCTGTCCCTGCTGGTGGAGGTGCCGGCCGGCGAATACGTCCAGTTCGACGTCTCGGATACCGGCACCGGCATCGATCCCGCCCTGCTGCCGCGCCTCTTCGAGCCCTTCTTCACCACCAAGCGCTTCGGTGCCGGCAGCGGCCTCGGGCTGGCCATGGTGTATGGCTTCGTGCGCCAGTCCGGCGGCAACATCCGCATCCTCAGCACGCCGGGCAAGGGCACCAACGTGCGCTTCA
>DAOQMM010000125.1:0-9701 GCA_035335645.1 Rhodocyclaceae bacterium | reverse complement strand
GCTGGCTCCACCGTGTCCGGCGTGTCCGTCGGTCTGCGTCACACCTTCTAATTCCGGCTCGTTCGGATTTGGAAATCAAACGGGTGCCTTCGGGCACCCGTTTTTTTCGTGGACGACGGCCCCGCGCATGGCTGGAGGTGGTTCGGCGCCGGAACGCACGGCGCACCGAAACATGTAAAAAAGGCGACCTCAGGTCGCCTTTTTTGCTGGGTCCGTCCGCGCCTTCAGCCGATCAGCACCAGATTGTCCCGGTGGATCAGTTCCGGCGCTTCGGCAAAGCCCAGCAGGTGCTCGATTTCGCTGGATGGACTGCGGGCGATGCGGCGTGCGTCGGAGCTGGCGTAGTTGATCAGCCCGCGCGCAAGTTCGATGCCGCTCGCGGTGCGGCAGGCCACCACGGCCCCCCGGTTGAAGTCGCCTTCCACGGCGGTGACGCCTACCGGCAGCAGGCTGCGCCCGGCCCGCAGGGCGTCCACCGCGCCGTCGTCGAGGATCAGGCTGCCGGCCAGCTGCAGGTGATCGGCGAGCCACTGCTTGCGGGCCGCCAGCGGTGTGCTGCTGGCGTACAGCAGGGTGCCGAGGTCATCTCCACCGACAAGGCGGAGCAGCGCGTCGGGCTCGCGGCCGCTGGCGATGCAGGTGTGGGCGCCGCTGCGGGCGGCGCGTTGGGCGGCGCGGACCTTGGTGATCATGCCGCCCTTGCTGATGCCACTGCCGGCGCCGCCGGCCATGGCTTCGAGGGCGGTGTTCTCGGCGCGCTCCTCGGAGATCAGGGTGGCACTCGGATCGTTGCGCGGATCGGCGGTGTACAGGCCCTGCTGGTCGGTGAGGATGATCAGGGCGTCGGCTTCGATCAGGTTGGCGACGAGGGCGCCGAGGGTATCGTTGTCGCCGAACTTGATCTCGTCGGTGACGACGGTGTCGTTCTCGTTGATGATGGGAATGACGCCCAGCTCCAGCAGGGTCACCAGCGTCGAGCGGGCGTTGAGGTAGCGGGTGCGGTCCGCCAGGTCGGCATGGGTGAGCAGGATCTGGGCGGTGTGCAGGTCGTTCCGGGCGAACACGGATTCATAGGCCTGGGCGAGGCCCATCTGGCCGACCGCGGCGGCGGCCTGCAGGTGGTGCATTTCCTGGGGGCGCTTGCTCCAGCCGAGGCGTTGCATGCCGGCGGCGATGGCGCCGGACGACACCAGGACCACTTCGCGGCCGTCGGCCCGCAGGCGGGCGATCTGGCGGGCCCATTCGGCCAGCGCTTCGACTGCGAGGCCGGCGCCGTTGTTGGTGACGAGGGCGCTGCCGACCTTGACGACCAGGCGGCGGGCGTTCTGGATGCGGGTTCTCATGCGGGGCTGCTTTCGTCGCTGTCGGGGTGGTCGATGTCTGTGTCGTCAAGCGCGGCATCCGCGTCCGCGGCATGGGCCGCTGCCGCGCGGGCGGCCTCGTCGGCGGCAGCCTGGGCGGCGGCTTTTTCGGCGTCGAGCAGGTCCTGGATCGCGAAGACCACTTCCTGGCAGCGCTCGCCACTGATGGCCGCGACCTGGAAGTGGCGCTCGACCGGCCCGTAGGCGGCGAGGAAGTCCTGCACGCGGGCGGCGCGTTCCTCCGCATCGGGAATCAGGTCGAGCTTGTTGAGGACCAGCCAGCGACGCTTGGCGGCGAGGCTCTCGTCGTACTTGTACAGCTCCTCGACGATGGCGTGAGCGTCACGCACCGGGTCCGCTTCGGGATCGAAGGGGGCGATGTCCACGATGTGGAGCAGGATGTGGGTGCGCTGCAGGTGGCGCAGGAACTGGTGACCGAGGCCGGCGCCGTCGGCGGCGCCTTCGATCAGCCCGGGAATGTCGGCGATGACGAAGCTGCGGTTCTCTGAGGTGCGCACCACGCCCAGGTTCGGGGCGAGGGTCGTGAAAGGGTAGTCCGCCACCTTGGGGCGGGCCGAGGACACGGCGCGGATGAAGGTGGATTTGCCCGCGTTGGGCATGCCCAGCAGGCCCACGTCGGCGAGCACCTTGAGCTCCAGGTTGAGGCTCTTGCGCTCGCCGGCCTCGCCCATGGTCTTCTTGCGCGGGGCGCGGTTGGTGCTGGTCTTGAAGTGCAGGTTGCCGAGACCGCCGCGTCCGCCGCGGGCGATCATGACGCGCTTGCCGTCGTGGTCCAGGTCGGCGATGACTTCGCCGCTCTCCTGTTCCGAAATGACCGTGCCCACCGGCATGCGCAGCTCGATGTCCTCGCCGCCTTTGCCGTAGCAGTCGGCGCCGCGTCCGTTCTCGCCGCGCTCGGCGGTGAAGGTGCGCTTGTAGCGGTAGTCGATGAGGGTGTTCAGGTTGCGGTCGGCGATGGCGTAAACGTCGCCGCCCTTGCCGCCGTCACCGCCGTCCGGTCCGCCCTTGGGAATGTACTTTTCGCGACGGAAGGTGGCCGCGCCATTGCCTCCGTCGCCGGCGATGACGTCGATACGGGCTTCGTCGAAGAATTTCATGGGCGTATCCGGTGGGTGATGGGCGACGAGCGGTGGGGCCTTGCCGGCGAAGCGGCATGCGGATCCGGTGCTCGGTCAGCGCTGCGGTGGGGCCTGTGGTCGGCGCCGCGAACGTGCGTCCCCTGAATGAAAAAAGCCCTATCGCACGATAGGGCTTTGGCAAACCGTGTGCTGCGCTTATTCGGCGGCAGCGACGATGCTCACGGTGCGGCGCTTGTTGGCGCCCTTGACGGTGAACTGCACGGTGCCTTCGGTCAGCGCGAACAGGGTGTGGTCCTTGCCGATGCCGACGTTTTCGCCCGGATGGTATTCGGTGCCGCGCTGGCGAACGATGATGTTGCCGGCGAGGACGAACTGGCCACCGTAGCGCTTGACGCCCAGGCGTTTGCTTTCTGAGTCGCGACCGTTACGGGAACTGCCGCCAGCCTTTTTGTGTGCCATGTCGGTTTCTCCTTGGGCCGCTTAGGCCGAAATCGCTTCGATGCGAAGCTCGGTGTAGTTCTGGCGATGCCCCTGGTGCTTCTGGTAGTGCTTGCGGCGGCGCATCTTGAAGATCTTGACCTTGTCGTGGCGGCCGTGGGACAGCACAGTGGCCGTCACGGTGGCGCCGGCCACCACGGGGGTGCCGATCTTGACCGACTCGCCTTCGCCGACCATGAAGACCTGGTCGAGGGTGATTTGCGAGCCCACGTCAGCCGGTATCTGTTCTACTTTGAGTTTTTCGCCGGCGACGACACGATACTGCTTGCCGCCGGTTTTTATGACCGCGTACATGGATGTACTCCGATTAAAGGGTTTGCAGGAAACGCAGCAGTATAGGGCAAGGAAACGCTTGCGTCAAACCCCGATTTGTGCGTCCTTCAGCTGCCGGTCTGTTCGCTGAGGATCAGCCAGTGGCCGTCCCGGCGGATCAACTCCAGGGTCTTGGGTTCGGTCGAGGTGAGGGTGTCCGAGCGGTAGCTTTGGACAAAGCGGGCCGTGGCCTTGTCGCCGCTGACCTGCACCTGGACGTCGGACAGGCTGATGAGCAACTCGCCGCCACGGGACAGACGCTGGCGACGCTGGCTCTGCCAGGCGGAGCGGCTCAGGCCTGCCGCGGGTCTGAAGTCCTGCGCATAGTGTTCCAGATACGTGGGGACGTCGCGACGTGCCCAGGCGGTCACCCAGGCGTGCAGGGCCTCGGTGACGTCGCCGGTGGGATCCACCGGGCGCACCGGGGGCGTTGCCGGAGCCTGTGCTGCGACGGGGGCGGGTGCCGCGGCAGGCGTCACCGGGGCAGGCGTCACCGGGGCAGATGCCGGCGTCGCGGCGCCAGGCGTTCCGGCGCTTGGTGCGGGACCTTCAGTCGGGCGCGCCGGCGCGGTGTCGGGGGCCGCGGTCGTCTTTGCGAGGTGTGAGACTTCGGGCGGCAGGATCGTCTCGGCGCCACTCGAAAAGTTCTGGCCTGTGGGACGCGCGGCGGGTGTCGGCGGCGGCGTTGCGGCATCGGCGCGCGGAGCGTCGACCGTCCGGCGGACGAAGGGCAGCCGGCCTTCGACGCCAAGCTTGATGGCGAAGGCGGCAGACACCAGGACAAACATCAGCAGAACCCCGCCGATGAACCACAGCAGCGTCTGGGCCGTGCTGAAACTCGGGTAAGGGCGGTAGGCCTGCTGGGAGGAGGCAGTCTTCATGGTACGGACTCAATCGTTCAATCCGGACCATTCTAGGAAATCCTCGTGCAAAGCAATGCGGCACGCGGCCGCTCAGCGCTCAAGTTCTACGTATGTTTGCAATTGGGCGTCGGAAGTGTCACGGGATGCGCAGCAAAACGCGCATTCCTGGCGTGACGTCGCCCTTGTCCAGGTAGCCGATGAGGTTGGGGATGTCCGCCAGCCATTGGCGCGCCTCGGCGATGGAATCCGCTTCGCGGGGGGGCATGGCGCGGCCCGTGAAGACGAGCCGGGACCAGTAGGCGCGGATCTGGGTGGAGTTCTTGCCGGCCAGTTTGAGGTAGAAATCGTCCCGCGCCGGTCCGACGGGGAGGTCCATGAGGGTGACAGGCGTGCCGTCGGTCAGGGTGGTGGCACGGCCGAGGTAAAGTTTTTCGGCATGCTCCCGGGTGAGCTCCGTGATGGCGCTGCGCGGGCCTGCGACGATCACCAGTTCTGCGTGGGCAGGCCATCCCGTCCCCAGCGCGAACAGGGCGATGAGGAGCGCTGAGAGCCGTCTACTCATGGGGGGCTTAAAAAACGACATCGACGGACAGGCTCAGTACGTGAATCGGCCCGCTGGGCGTGAGGTAGCCGGCGGAAGGACTGACGAAGATGCCGAGGCCGTCGGGGCCGGGCCGGATGAGGTCGAACTGCCCTTTCAAGGCGAAGTTGCGGGCGAAATCCCAGCGGACGCCGATGCCTTCGGTGCGCTGGGCGTTGCGTCGGGAGGTGTTGAAGAGATCCAGACCGGTCTGCAGGGCGGGAATGGGGACCGTGCTGCTGGTCACCGGGGCGGTCTCGAGCTGGCGGGCGTAGGTGACATAGGGGGTGACGCTGCCCACCCGATAGCCTGCAGTGAAATACCAGCCCTGCGCGCTGCTGATGAAATGGCTGGCATCGCGACGGGCAAATTCGCCAATGAGCAGCCAGTGGTCGCGATCGTACTGGAAGCCGGCGGACGTGAAGCTCGCCTTCGCGCCGGTTCCGTTGAGTTCATCGGCGATAGCGCCGAAGCCGGTGGCATTGAGGGCCGCGAGGAGGTTCTGGGAGGGCTGGTCGCCCCAGTGCACGTCGAGGTTGGCTGTGGTGTAGCCGGCGTGCAGGGTGAGTCCGTGGCCGCTGGCGGCGACATTGAAGGTGCGGATGGCGCGCAGCTTGACGGTACCGCCATGGATGCCCAGGCTGGACTTCCCGAACACACCCTGGACCTCGATGTCCATGGGGCCGGCCTCGGTGCGGTACAAGGCATCCACGCCATCGACGCTGGAGAAGGGGTTGAGGCTGTAGACCTCGACCGGCGGGCGGACCCACGGCGTGATGAAATTGACGTGCAGCGCGTCCGAAAACATGAAGAACGGCGTCCGCATGCGCCCGGCCCGGACGCTCAGCTCCGGCAGGAGCTGGGTACGGAGGAAGCTCCAGGTCACCTGGGGCGTGAAGGCGTCGTCCGGGCCTTTGTGGGAGACGACCTGCAGGGTGATGTCGGACTTGCCGGTCAGGTGGGCGGATCCCTGCACGCCGATCACGCTGTCGACGGAGGTATCAAAGGCCCGTCCGGGCCCTGTGTCCTGCACGACGCTGCTGCGAAAGCCCAGCACATCATTGCTCGTCCGGACGGCTCCCACCGTGCCGAATCCGGAGAAACTGAAACGCGAGGGTTCGTCGGCGGCGACCGGGAGGCTTGCTCCGAGGATCAGAAGGGCGGCGATGCGCTTCATGCCCCGGCACCGACGGGAAGGTTGTTGAGCAGCCATTGTTGCGCCTTGTCGCCCGGCTGGGCCGAGGAAAACAGGTAGCCCTGACCGTAGTCACACCCCAGGTCGCGCAGCAGTTGGGCCTGGGCGGGCGTTTCGATACATTCCGCGACGACGCTGATCCCGAGCTCGTGGGACAGGCGGATGGTGGCGCCGACAATGGCGCGCAGCCGTGTATCCCGTTCGATCTCACGGATGAAGGAGCCGTCGAGCTTGAGTGTGTCGCAGGGAATGGTGTGTAGATAGCTCAGGGACGAGTAGCCGGTTCCGAAGTCGTCGATGAGGATCTTGAGACCCTTGGCACGCAGCTTGCCGAGCTGGCTGGTGGCGAGCTCCTTGCGTGTGACCAGGGTGCCCTCGGTGATTTCCAGCTTGAGGGCGCTGGGGGGGAGTTCGTGGCGTTCAATGCACTCGACGACCTGGTCGGCGAGATCCACCTGCATCAGCTGACGGGCGGAAAGGTTGACGCTGATGCTCAGATCGCCGTCTGCAAGGCCGAGTGTGCGCCAGGCCTTGAGCTGGGCGCAGCTCTGGTCGAGCATGTGCATGCCCAGTTCGTGGATCAGATCGAGGGATTCGGCAAGGGGGACGAAGACGTCCGGGCCGATCCGTCGGGTTGCCTGTTCGGGCCAGCGGACCAGGGCCTCGAAGCCTGCTGTGCGGCCGTCGGCCAGATGCACGATGGGCTGGTAGTGGGCGACGAACTGGCCTTCCTGCAGGGCGATGCGCAACTGGGATTCCAGTTGCAGGTCGCGCAGGGCCTGCTGGTGCATGGTGGACTGGAAGACCGTGATGGTGCTGTCGGAGCTGCTGCGCGAGCGGTGCATGGCGTTGTCCGCATCGCGCATCAGGTCTTCGGCATTGTGGAAGCCGCCGCTGCCCAGGGCCACGCCGATGCGGGTCTTGGGGTAGAGCGAATGGCCGTTGAGTTCGGCGCTCTCGGCGAGGCGGGTCTGGAGGTTTTCCGAAAAGCGGATCGCTTCGCTGGCATCGGCGATATCGTTGAGGAGCAGGGCGAACTGGTCGCCGCCGACCCGTCCGACCACGTCGCCGGGCCGCGCGAGGGCCTGGATGCGCTGACCCACGAGGCGCAGCAGGTCGTCACCTGCCGAGTAGCCGAGGCTGTCGTTGACCACGTGGAAGCGTTCGATATTGACGTGCAGCACCGCGAACAGGCTGCCCGTGACCCGGTCGGCATGGCGCAGGGTGTTCTGCAGGTGTTCCACAAAGAGGGCGCGGTTGGCGAGACCGGTGAGACCGTCGTGCAGGGCGTCATGCACGAGCTGGTCTTCGGCCCGGCGGCGCAGGTGGATGTCGCTGATGGAGCCGGCCATGCGGATGGCGCGGCCGCTGTCGGGGTCGTAGACCGCCATGCCGCAGGTGAGGGTCCAGCGATAGCTGCCGTCGGCGTGGCGGATGCGGTGTTCGACGTTGAGCTGGGCCGTCTCGCGCTTGAGGTGGGCCACCAGGCGCAGGCGGAAGGCCTCCCGGTCTTCCGGATGGATGTGTTTGAAGAGGGTGTCCCGGTCGCCCACGAAGGCGTCGGGCGTGATGCCGAGGATCTCGGCAAAGCGCGGCGCGAAGTAAGTCTTGCCGGTGACGATGTCCCAGTCCCACAGGCCGTCGTTGGCGGCGCGGGTCGCCAGGGCGTACCGCTCTTCGCTCTGGGCGAGCTGGCGCGCGGTGGCTTCCAGCTCATGGATGCGCGACTGCAGGGCGAGGGCCATGCGGTTGAAGTGCTTGCACAGCTGGGCGAGCTCGTCCTGACCCTTTTCCGGAATGCGATGGCTGAGGTCGCCGGCCGCGATGGCCTGACTGCCCCGCAGCAGGCGGCCCAGGTTGCGGGTCATCAGGTAGCCGATGGTGCCCAGCAGGAGCAGGGTGAGGAGCACCTCGGCAGTGGCGATGAACAGCCCCTGGCTGAGGATCTGCTGCTTGGCGACGGTCAGCGCCGACACCGAGACGCCGAACTGGAGGAAGCCCACCTGGTTACGGTCCATCAGGAGCGGCCGCCGGATGTTGATGACGTTGCGTGATTCCCCCGCCGGGAGGGTCAGGGTGGCGGGATTGTCGGGGGGGGGCAGGGTCGCCAGATCCGGCATGCCGGCGCGCACCTGGGTATGGCCGCTGGCATCCACGATGCGTACGTAGACGAGGCCTTCGCTGCTGTCATTGAGGAGTTCGCCGAGGGCGTCCTGAAGCTCGGCGTAGCGCCCCTGGGGGACGAAGCTGGCGGTGACGATGTTGAGGATCGCGGCGTTCTGGGAGATCAGGGTTTCCAGGCTGGCACCGGTGGCTTCGTTCATGAGCCGCGCGCTGTTGGTGAGCAGCAGGGTGAGCATCACCACCTGGACGACGGTGCTCGCCAGCAGGAGTCGGACGCGGATCGAGAGGTTGCTCAGCATGGACAGGTTCAGGGGCTCGACCGGGTGTGTCGCTCCATCCGGGCACCGCGCAACGGATGGGGAGGGCTGGCGGGGCAGGGTCCGACATACATCGGCAGCATCGCCCGAAGCTTGAACGCCGCGCCTTGCGGCGACGCCCGCCGAGGCGGGCAAGCTGTCGCCGGAAACTTCACGGATTATCCACTGTTCATGCGCCGTGCTTCCATGCGTCGCGCAGGGTCACCGTGCGATTGAACACCGGAGCGCCTTCCTGTGTGTCGATGCGGTCGGCGACGAAGTAGCCGTGCCGTTCGAACTGGAAGCGGGCTTCCGGACGTGCGGCGCGCAGGGCCGGTTCGAGCTGGGCGCGGATGACGCGCAGGCTGTCCGGGTTGATGTCGTCGAGGAAGTCCCGCTGCAGGTCCTCGGGATCGCCTTCGCGACGGGTGCCCGGATAGGGGTGGGCGAACAGCCGGTCGTAGAGGCGCACTTCGGCGGCGTAGGCGTGTGCCACCGCGACCCAGTGCAGGTTGCCCTTGACCTTGTAGGTGTCGGCGCCGGGCGTACCGGACTTGGAATCCGGGAAGTACTCGCACAGCACGGCGGTCACCTTGCCGTCGGCGTCCTTCTCGCAGCCGGTGCAGCGGACGACATAGCCGTAACGTAGCCGTGCGGTGTTACCGGGATAGAGGCGGTGGTAACCCTTGACCGGGGTCTCCATGAAGTCCTCGCGCTCGATCCACAGTTCGCGGCCGAAGGGCATCTCGCGCTTGCCCAGCTCCGGCTTGAGGGGGTGGTTCGGCGCGTGGCAGCGCTCGACCTGGCCCTCGGGGTAGTTGGTGATGATCAGTTTGACCGGGTCGAGCACGGCGACGCGGCGTTCGGCCGCTTCGTTGAGATGCTCGCGCATGCAGTCTTCGAGGACGCTCATGTCGATCCAGGAATCGGCCTTGGAGACGCCGATGCGCTCGGCGAACTGGCGGAAACCTTCCGGCGTGAAGCCGCGGCGGCGGGCGCCGACGAGCGTGGGCAGGCGAGGGTCGTCCCAGCCGGCCACGTGGCCTTCGTCCACGAGCTGGATCAGCTTGCGCTTGGACAGCACCACGTAGGTGAGGTTGAGGCGGGCGAATTCGATCTGCTGGGGCAGGGGCCGCGGGAAGAAACCGCCGTCGGCGAGGGCGTCCAGCAGCCAGTCGTAGAAGGGGCGCTGGTCTTCGAATTCGAGGGTGCAGATGGAGTGGGTGATGTCCTCCAGCGCGTCCTCGATGGGGTGCGCGTAGGTGTACATCGGGTACACGCACCAGCGGTCGCCGGTGCGGTGGTGGGTGGCGTGGCGGATGCGGTAGATGGCCGGGTCGCGCAGGTTGATGTTGGGCGAGGCCATGTCGAT
>DAOQMM010000124.1:0-9763 GCA_035335645.1 Rhodocyclaceae bacterium | reverse complement strand
ATTTCATTCTCTGGCACCTAGGAATTTGCCGGCCTCCGGGCCGGCTTTTTTTTGGTACGTGCAGCGTGTGGGGGCCGCCGTAGGCCGGCCCGTGCAGCCCATGCGTCGCTTCAAAAAAGCGGCCCGCCGGAGCGGGCCAAAGATTCACCGTCGGTCTGCCTCGCGTCTTCGAGCGTTCAACGCGATGGCGACGGAGAATCGAGGGGAGGCGATGCGTCGGGCCGCTCCCGGACGACGGCTTCGGCGATGCGGACCGCCTCGGCCGCCAGGGGAACACCCACATAGACGGCGGCATGCAGCAGGACTTCGCGGACCTCGTCGGCGCTCGCGCCGTTGTGGAGGGCGCCCCGCACATGCCCTGCCAGCTCCTGCCCGCGCCCGAGGGCGGCGAGCATCGCGACGGTGATCAGGCTGCGGGTCTTGAGGTCGATGCCGTCGCGACACCACACCGTGCCCCACGCGTGCTCGGTCATGAACTCCTGCAGGGGACGGGAGAAGCCGGTGGCCGATGCAAACGCCCGCTCGACATGGGCGTCGCCCATCACCTGGCGACGCATCGCCAGACCGCGCTCGAAACGTTCAGACATGCTGTGTCTCCCTCACGGTGCCGTCCCGGACGGGACGCACGCTGCTGGCGGCGCCCATCATGTCCGTGCTCCAGTGCGGATCGTCGCCGGCACGCCGCTTGCGACCTGCGGTGCCACGGAAAAGCCGCAGCCGGTTCGTTCGCGGACGTCCTCCACGCTGACGCCGGGTTGCAGTTCGGTCAGCAGCAGGCCGCCGCCCTCTTTCACCTTGAACACGGCCAGATCGGTGATGAGGGTGTCCACCACGCCCTTGCCGGTCAGGGGCAGCGAGCATTCGCGGAGAATCTTGGGCGAACCGTCCTTGGCGCAGTGTTCCATCAGGACGACGACCCGCCCGACACCGGAGACCAGGTCCATCGCGCCGCCGGGGCCCTTGACCATCCGGCCGGGCACCATCCAGTTGGCCAGATCGCCCTGCTCCGACACCTCCAGGCCGCCCAGGATGGACAGATCGATGTGACCGCCGCGGATCATGGCGAAGGAATCCGCGCTGGAAAAGAAGCTGCTGCCGGGCAGGGTCGTGATGGTCTGCTTGCCGGCGTTGATGAGGTCTGCATCGACCGCCGTGGCCTCGGGCGACGGGCCGATGCCCAGCAGGCCGTTCTCCGATTGCAGGGTGACCTGGACACCTGGCGGGATATGGTTGGCGACCAGGGTCGGAATGCCGATCCCCAGGTTCACGTAGTAGCCGCTGCGCAGCTCCTGTGCGGCGCGGCGGGCCATGCGGTCGCGCACGGGGTCGTGGCGGGCGGGCGAGGCGCTGCCGGCCACGGTCCGGAATTCGATCCGCTTCTGGTAATCGGCCCCCGCGATGATCCGGTTCACGTAGATGCCCGGCGTGTGGATCTCGTCCGGGTCCAGTTCGCCGACATCCACGAGCGTCTCGACCTCGGCGATGCACAGACTGCCGCAGGTGGCGATCATCGGGTTGAAGTTGCGGGCGGTCTTGCGGAAGACCAGGTTGCCCGCCCGGTCCCCCTTCCACGCCTTGACGATGGAGACATCGGCGCGGATGGCCGGCTCCAGCACGTAGTCCTTGCTGCCAAAACGGCGGGTCTCCTTGCCGTCGGCGAGCAGGGTGCCAAAGGCGGTACGCGTGTAGAAGCCGGGAATGCCTGCACCACCGGCCCGCAGGCGTTCGGCCAGGGTGCCCTGGGGCACCAGTTCCAGCTCCAGTTCGCCCGCCAGCACCTGACGCTCGAACTCCTTGTTCTCGCCCACGTAGGAGGCGACGACCTTCTTCACCTGGCGGGACTTGAGGAGCAGTCCCATGCCGAAATCGTCCACGCCTGCGTTGTTGCCGACGATGGTCAGCTCGCGGGTGCCCGCCGCCAGCAGCGCGGCAATGAGGTTCTCGGGGATGCCGCAGAGGCCGAAGCCGCCGGCCGCAACGGTCATGCCGTCGAAGAGCAGTCCGTCCAGCGCTGCGGCAGCGTTGGGATAAACCTTGCACATGGGTGTGTCTCCGCTGTTCTTGTCGGGCGGGGACAGGCCCCCGCCCGTCCCCGCTTGACGGCCCCGGGGGCCGTTCAATCGCAGGCTCAGTCCGGCGCCCGCTCCGGCAGCGGCAGATTCACCCATTCCTTGTAGAAGGCTTCGATGTCCGGCTCGAAGTCATGGATCACCGGATACCACGGGGTCGGCGCCTCGACGTCGTGCATGGCGCCGCATTGGGGGCAGTAGTACTCGCGATACACCTGCCACTCGGTGTCGGGGGCC
Source organism: Rhodocyclaceae bacterium (assembly GCA_035335645.1). Lineage (GTDB taxonomy): Bacteria > Pseudomonadota > Gammaproteobacteria > Burkholderiales > Rhodocyclaceae > Zoogloea. Next base: position 7,457 of record DAOQMM010000124.1, on the reverse strand, counting down.
ATCAGCCTGGGATAGACCTCGGTCATGGCCTCTTCGGTGCGGCGCACGTACACCGAGGCGTTGAGCTTCCAGTTCTCGCGGTAGTCGCCAAAGACATGGCCGCAATCGCACTGGGTCACCCATTTCCTGGTGCTGGCCTGCTGCACGATGTAGAGGTGCGGGCCGAGCGGCAGGATGATGCGGTCCGCGAAATCGACCTTGGCCTGCAGGGCTGCCAGGTATTGCTCGAAGCGACCGTGGTCCTTGGGCATGGACAGCATGCGGAAGGTGGTTTCCCAGTCCAGCGTGCCCTCGACAAGGTGGGTGACCTGCTCGTTGGTGTAGGTAGACATTGATTGACTCCTTGATTCGGTGGTTATTCTTCGACCTGGACGACGGTGGTGACGTCCGGCAGCAGGGACAGGTCCATGCGGTGCTTGGAACCATAGGTCGGGACATCCAGCTCGTCCTCGAGCAGCTGCCAGTCGGCCGGCAGATGCCAGAAGTCCTTGAACTGCTGCGTGAACTTCTCGGACAGGGCGAAGCTGGTGGCAAACATGTGCTTGACCTGGGTCGAGGCGTGCTTGTTGAGGATGCGCTCGCGTTCCGCCTTCATCCATTCGCGGGTCGGCAGGGCGCGGGCCAGGCGTTCCTTGCGGATCTCGGTGCGCCGTTCGGCGGTCTTGGCGACATCGACGGTGAACACGCCCCCGTCTTCGGTGAACACCGCGCCATAGACCTTCCGGGCGTATTCCGGGAGCAGGAACTTCTGGTTGAGGTCTGCCTCGATGGCCTTCGGCTCACGGTCGATGGGATCACCGAAGCCGGGGCCGCCGCGCAGGTAGTTGAGGTACAGGTCGTGGTTGGCGTAGCAGTCTTCGGTGGTGATGCACTGCTTGTCGCGCTTGACCGTGGCGGTGGCGTCGAGGTGGCGCTCGTAGTCCGGATCGGACGGATCGAGATCGCCCCCCAGGGGCAGGCTGTCGCCGATCTCGATGCGCTTCTCGAGCCCGGTCTTGTGGGCCTCGAAGCGGTAGCCGGTGGCCGACGGATAGCCGCCCATCATGCCCCAGTCGCTGTTCATGAAGCCGTTGCCCATGAAGAACATGGTCCAGTCCTGGGCATTCCAGACCATGCGCAGGGTCTCGAAGCCGCAGCCGCCCCGGTACTTGCCGTAGCCGCCGGAGTTGGCCTTGACGTTGCGTCCCAGGTAGAGAAGCGGTTCGGCCATTTCCCAGATCTCGATGTCGCCCATGTCACCTTCCGGGTTCCAGATCGCCGCCGCATGGTTGAGCCCGTCCTTGATGGCGCAGGCGCCGGTACCGCAGGAGCTCGCCTCGAAGCTGTTGACTGCGTGGATCTCGCCGTCCTGGTTGATGCCGCCCCCCTGCAGCCAGTTGGAGGTATTGGCGTTGCCGGCGTTGACCTCCTCCAGGTAGCCCCGGCTGAAGTACGACTGGGACAGGCCCCGCCACAATGCCGCCCAGCCGGAGACGAGGAAGTGCCAGGCGTAGGCGTGGCCCGTGCGGCGGTCATCGGGATTGCACCAGGTGCCCTTGGGCAGGCGGAACTCGGTGGCGAAGTAGGCGCCGTCGTTGATGCGCTGGGTCGGCACCAGGGTCTGGCACATCATCACCCAGATGCCCGAGGTAAATGCCACCTGGTGGGCGTTGAAGGTGTGCCAGCCCCAGCGGCTCGCCCCCTCGAAGTCCAGCCGCCACTTGCCGTCCGGCCGGATCGTCATCTCGCAGGGCGAGTGCATGATGGAATCGAGCTTGGCGAAGGCGTTGGAGACCTGCACGTCCTCGTGCTTGTATGGCACATCCACGAAGGAGACCTTGCGATACTTGCCCGGCAGGGTCATGGCCTTGATGCGGCTCATCAGGCCACGGCGCCCTTCTTCGATGACTTCGTAGGCGAACTTCTCGTAGGCCTCGATGCCGTCGGCGCGGATCACCTCTTCCACCAGGTCACGGATCATGTGACAGCCGGCGATGCGCGTGCGCTCGTCGAGGATCCAGTACTTGGGCGTGCGCACCGAGCGCTGGGATTCATGCAGCCAGTCACGCAGGGGTTCGTCGTTGATCCCGGTCTTGCGGCAGGTGATCATGTAACCGTCACCGAAGCGCTGGGTCTGACCGGTGGACATGGAGCCGGGCGTGACCGAGCCGGTGTCGATCACGTGGGTGACGCCGCCCACCCAGCCGATCAGCCGGCCTTCCCAGAAGATCGGCACGATGGTGGCGATGTCGCAGGGATGCACGTTGCCGATGGAGCAGTCGTTGTTGGTGAACATGTCACCGGGGCGGATGCCGGGGTTGGCCTCCCAGTTGTTCTCGATCATGTATTTGATCGCCGCCCCCATCGTCCCCACGTGGATGATGATGCCGGTGGAGGTGAGCACACAGTCGCCGACCGCGTTGTACAACGTGAAGCACAGCTCCCCTTCCTGCTCGACGATGGGGCTGGCGGCGATCTTCTTGGCCGTTTCGCGGGCATGCACCAGGCCGCCGCGCAGTTTCGAGAACAGCTTCTCGTAGCCGATCGGGTCGCGGTCCCGGAATTCCAGGCGCTCGAGACCGTTGTAGTGCCCGCTGGCCTGGGTCCGCTCGATGATCCCGTCGCGGAATTCCTTCAGGGTCTGGCCGTTCTTCAGCAGATCGGCGAAGCCGACTTCCTTCTTGCTCAACATATTCATTACCTTGTCTCCTAGATCGTTGTGGTCCACCCGGGCAGCTGCGCGGTGTCAGAGGACTTCCTTCAGGTGGAACAGGCGGTGCTTGTCGATGGTGGTCTCGAAGCCGTCCGGCACGACAAAGGTGGTGGCGTCCGATTCGATGATGGCGGGCCCGACGATGTGGTTGCCGGCCTTGAGCGCTTCCATCTTCCACAGGGCGGCGTCCACCCACTTCTTGTGGCGGTAGAACGGGCGGGTGCCCAGGTAAGCCTCCTTCGGCGGCGTCGGACCGCCGTCCGCGTCCTCCGGCAGCACCGGCTTCTGGGTCACCACCATGCCGCGCAGGATCGCGCCGGTGATCGAGAAGCCCAGCTCGGGCGAGCGGGCCGAGCTGGCATAGACCCGGCCATAGGTGGTCTCGAAGGCGTCGACGATGCGGTCCCAGTCCGCCGCCGAGGATGCCGAGGACACCGGAGAGACGATCTCCAGGTCATTCAGCTGGCCCATGTACTGCATCTTGTAGCCGGGGATCAGGATCACGTCCTCGGCCTTGTAGCCGTTGAGGACGAACTCGTCGATGACCTTGACCGCCAGCTCGGACCAGGCGTCCTGCAGGGTGCGGCAGGCGGCGGACTTCACGGTGTCGGCCGCGTGCTGGGCGACGCCCAGATCCACCGACTTGTCGTAGCGGTATTCAAAATCGGCACAGGCGCACCCGAACGCGGAGAAACCTGCCGCCCAGGCCGGCACCACCACATCCTTGAAGCCCACACCCTCGGTGTAGCCATAGGTATGGACCGGCCCCGCGCCGCCGTAGGAGAAGCAGGTGAAGTCGGCAGGGTTGTACCCCTTGGCGCTGATGTTGGCGCGCAGATATTCCGAGAGCGTCAGGTCGAGCAGTTCGATGACCCCGGCGGCTGCGTCCTCAACCGAGAGGCCCAGCGGATCGGCAATCTGTGCCTTGATGTGCTGACGGGCGCGCTCCACGTCCAGCTTGATGGCGCCGCCGAGGAAGTTGTTGGGGTTCAGGTAGCCCAGCACCACGTGGCAGTCGGAGACCGACACCGTGTCGAGGCCGCTTTCCGGCCAGCACGTGCCCACCCGATAGCCCGCCGAATCCGGCCCCAGCTTGATCGATTTGCTGTAGGGATCGAGGCGCACGAAGCTGCCCGCGCCGGCGCCCACGGAATCCATGGCCACGAGGGGCAGCGACAGGACCAGGCGGGCCATGTCGGGATCGCTCTTGATGGCGAAGTTGCCCTTGGTGATCAGCGCCACGTCGAAGCTGGTTCCGCCGATGTCCGAGCAGGCAATGTTCTCGTCGCCCAGCGCTTCGCCCAGCAGGCGGGAGCCGATCACGCCGCCGATGGGACCGGAAACGATGGTGCGGGCGAGCTCCTTGGCTTTCCAGCTGATCGTGCCGCCGTGGGTGGCCATGACCCGCAGATCGAACCGGGCACCGTGCTTCTTGAAGCGGTCGCTCACCTTCCTGAGGGTCTGGCGCGACGGCTCCGCGCCGTAGGCCTCCAGGATGGTGGTGTTCATCCGGTGGCTTTCCTTGCGCGAGGGGTAGTAATCCACCGACGCGAACACCGGGAGCTCCACCCCCAGCCGGGCCAGCTCTTCCCGCACGAGATCCCGGGCACGCTGCTCGCTGGCCTCGTTCTTGTGGGACTGGAGCAGGCAGATGACGATGGCCTGGGCGCCAGCCTCGACCAGCTCCCGGGTGGCTGCGCGGACCTCGTCCTCGCGCAGGGGAATGACCACGCGCCCCTGCACGTCGGTACGCTCGGTCACGCCGCGGGTGCGCGAGACCGGGACCAACGGCTCGTCGTAACGGTGCGTGTTGAGGTGGATGCGGTCTTCCAGGGCGTAGCCCAGGTAGCTCTGCAGGGCGCGACCCATCGAGTGGATCTGTTCGAAGCCCTTGTTGCAGATCAGGCCGACATCGAGCCCCTTGCGCATCAGGATGCGGTTGAGCATCGCAGTACCCGAGTACACACAGGTCACCAGTTCCGGGTAGACGTCGTCGACCGTACGGTTCCAGTGCGCCAGCGCGTCTACCGACGAGTTGTAGATGGCGAGGGATTCATCGCCCGGATTGCTCTGGGCCTTGCCGACCACGAAGCGGCCGTCGTCGCGGACAAAGAAGGTATCGGTCATCGTGCCGCCGGCATCGATGCCCATGACCTGGACGGTGGATCGTTGTTGCATGTTGCCTCCTGTCGTTGGTGTGAGTGGGCTTGCCCCACGGACACCCCGGTGCAAAGGCCGGGCCAGACACCGGACCGCATGCGGCCCACGCAGAAACTGTCCTTATGATTCAATCAGATGAACAAATCAGCAGGGGACGCGGCGCGCTTCGTCCGACCGTCCTCCGGCGTCGCCGGTCTGTCCGATGCGATGTCCGGATTCCTGACGCCGGCCCTCACCTGTCCGGAATCCGGACACTTTTGCGCAACGCACAAATCATTGATCTTTAAGGACTTTATTGACTTTGTCCGCGCTTGACGCTACGGTGGTCGCGACCTTTTCCCGGACGCCTGTTCCCCGCCCCATGCCCTTTTCCGAGCGCGGCCCCCTCGTTCCACGCATCAGCGATGACGACATCGTCGCGTCGGCGTGGGAATCCTTCGTGCGGAACGCCGCCGTATCGGGACCGGGACTGCGCAGCGTGGTGCTCGACTCGTGGCAACGCAGCCGGGCCGGGGCCGTCGATCCGGGCCGCCATTCGGCACCGGGCGCCGACATGGAACGGGTGCGCCGTCTGCTGTGGCAGAACCGTGAGCTGTGTGAAGTGGCCCGCCCGGTGCTGGAAGGCCTGCGCGAGGTGCTGCGCGAATGTGGCAGCCTCATCATGCTGAGCGATCCGGCTGGCACGATCCTCGACCTGAACGGTGGCACCCGTGCCCGCAGCGTGGGCGAGGAGATCAACCTCGCCACCGGCGGCTGCTGGAGCGAGGCGCTGATCGGCACCAACGCCATCGGAACGGCCATCGCCACGCGGGCACCGGTCCAGATCTACGCCAACGAACATTTCTGCGTGGACGTGAAGCGCTGGACCTGTGCCGCCGCGCCGATTCTCGACCGCAGCGGCCGGGTGCGCGGTGTGGTGGATGTGTCAGGCGTGAAAGAGACCTTTCACGGCCACACCCTGGGGCTGGTCATGGCTGCCGCGCGGCAGATCGAAGCCGACTTCGCCCACCGGGACGAAGTGCTCAACAGCCGCCTGCTGGTCGCCGCCATAACCGATTTTTCCCGTTACAGCAGTGACTGCCTGCTGCTGGTGGATCACCGGGGACGCATCCTGCGCGTTGCAGGGGATCTGGGCGCAGTCCGTACCCGCCTCCACCTGCCGGACCGCCTGGACGTGGGCAGCGTGCTCGCCGCCCTCGAACTGCCCCAGGACGGCGAGTCACGCGCCCTCCACCTGCCTGGCTGGGTGCAGCCCGAATGGCTCCGCCCGATCAAGGACGGGCCGCTGCGCCTGGGAACCCTCATCGTGATCCCGACCGTCGCCGGGCGGACATCGCCCGCACGCGCCAGCAGCGCGACATCACCCGCCGACCTCGGCACGGACGCCTTCGCCGACATCATCGGCAACAGCGAGGTTCTGCAGATCGCCAAGAACCGGGCCCGGCGTATTGCCCCGCTGGACCTGCCGGTGCTGCTGCTGGGCGAGACCGGTGCCGGCAAGGAACTGTTTGCCCGCGCCCTGCACAGGGCGGGAAATCGCCCGGAGGGCCCGTTCGTGGCAGTGAACTGTGGCGCCCTCACGCGGGAGCTGCTGGCCAGCGAGCTGTTCGGCTACGCCGAAGGCGCCTTCACCGGGGCCCGTCGCGGGGGGCATCCGGGCAAGTTCGAACAGGCCCACGGCGGGACGCTGTTTCTCGATGAAATCGGTGAAATGCCGATCGACATGCAGCCGTACCTGCTGCGGGCGATCCAGGACGGGGTGATCGTGCGGGTCGGTGACACGCGTGAGCGGCGCGTCTCGGTGCGGCTGGTGGCCGCCACCAACCGGGATCTGCCCGACGCCATCGCCGCGGGGCGTTTCCGGGAGGATCTGTATCACCGCCTGGGCGTCGTCACCCTGAATCTACCCGCGCTGCGCGATCGCCCGGGCGACATCGACAGCATCGTCGACCACCTCAACCGGCGCCTTGCCGACAAATACGGGGGTACGCCCAAAGTGCTCACGCCCGCGGTGCGTGCAGCGTTGCAGGCCTACCGCTGGCCCGGCAACATCCGCGAGTTGCAGAACGTGATCGAGGTGATGTTCGCGCTCTGTGAGGGCGACACGATCGATGTCCCGCTGCTGCCCCAGACACTCACCCGCAGCGAGGCAACCCGCCCATTGGCCGCCCGTCCGGCCGCCGTAACCGCCCCCGTGCCCGCCGGCCGCCTCGACGACGTGCAACGCCAGGCGATCCAGGCTGCGGTCGCCAACGCGCGGGGCAACCTGTCCCTGGCCGCGCGGACCCTGGGAATCTCCCGCAGCACCCTGTATGTCAAGCTGGCAAGCATGCGCCCCGCGGACGAGACCTCTGTGCGCTGACGGCAGCGCGACGGACCACACGGCCCCCCCCCTAGCTGAGGACCGGAGGCGGGCCTGAAGGCACGGTCACGCCCCGATCTGCGGCCCGGTCCATCATCGGCTCCCGGAATCACCGCCCGCGATGGGCGCGCGGCGCCGCGCCACAGCGCGCGATGCCGACGCTCCCCGGCGCGTCGTCAGGGTTGCGCCGTCCGCGCCTCAGGTCTCCACGCGCGCCAGCAGCGCGACCGCCTGGGCCGCGAT
>DAOQMM010000123.1:0-10249 GCA_035335645.1 Rhodocyclaceae bacterium | reverse complement strand
AGGCACCGGATTTTGATTCCGGCATTCGAGGGTTCGAATCCTTCCTCCCCAGCCAAACGACAGCGGGCAGGCCGAAAGCCTGCCCGTTTGTGTTTTAGCGGTTCAACGATGCAGCAACACGAGAGGTGATCATGGCTTCGGGCAGCCTGATGGTATTCACCGGCAACGCCAACCCCAAGCTGGCCGCGGATGTGGTCAGGCGCCTGGGACGGTCTCTGGGGTCGGCCACGGTGGGCCGTTTCTCCGACGGTGAAGTCAATGTGGAACTGCTGGAGAATGTGCGTGGCAAGGACGTCTTCGTCCTGCAACCCACCGGCGCTCCCACGAATGACAATATCATGGAGCTGATGATCATGGTGGACGCGCTGAAGCGCGCCTCCGCCGGCCGCATCACCGCCGCAATCCCCTATTTTGGTTATGCCCGGCAGGACCGCCGGCCGCGCTCGGCGCGGGTGCCCATCACCGCCAAGGTGGTGGCCAACATGCTTCAGGCCGTGGGCGTGCAGCGTGTCCTCACCGTGGATCTCCATGCCGACCAGATCCAGGGCTTCTTCGACATTCCCGTCGACAACATCTACGCCGCACCGGTCCTCCTCGACGATCTCGAGAAGCAGAAGTACGACGACTTGTTGGTCGTGTCGCCGGACGTGGGTGGCGTGGTGCGGGCGCGGGCCTTTGCCAAGCGCCTGGAATGCGATCTGGCGATCATCGACAAGCGTCGTCCCAAGGCCAATGTGTCCGAGGTGATGAACATCATCGGTGAGGTCGACGGGCGTACCTGCGTGATCATGGACGACATCGTCGACACCGCCGGCACGCTGTGCAAGGCGGCTCAGGCCCTCAAGGAGAACGGTGCCAAGCGGGTGATGGCCTACTGCACCCACGCCGTGCTGTCCGGCCCCGCCGTGTCGCGGATCATGGATTCCGACCTGGACGAACTGGTGGTCACCGATACCATTCCGCTGACCGACGAAGCGCGCGCCTGTTCGCGCATCCGCACGGTCTCCATCGCCTCCCTGCTGGCCGACACCATCGTGCGCATCAGCAACGAGGAATCGGTGAGTTCCCTGTTCACCGAGTGAATTTTTTCGGCTGGCGGACCCCGTTTGCCGGCCATCACCCCAGCCCGTCTGGTCGCGGACGGGCCCATCAACCTGGAGCAACAAGCATGACCATTCAATTCAATGCCTCCAAGCGTGAAGCGCAGGGTTCGAGTGCGAGCCGCCGCCTGCGTCGCGCCGGCCGCGTGCCCGCCATCATCTACGGTGGCGAAGTCGCCCCGCTGCAAGTGGAACTGGATCACAACGAGATCTTCCACCTGCTGCGCAACGAAGCCTTCCACTCCTCCGTGCTCACCGCCCTGGTGGACGGGGCTGCCCAGGCCGTGATCCTGCGGGACACCCAGTGGCACCCGTACAAGCAGCAAGTGCTGCACCTGGACTTCCAGCGCGTCGATTCCACTCACAAGATCCACGTGAAGGTGCCCCTGCACTTCGTGAACGCCGACATCGCCCCGGGCGTCAAGCTCGAAGGCGGCATCGTGTCTCACGTGATGACCGAACTGGATCTGGAATGCCTGCCCGGCGATCTGCCCGAGTTCGTCGAGGTGGACCTGAAGGATCTCAAGGGTGGCGCGTCCATCCACGTTTCGCACCTGCCCCTGCCGGCCGGTGTGAAGGCCCTGACCCACGGTGAAGACCCGGTCGTGGCCACCATCCTGGCGGTCCGTGGCGGTGGCGAGGACGAAGCCGCTGCCGAAACCCCGGCGGCCTGATCCGCAACCGGATGACCGGGGCCGTCCTGCGATGAGCCAGACTGCGCCCCGGCTTGTCGTCGGCCTGGGGAATCCCGGCGCCGAATATTCCGAAACCCGGCATAACGCCGGGTTTTGGTTTTGTGAGCGGCTGGCGCGGGAACTGGGCGCCTCCTTTTCGAAGGAAGCCCGCTTCCATGGCCTGGCCGCCCACGCCCGCGACGCCGGCGTATGGCTGCTCATGCCCCAGACCTTCATGAACCGCTCCGGTCAGGCCGTGGCGGCGCTGGCACGCTTCTACCGGATACCGCCGGCCGAGATCCTGGTGGTCCACGACGAGCTGGACATCCCGCCGGCGCACCTGCGCCTCAAGTTCGGCGGCGGCCTCGGCGGCCATAACGGCCTCAAGGACATCACCGCCCACCTGGGCACCCAGGACTACTGGCGCCTGCGCATCGGCATCGGACATCCAGGCGATCGCAACGAAGTGGTGAACTTTGTCCTCAAGCCGCCGCGGCGCGAGGAGGCGGCCCTCATCGACGATGCCCTCGACCGGGCGCTGGCCGTCTGGCCCCGTATTGCCGCGGGCGACTGGAACGCCGCGACGCAGCGCATCAATGCCCGTCCGCCGGGTGATGCGAAGAAGTAAGCGAAACCTGTTTTTTCATCAATTCAGTCAATAATCTCGAAAATTCCGCCAAAAAGCTAAAGCATCCCCCGCGTGCGCCGTAGTCCAGTCCCGATACAGCGACTCACCAAACGGGGCAGCGAGTTCCCGTCCTTGAGGGGATATGGAGATGCGAAGGCTTGCGGATACGCCCATCTGGCTGAGATTGACGGCGGCCATCTGGCTGATGCTGGTGATCGCCTGGGGCGGCATGATCGTGTGGGAGACACGCACCAACCGGGAGACCGCCGTCGCCCAGGCCGAGGATTTCGCGCGCAGCATCCACGAGATGACCATGGCAGGTCTGACCGGCATGATGATCACCGGCACCGTCGGGCAGCGCGAAGTCTTTCTTGATCAGATCAAGCAGCTGTCGATCATCCATGACCTGCAGGTCCTGCGGGGCGACGCCGTGAGCCGCCAGTTCGGGCCCGGCACGCGCCCCCAGCCGCCCCTGGATGCCGATGAGCAGGCGGTGCTGGCGACGGGGCAGGCGGTCAGCCGAATTCAGACCGATCCGCGTCTTGGTGAATATCTACGGGTGATCCGCCCTGCCATTGCGTCCGACAACTATCTTGGCAAGAACTGCATTGGCTGCCACCTTGTCCCGGCGGGTACGCCCCTGGGACTGGTCAGCATGAAGGTATCGCTGGACAAGGTGAACGAGGCCGTGGAGTCCTTCCGCTGGAAAAGCATCATCAGCGCGCTGGTGCTGTCCCTTCCGCTGATCCTGTTCGTCACCTACTTCATCCGCAGCTTCGTGGCCCGCCCCCTGGCGGACATGAACCGCAGTCTGCATGAGATCGCCAAGGGGGAGGGCGATCTGACGCGCCGCCTGCCGGTACGCGGTCAGGACGAGATCGGGCAGGCCGCCGACGCCTTCAATGCCATGCTCGGCACGGTCGCCAGTCTGGTGCGGCGGGTGTCCGATTCCGCGTCGCGGGTGACCGCGTCGTCCCATCAGCTGACGATGAGCGCGAGTCGCGTGGCGGAGGGTGCGCGCGCCCAGTGCGAGCAGTCCGCCAGCGCGGCCAGCGAGGTGGAGACCATGGCCTCGGATATCGCCCATGTGGCGGTCAGCACCGAAGGCGTGCACCAGCGATCCCGCGAGAGTCTGCGCCGTTCCCAGGACGGCAGTCGAAGTCTGGACATGCTGGTGGGTGAAGTCGGACAGGCGGAAGCCTCGGTACGCCAGATGGCCGACTCGGTCGGTCAGTTCGTCGAATCCACCAGCGCCATCACCACCATGACTCAGGAAGTGCGGGAGATCGCGGAGCAGACCAATCTGCTCGCCCTGAACGCCGCGATCGAGGCCGCGCGGGCCGGCGAACAGGGGCGGGGGTTCGCGGTGGTGGCCGACGAGGTACGCAAGCTGGCCGAGAAGTCGGCCCGGTCGGCGGGTGAGATCGACGCGGTCACCTCGCGCCTGTCTCAGCAGTCGGTGGCCGTGCGTCAAGCCATCCACGAAGGGCTCGAGCATCTGGAAAGCAGCCGGGTGGCCGTCGGCGAGGTATCAGCCGTGATCGTTTCGGCCAACGAGTCGGTCGAAGCCGTAGGCCGCGGTCTCGACGAAATCGCCGGCGCCACCGAGCGTCAGCGCGCGGCGAGCCGTCGTGTGGCGGAAAGCATCGATGCCATGGCAGAGATGGCCCGGGCCAGCAATGGGGCAGTGGAATCCACAGCCGACGCCGCCCGCGATCTGGAGCGGCTGGCCAGTGAGCTGCAGGAGACGGTGGCGCGCTTCCGGGTCTGAGGCAGCGGCCGGGGGCGGCTATACTCGATCCCCTGTGTCCTTCTCCGGGTGAGCGTCATGCAGCACTTCATCGCCGACGATGGCGAATGTCTCCACGTCCAGGTGTCGGGCGAGGGGCCGCCGGTCATCCTCCTGCACGGTTGGACGTCGTCCCACCGGGACTGGAATCCCTTCGTGGATGTCTTGTCGGCCGATCACCACGTGCTGCGCTGGGATGCCCGCGGCCACGCCACCCATGCGCTCCAGGCCGCCACCGCGCCCACCGTGCAACGCATGGCGCGCGATCTGGCGAATCTGCTGGATCACTGGCACCTGGAACGGGCGGTGCTGGTCGGTCATTCCATGGGCGCGCTGACCCTGTGGCAATACCTCCAGGACTTTGGCAGCGACCGCGTCGCCGGGGTGGTGATCGTGGACCAGTCGCCCCGGCTGGTGACGGATGCCACCTGGCGGAACGGCATCTACGGCGATTTCGATACCGCCCGCAACGCGGCCTTTATCGCGGAACTGGAGGCGGATTTTGGCGAAGCGGTGCTGCGCCTGACCGCCTTCGGTCGCAATGGCGAGGTGCGCCGGCGTTACACCGACCAGCCCGAGAGCTTCGACAACGCCCGGCGCTGGCTCGGGCGTCTGCATCACGCTGCGCTCATTGCGTGCTGGCGGACCCTTACCGCGGCGGACTACCGGGCGGTGCTGCCGGCCATCGATGTACCGGCCTTGCTGGTGTATGGCGCCGAGAGCAATTTCTACAGCCGGGAGACGGCCGAATGGGTGGCCGGCGCGATCCCCGATGCGCGCCTGACGGTGTATCCCGGCGCCGACCATTCGCCCCACCTGCACGACCGGGCGCGTTTCGGGGCGGATCTGGACGACTTTCTGGCGCGGGTCTTTCCGCGCTGAGGGGGCGGGGGACGCCGCGCGTTGCGGCGTCCATAGGGGCGCGGCTCAGCGGATGCCGGCCTTGTGGATCAGAGCCTGGATCTCGCCGACCAGACCGCGGCGGAAGGCGAGCACGCAGAGCACGAAGATCGCCCCCATGATCACCGTCACCCACGATCCCACCTTGTCGGCCAGCTCGTTCTGCAGGGTGACGATCACGCCCGAGCCGACGGACGGGCCAAGGATGGTGCCGAGACCGCCGAGCAGGGTCATCAGGACCACCTCGCCGGACATGTGCCAATGCACATCCGACAGGGACACGAGCTGGAACACCAGGGTCTTGGTGGCACCCGCCAGTCCGGCCAGGGAAGCCGAGATCACGAAAGCGATGAGCTTGAAGCGGCTTACGTCGTAGCCCAGGGAGATGGCGCGCGGCTCGTTCTCGCGGATCGCCTTGAGGATCTGGCCGAAGGGCGAGTGGATGGTGCGGTGGATGATGAAGAAGCCGAGGGCGAACACCCCGTACACCAGGTAATACATGGCCAGGTTGTCGGTGAGATCGATGAAGCCGAACAGGTGGCCGCGGGGCACGCCCTGCAGGCCGTCCTCGCCGCCGGTGGCCTTCACCTGCAGGACGATGAAATACACCATCTGGGCGAGGGCCAGGGTGATCATCGCGAAGTAGATGCCGGTGCGGCGGATCGCCAGCACCCCGAACAGCCAGCCCAGCAGGCCGGCGGCCGCAGTGCCGGCCAGGATGCCGACCTCCGGCGTGACGCCCACGTCGCGCACCATCATCCCGCACACGTAGCCCGCGCTGCCAAGGAAGGCCGCATGGCCGAAGGACAGCAGGCCGGCAAATCCGAGCAGCAGGTTGAAGGCGCTGGCAAAGAGTGCGAAGCAGAACAGCTTCATCAGGAAGGTGGGATACACCGCGAACGGGGCGATCAGGCCCACGATGAAGAGCGCGGTGTACAACACCTCGGGTTTGATCAGGGCGGTGGGTTGGCGGGACGCGTTCATTGAATTCCTCGCGATCGGGCGGGCTCAGGCCTTGCCGAACAGGCCCGCCGGACGGACCAGCAGGACGATGACCATGATGACGAAGACGACCACCGCCGAGCCTTCCGGGTAGAACACCCGGGTGAGGCCTTCGATGAGGCCCAGGCCGATGCCGGTGAGGATCGAGCCCATGATGGAGCCCATGCCGCCGATCACCACCACGGCAAAGACGACGATGATCAGGTTGGAGCCCATCAGCGGATTGACCTGGAAGATCGGCGCCGCGAGCACGCCGGCGAAGGCTGCCAGAGCCACCCCGTAGCCGTAGGTGAAGGTGATCAGCAGCGGCACGTTGATACCGAGCGCCTGGACGATCTGCGGATTCTCGGTGCCGGCACGCAGGTAGGCGCCGAGCTTGGTCTTCTCGATCATGAACCAGGTGCCGAAGCACACGGTCAGGGACGCGACGATCACCCAGGCGCGGTAGATCGGCAGGAACATGAAGCCCAGGTTGATGCCGCCCGCGAGGGCTTCCGGCACCTCGTAGGATTCGCCGGAGATGCCGAACTGGTCGCGGAACACGCCTTCGATGATGAGGGCCAGGCCAAAGGTGAGGAGCAGGCCGTAGAGGTGGTCCAGCTTGTAGAGTTTGCGCAGCATGGTGCGCTCGAGCACCACGCCGAAAGCGCCCACCAGCAGCGGCGCGGCGATCAGCATCACCCAGTAGTTGATCTCGAAGCGGGTAAGGGCGATCCACGCGACGAAGGCGCCGAGCATGTACTGGGCGCCGTGGGAGAAATTGATGATGTTGAGCAGGCCGAAGATGATCGCCAGCCCGAGGCTGAGGATCGCGTAGAAGGAGCCGTTGATCAGCCCCACCAGCAACTGGCTGCCCAGCAGGGCGGTCGGCACGCCGAAGATTTCCATGGGTCACTCCGGGCCCGGGCCGGCGCAGGCCGATCCGGGCGCTGTGGCGGTTGCGATTACTTCTTGACCAGCGGGCAGCGGGACAGGGACAGGGGCTGGAAGGCTTCGTCGGCAGGAATCACCTGACGGACGTTGTAGTAGTCCCACGGATACTTGGACTCAGCAGGCTTCTTCACCTGCATCAGGTACATGTCGTGGACCATCCGTCCGTCCTCCCGGATGCGGCCGTTCTTGGCGAAGAAGTCGTTGATGGGCGTCTTCTTCATCATTTCCATGACCTTCTTGGTGTCGTCGGTACCGGCGGCCTTGACGGCCTTCAGGTAGTGATACACCGAAGAGTACTGGCCGGCCTGGACCATGGTGGGCATCTTCTTCTGCGCACCCATGAAGCGGCGCGACCATTCGCGGGTCTGATCGTTGAGGTCCCAGTAGAAACCTTCGGTCAGGTACATGCCCTGGGTGGCCTTGAGGCCGAGGGCATGGATGTCGGTGATGAACATCAGCAGTCCGGCCAGGGACTGCTTGGGCGTGATGCCGAACTCTGCGGCCTGCTTGATGGAGTTGGTCGTGTCGGCACCCGCATTGGCCAGGCCGATCACCTGGGCGCCGGAGGCCTGGGCCTTGAGCAGGAAGGAGGAGAAATCCGAACCCGGGAAGGGGTGACGCACCGAACCGAGCACCTGGCCGCCGTTGGCGGTGACCACCGCGGACGCATCCTTCTCGAGGGCCTGACCGAAGGCATAGTCGGCGGTGAGGAAGAACCAGGTCTTGCCCCCCTGCTTGGTGACGGCCTTGGCGGTGCCGTTGGCCAGGGCGTAGGTGTCGTAGGTGTAATGGACGGTGACGTCGTTGCACTGTTCGTTGGTGATGGGGGTGGAGGCGGGGCCGCTCATCAGGGCGATGCGATCCTTTTCCTTGGCGATCTTCATGACCGCCAGGGCGACGGAGGTGGTGACGAGTTCGGAGGCCACGTCCACGCCTTCGCGCTCGAACCATTCCCGGGCCTTGTTGGAGGCGATGTCGGCCTTGTTCTGATGGTCGGCGCTGACGACCTCGATCTTGAACGTGGGCTTTTCCTTGGCGATGAAATCTTCGACCGCCATCTTGGTGGCGAGTACGGCGCCCGATCCCGCCAGGTCGGAGTAGGTGCCGGACAGGTCGGTGAGGACGCCGATCTTGACCACGCCGCCGGAAATCTGCGCATGGGCGCCGGCAGACAGGGTGGCAAGGGCGGCAGTGCAGGCGGCGGTCAGCAGCTTCTTCGAGGTCGTCATGTCTCTCTCCTTGTTGTGTAATGGGGGGCGGGCGTCACACGCCCAGGGTTTGATGCAGCCAGTCCATCCGCCCGGGCAGTTCCTCCTGGGGGATGGTGGCGAGGATCTCGCCGTGTTCGAGCACGTAGTGGCGGTCCGCCAGCGGGGCGGCGAAGCGGAAGTTCTGCTCCACCAGGATGATGGTGAAGCCGCGTGATTTGAGTTCGACGATGACTTCTCCGAGCTTCTTGACGATGACCGGCGCCAGGCCCTCGGTGATTTCGTCCAGCAGCAGGAGTTTGGCGCCGGTGCGCAGCACGCGGGCCATGGCGAGCATCTGCTGTTCGCCACCAGAGAGCTTGGTGCCGGGGCTGCTGCGGCGCTCCCGCAGGTTGGGGAACATTGCGTAGATCTCGTCAACCGTCATGCCACCGCTCGCCACCTGGGGGGGCAGCAACAGGTTCTCCTCGGCGCTGAGGGAGGCGAAGATGGCCCGCTCCTCGGGGACGTAGCCCACCCCGTAGCCGGCGATGCGGTGGGTTGGCTCGGCGACGATTTCCTTGCCGTTGAGCATGATGGAGCCGGTGCGCCGACCCACCAGGCCGAGGAGGGCCTTGAGGGTGGTGGTGCGTCCGGCGCCGTTGCGACCCAGCAGGGTGACGCATTCGCCGCGTCCGACGGAGAAGTCGATGCCGTGCAGGATGTGGGATTCGCCGTAGTAGGCGTGCAGGTCGCGCACGCGCAGCATCTCGGGTTTGGGATCGAAGGCGCTGGTCATGACGCGTCGGGTCTCAGTGGTGGGCGTCGTTCATGTCGCTGGAGCCCACATAGGCTTCCAGCACCTGGGGATTCTTCGAGACGTCCTCGTAAGGCCCCTCGGCGAGGATGCTGCCCCGTTGCAGGACGGTGATGCGATCGCACAGGTGGGACACCACGGAGAGGTTGTGCTCCACCATCAGGATCGTGCGGTCGACCGAGACCTTGCGGATCAGCTCGACGATGCGGCCGATGTCCTCGTGGCCCATGCCCTGGGTCGGTTCGTCGAGGAGCATCATCGCGGGCTCCAGTGCCAGGGTGGTGGCGATCTCCAGGGCGCGCTTGCGGCCGTAGGGCATCTCGGCGGTGACGGTGTCGGCGAAGCGGGTCAGATCGACGGCCTCGAGGAGCTCCATGGCCCGGTCGTTGAGGACATCCAGGCTCTTTTCCGAGCGCCAGAAATGAAACTCGGTGCCCAGCTTGCGCTGCAGGCCGATGCGCACGTTCTCCATCACGGTGAGGTGCGGGAAGGTGGCGGAGATCTGGAAGGAGCGTACAAGGCCTCGGCGGGCGGTGACGGCGGGGGCCTCGCGGGTGATGTCGCGCCCGTCGAAGTGAATGGTGCCGCGGGTGGGAGGCAGGAACTTGGTGAGGAGGTTAAAGACCGTGGTCTTGCCCGCACCGTTGGGGCCGATGAGGGCGTGAATGTGGCCGCGACGGACTTTGAGGTCCACGTTCGAGACGGCCGTGAATCCCTTGAATTCCTTGGTCAGGCCAGCTGTTTCCAGGATGTAGTCGCTCATGACGGGCTCAGCGGCGAGTGCAGCGGGGCTGCAGGACGGACCCGATACGTCGTGGGCGCAGGGGGCGGGGGTGCCGGGGCAGGACGAGGCTGGCGGCAAGCAGCATCCAGCAACAGGCGAAAGCGGTCATGAAGGCGGGTCTCCGTGTTGCGCCGCGGGCGCTGTGGGCGCGCTGCGATTTTGTTTATGTGTCTATTAAGACGCTTAATTGCTGTGGTGGCCATGAGGGAATACCCGAATGTCCGTGGCCGTCAACGCACCGCAAAGGTGCGTCGCTGCGTGATGTGGCGGATCGATCCCGGATCGGGGCTAGAATGGAGGATTGACAGTCTTCCCGTCAGTGATCACGGAGTTTCCCGAAATGCCCCAGTATCGTTCCCGCACCTCCACCGCCGGTCGCAACATGGCCGGCGCCCGCGCCCTGTGGCGCGCCACCGGCATGAAGGACGGCGATTT
>DAOQMM010000122.1:0-10351 GCA_035335645.1 Rhodocyclaceae bacterium | reverse complement strand
CCTTCTTCGAGCGCCCCAGGTCGGAACGGGCCCAGCAGTTCCTGGCGAAGATCCTCAACCACTGAACCGCGGAGCCCCCCATGACGACACTTTCCCTGCCCTCCTACATCGACCCGGCCCACACCGGCCCGTGGGGCATGTTCCTGGAGCAGCTCGACCGTGTGGCGCCCCACCTGGGCCCGCTGGCGGAGTGGCTCGACACCCTGCGCCATCCCAAGCGCTGCCTGGTGGTGGATGTACCGGTCCGCATGGACGACGGCCGCATCCGCCACTTTGAAGGCTTCCGCGTGCAGCACAACCTGTCCCGCGGACCGGGCAAGGGCGGCGTGCGCTTCCACCCGGACGTGACCCTGTCAGAGGTCATGGCCCTGTCAGCCTGGATGACCGTCAAGAACGCGGCGGTCAACCTGCCCTTCGGCGGCGCCAAGGGCGGTGTGCGGGTCGATCCGAAGACCCTGTCCACGCCGGAGCTGGAGCGCCTGACCCGCCGCTACACCAGCGAGATCGGCACCCTCATCGGCCCGGACCGGGACATTCCGGCGCCGGACGTGAACACCAACGAGCAGATCATGGCCTGGATGATGGACACCTACTCCATCAACCAGGGCAGCACCCAGACCGGCGTCGTCACCGGCAAGCCGGTCTCCATGGGGGGCAGCCTGGGGCGACGCGACGCCACCGGGCGTGGCTGCTTCGTGGTGGCGCGGGAAGCCCTCAAGCGCCTCGGCCGGCCCCTCACCGGTGCGCGGGTGGCGATCCAGGGCTTCGGCAACGTGGGCAACGCCGCGGCACGGATCTTCCATGACGCCGGCGCGAAGATCGTCGCGATCCAGGACGTGGCCGGAACGCTCCACCACCCGGGCGGCATCGACCCCCACGCCCTGCTGCGCTTTCTCGACGGCGACCCGCGGCGCCTCACCGCCTACCCGGAGGCGGGCGTCATCGACAACGCCGACTTCTGGAGCACCGACTGCGAGATCCTGCTGCCCGCCGCCCTCGAACACCAGATCACCGCCGACAACGCCCCCCGCATCCGTGCAAAGCTCATCGTCGAAGGCGCCAACGGCCCGACCACGCCCCAGGCCGAGGACATCCTCGACGCAGCCGGCTGCACGGTGCTGCCCGACGTGCTGGCCAACGCCGGCGGGGTGACGGTGAGCTACTTCGAGTGGGTGCAGAACGCGTCGAGCTTCTTCTGGACCGAGAAGGACATCCACGACCGGCTCGACCGCATCCTGTCGGAAGCCTTCCAGGCCATCTGGGAGCTGGCGGCCGCGCGCCGCGTGAATCTGCGCACCGCCACCTACATCATGGCCTGTTCCCGCGTGCTCCAGGCCCGTGCCCAGCGGGGGCTGTATCCCTGAGCGCCGCGCCGGCCTGCGTCCCGGCCGGGACGCAGCGCCCGGCTGCGGGCCGACGGATGCGCTATGCTCGACGCAGCGCCACCCGCAGCGCCCACCGCGCCCGATTGCCGCCCGTCCATGAGCCCATCCCACCCGCCGCCCCCAGCGGAGGCGTCCCCTGCCGAAGCGCCTGCCCGCAGCGAAGCCGGCACGCCGCCGTCCCGCCGCGTGTCGACCCACCCCCTGCTGGTGGCGGCCTTCTTCATCGTCACGGGCCTCATCGGCCTGAGCGCCTGGCGGGCCAGCGAATATCAGGGCATCCAGACCCTGCGCGCCGACTCCGGCCACCGGGTGGATCTCTTCGCCGCCGCCGTGGACGGCATCGTCAACCGCTACGCCCACATCCCGGCCACGATCCAGCTCAACGAGGACGTCCTGCAGCTGCTGCGCACGCCCCGCCACCGTCCGGCGGTCAGCGCCGGCAACCGCTTCCTGCAGCAGCTCAACAGCCACGTGGGCAGCATCGCCATCTTCGTGCTGGACGAGCGTGGCATTGTCCTCGCCGCCAGCAACTGGGACCACCCCGATGACAGCTTCGTCGGGGAGGACCTGTCCTTTCGCAACTACTTCCTCACCGCCCTCTCCGGCCGCACCGGCCACCACTTCGCCATCGGCATCACCCGCGGCGAGCCGGGCTATTTCGTGTCCCACCCGATCCGCGACGGTGACCGCGTGGTGGGCGTGGCGGTCATCAAGATCAGCCTCGAACAGCTTGACCGGGCCTGGCATCTGCTGGGCGTGCCGGCCCTCATCGCCGACCGCAACGGGGTGGTGATCCTGAGCTCGGTGCCGGCCTGGCGCTACACGGCCCTCAGCCCGCTGCCCCTGGACACGCGGGTCGAGGTCCGGCTGTCGCGCCTCTACAACGAAGCGGCCATCGGCGCCTTTCCGGTGACGCTCCCCGCCCAGCTCGACCCCGAGGGGCAGATCGTCGAGACCGGCGCCCACCTGGGCGAACCCGGCCATCGGGCCGGACTCACGGCGCGCTATCTGGTCCACGGCCGCGACCTCCCCGACCTGGGCTGGCGCCTGCTGATCTTCTCGGACCTGCGCCCGGTGCAGACCCAGGCCCTGGGTCATGCAGCCCTCGCCGCAGTGGCCACCGGCTTCATCCTGCTGCTCTTGCTCGTCCTGGCCCAGCGCCGCCGCATCCTGCGCCAGAAGCTGGAGGCCAAGACCCTGCTGGAACAGGCCAACGCCCAGCTGGAGAGCAAGGTGGCCCGCCGCACCCGCGCCCTCACCGAGACCAACGCCCGCCTGCGCAAGGAAGTGGCCGAACGCCAGCAGGCCGAACAGACCCTGCGCGCCGCCCAGGACGAGCTGGTGCAGGCCGCCAAGCTGGCGGTGCTGGGCCAGCTCGCCGCCGGCATCACCCACGAACTCGCCCAGCCCCTGGGCGCCATGCGCACCCTGTCGGGCAACGCCGTGGCCTTCATGAAGCGCGGTGACCTGGACACCGTCGAGAAGAACCTGGGCATCATCGCCCGCCTGGCCGACCAGATGGGCCGCATCATCACGCCCCTCAAGACCTTCGCCCGCAAGTCGCCGGCCATTCCCGCCGCCACCGACCTGGCCCACGCGGTGAGCGCCGCCCTGTTCCTCCTCGACCCGCGCCTGGCCAAGGCCGGCGTCACCGTCATCAACCGCTGCGAGGCCGGCCGCGACATCGCCTGGTGCGACCAGAACCGCCTGGAGCAGGTCCTCATCAACCTCATCCGCAACGCCGCCGACGCCATGGCCGACGCGCCAGTGCGCGAACTCCTCATCGAGGCCGGCCCGGATGACGCCGGCGGCCTCGCCCTGCGCATCGCCGACAGCGGCTGCGGCCTGCCCGACCCGGCCGCCGGGCGCCTCTTCGAGCCCTTCTTCACCACCAAGCCCGCGGGTGAGGGACTGGGGCTCGGGCTGGCCATCTCCCGCGACATCGTGCGCGAGTTCGGCGGCGAGCTGAGCGCCGACAACCGCCCGGAAGGCGGCGCCCGCTTCACCCTCCATCTCCCCGCGGCCCCGAAGGACGCCCCATGAGCCAGCCCCTCAGAGTACTCATCATCGAAGACGACCCGGACGTGCGCCTGGGTTGCGAACAGGCCCTGATGCTGGCCGACATGGCCGTGGACGGCGTCGGCTCGGCGGAAGAGGGGCTCGCCCGCCTGGGTCCCGGCTTCCCCGGCGTGGTCGTCACCGACATGCGCCTGCCCCGCGCCGACGGCATGGAGGTGCTGCGCCGCGCCCGCGCACTGGACGCGGACCTGCCGGTCATCATCATCACCGGCCACGGCGACGTCACCCTGGCCGTGGAGGCCATGCGTGGCGGCGCCTACGACTTCATCCAGAAGCCCTTCTCCCCGGAGATGCTGGTAGATGTCGTGCGCCGCGCCCTCGACAAGCGCGCCCTCACCCTGGAGGTGCTGGACCTGCGCCGCCGCCTCGCCGAGCGGGACGGCATCGACGCCAAGCTCATCGGCCGCTCGCCGCAGATGGCGCGGGTGCGTCAGCTCGTCGCCGACGTGGCCGGCACCCGCGTGGACGTGCTGATCCGCGGCGAAACCGGCACCGGCAAGGAACTCGTGGCCCAGTGCCTGCACGAACTGTCGCCGCGCAAGGGCGGCCCCTTCGTCGCCCTCAACTGCGGCGGCCTGCCCGACACCCTGCTCGACAGCGAGCTCTTCGGCCACGAGGCTGGCGCCTTCACCGGCGCCCAGAAGCGCCGCATCGGCAAGATCGAATACGCCAACAAGGGCACCCTCTTCCTCGACGAGGTGGAGAGCATGCCCCTGGGCGTGCAGATCAAGCTCCTGCGCGTGCTCCAGGAACGGGTGGTCGAGCGTCTCGGCTCCAACCAGCAGCAGCCCGTGGATTGCCGCGTGGTGGCCGCCACCAAGGACGACCTCAAGGCCCGCGCCGAACAGCACAGCTTCCGCGCCGACCTGTACTACCGCCTCAACGTGGTGACCATCGACCTGCCGCCCCTGCGGGAACGGCGCGAGGACATCCCCCTGCTGCTCGAACACTTCATGCTCGGCGCCGCCCAGCGTCACGACCGCCCCCTGCCCAGCGTGCCCCCCGAACGCATGCGCCGCCTGATGGCCCACCCCTGGCCCGGCAACGTGCGCGAGCTGCGCAACATGGCCGATTGCCTCGTTCTGGGCGTCGGTCAGGAGCGGCTCGACGGCGCGCCCGACACGGTCCCACCGTCCCTGGCCGAGGCGGTGGACAGCTTCGAGCGCAGCCTCATCGCCGCCGAACTGCGTCGCCAGGGCGGCAACCTGAGCCGCAGCGCCGAAGCCCTGCGCATCGCCAAGACCACCCTCCATGACAAGATCCGCAAACACGGCCTGCAGGGCGGAGACACCTGATGCGCACGCTGCCCGCGGGCTGGTAATAGTTCACTCGAAGGCAGTGGCACGCGTCATATGCAGTGCACCATGATTCATGCACACTTCCGCAACATTGACACAATGTTGCGGGGGGGACGCGATGATGGACAGGTGGAGCGGAAAATGGCTGGTCATGCTGGCCGTGGTGCTGGGGATCGCCGGCGGAGCGGGCACGGCCGGTGCGGAAACGGTTGTGATCGGCCAGTGCGCGCCCCTCACGGGGAGCCTGGGCAGTACCGGCAAGCAGATGGCGCTCGGCGTGCGCATCGCCGTGGCGGCGGCCAATGCGGCCGGCGGCGTGGGCGGCCACCGGCTCAAACACGTGGTCAAGGACGACGGCTACCAGACGTCTGAAACCGTCCGCCTGACCCGCGAACTGATCGAGCGGGACAAGGCCGCCGCGCTGATCGGCTACGCCGGCACCGGCAACATCGTGGAATTGCTCAAGCAGGGCGTGCTCGCCGACGGCACCACCGCGCTGATCGCCCCCTACACCGGCGGCGAGCCCCTGCGCAGCCCCTACAACCCGTGGATCTTCCACATCCGCGCCAGCTACGGCGACGAAACCGAGGCGATGGTGCGCCAGTTCGTCACCACCGGCATCAAGCGCATCGCCGTGTTCTACCAGAACGACCCCTTCGGCCAGGCCGGCCTGGCCGGTGTGGAGCGGGCCCTGGCCAGGTTCGACCTGAAGGTGGCAAGCAGCGGCAGCTACGAGAAGAACAGCGAAGACGTGGCCAGTGCCGTCCAGGACATCGCCAAGGGCAACCCGCAGGCGGTCATCATGATCGGCGTGGTGCGCCCCGCCGCCGCCTTCGTCAAGGCCTACCGCAGTGTCGCGCCCGGCACCCTGCTGTTCAGCATCTCGGTGATCAACGGGCGCGAACTGTTCCAGATCGCCGGCGGCGATTTTGCCCGGGGTGTGGGCATCACCCAGGTCATGCCCTCGCCCTTCGACGGCGTCAGCCGGATCGCCCGCGACTATGCCGACGCCCTGCGGGCCTATGCGCCGGGCGAGGAGCCGTCCTATACCAGCTTTGAGGAATACGTCGGCGCACGGGTGCTCATCGAGGCCATCCGCCGCGTCAAGGGCCCGCCCACACCGCTGGCCGTCGCCCAATCCCTCGAAAGCCTCGACCTGGACGTGGGCGGCTTCAAGGTGAAGTTCGGCCCCGGCAACCGGGTCGGCTCACGCCATGTGGACGTCACCCTCATCGGCCGCGACGGCAGTCACATCCATTGAGGGCCGCCGAACTCACAGGGCCGTGTCACGCAGGGCCAGGGCCCGTTCGTACAGGGCATTCTTCGAAGCCCCTGTGATGGCCGCGGCCAGCTTGGCTGCCTGCTTCACCGGCAGCTCGGCCAGAAGCAGGCCCAGCACCCGCTCCGCCTCGGGCGACAGGCCTTCCGCCGGCGGCGCTGCGGAGACCAGCAGGACGAACTCGCCCCGCGCCCGGTTCGGATCCGCCGCCAGCCAGGCCGGCGCGTCGGCCAGCGGCATGCGCACGATCTGCTCGAAGAGCTTGGTCAGCTCCCGCGCCACCACGATCTGGCGGCCCGCCTCGAGCACGGCCGCCAGATCGTCCAGACATTCGGCGATGCGATGGGGCGCCTCGTAGAACACCAGGGTGCCGGGGACACCGCGCAGCGCCTCGAGGGCCGCCCGCCGCGCCGCCGACTTGACCGGCAGAAAACCGTGGAAATGGAAGGCCCCGTCCGCCAGGCCGGAGGCCGACAGGGCGGTCACCGCAGCGCAGGGCCCCGGCACCGGCACCACCGGGAAGCCCGCCTCCTGCACCCGCGCCACCGCCCGCGCGCCCGGGTCGGACACGGCCGGCGTCCCCGCATCGGTGACCAGCGCGACGTGCTGCCCGGCCTCCAGCAGCCGGATCACCTGGCCGACGGCGGACTGCTCGTTGTGCTCGTGGAGCGCCACCAGCTTCGTGGCGATCCCGAAGGCATCCAGCAGGCGCTGGCTGTGGCGCGTGTCCTCGGCCGCCACCGCATCCACAGCCTTCAGCACCGCCAGCGCCCGCAGGCCCAAGTCCTGGAGGTTCCCGAGGGGCGTGGCAACCACATACAATGACGGCGTCCTTGACAGGGGAGATTCGGAAGGTGCGGGAAGCATGGCGGACATGGTGGCGAAAGGCGGGGGAGCCCGATTGTGGCGGGGCCGAGGAGCCGGCGCAAGCCGCTCACCTGCAGCGCGGCGCGGCAGCCGAAGCCCTCGCGGCCCAGCATCTGGAAGGCCACGGCCTGCGCATCCTGGCGCGCAACGTACGCTGCCGCGGCGGCGAGGTGGATCTGATCGCCCTGGATCACGACACGGTGGTGTTCGTCGAAGTCCGCCTGCGCCGCAATGGGCGCTTCGGCGGGGCCGCGGCGAGCATCACCGCGACCAAGCAGCAGCGCGTGATCCTGGCCGCCCAGCACTGGCTGGCCGGCGCCGGGCGCACCCACGCCAGGCGGCCCTGCCGCTTCGACGCGGTGCTGCTGGACGCCCTCTCCAGCGCGCACATCGCGTGGCTCAAGGGCGCCTTCGATGCGGAGTAGA
Organism: Rhodocyclaceae bacterium; assembly: GCA_035335645.1. Classification (GTDB taxonomy): domain Bacteria; phylum Pseudomonadota; class Gammaproteobacteria; order Burkholderiales; family Rhodocyclaceae; genus Zoogloea. The sequence goes on along the minus strand of DAOQMM010000122.1, from coordinate 3,017 downwards.
CGGTACCGCGCGCGCGTCGCAGGCCTCGCGCTCGTCCTCTGCACCGGCAGCAGCCTCGCCCAGCAGGTGCGCATTCTCGTGCAGAACTCGCCCCTGGCCGGCTTCCAGTATTACAGCGGCAAGATCCTGTGGGACGAGATGCGCGAGGGCGACCCGCTGGTCCTCGTCCGCGAGCCCGACAACCGCCACGACACCGCCGCGATCCGCGTAGAATGGCGCGGCGTCCAGCTCGGTCACCTGCCCCGCGCCGAAAACGCCGCCCTCGCTGCCGAGATGGACCGGGGCGTCAAGGTGGAAGGTCGCATCGGACGCCTGACGAAGGATCCGAATCCGTGGAAGCGCCTCCGCGTGGAGGTGTATGTGCGGCCATGACAACCGCCAACCGGATACCTTGAACGGGCCTCCGCGGCCTCGACAGGCCCGCGCCCTTCTGGCGCCAGCCGCCTCACGCACCGCCCCTGAAAGCCGCGTGGCGAACGCCGCCACGCCCGCGGAGCCCAGGCCGGGCAGACCCTCGCAGCGGCCCGCTCGCCCACCCAGATGCCACGGCGCCTCGGGGCACGCCGGCACGACGGCGCCTGCCCGCGCCGCCACCGCCGCGCCTCTCCCTCGACGCCCTTTGTAAGCAGATTTCTTCCTCCCCACGAAGCGCCGCGCCCCGATGCTAGAATCCGCGCACCCTACCGGAGCCCCCCATGGATCTCGTCGCCCGCATCGCCCAGCAGTTCAACGACAGCGCCCAGACCAAGCTGGCCGCCCTCGAATTCATGGCCGCTCCCATTGCCGCGGCCATCGAAACCATGACCCACTGCCTGATGGCCAACGGCAAGATCCTTGCCTGCGGCAACGGCGGATCGGCGGCCGACGCCCAGCACTTCGCGGCGGAGCTCCTCAACCGCTTCGAGATGGAGCGCCCACCGCTGGCGGCGATGGCCCTCACCACCGACACCTCGACGCTCACCTCCATCGCCAACGACTACGCCTACGATCAGGTCTTCTCCAAGCAGGTGCGCGCCCTCGGCCAGCCCGGCGACGTGCTGCTGGCGATTTCCACCAGCGGCAATTCGCCCAACGTCATCGAGGCGATCCACGCCGCCCGCGAACGGGAGATGCGTGTGGTCGCCCTCACCGGCAAGGGCGGCGGCCGGATGACCGGTCTGCTCGGCCCGGACGACGTGCATCTGTGCGTGCCCGCCGACCGCACCGCGCGCATCCAGGAAGTCCACCTGCTCACCCTGCACTGTCTGTGCGACGGTATTGATTGTCTGCTTCTCGGAGTCGAAGAATGAAGAACCTGCGCACCGCCCTGATCGGGTCGGCCCTCGCCCTCGGCACCCTTTTCGCCGTCCAGGGCTGCATCCCGGTGATCGTCGGTGGTACCGGCGTGGCAGTCGCCATGGCCACCGACCGACGCACTTCCGGCACCTACGTGGACGACGAGTCCATCGAATGGAAGGCCTCCAACCGCATCTCCGAAAAGCTCAAGGACAACGTCCACGCCAACGTCACGTCCTTCAACCGCAAAGTGCTGCTCACCGGTGAGGCCTTCAACGAGACCAGCCGCGACGAAGCGGGCCGCATCGCGGCCGGTGTCGAAAACGTGAAGGAGGTGGTAAACGAGCTGCGCATCGCCCCGACCAGCAGCCTGTCGGCGCGCAACAACGACGCCTACATCAGCTCCAAGATCAAGACCCGCTTCCTCGACCGGACCGACTTCCACGTCCAGCACGTCAAGGTGGTCACCGAGGCCCAGACCGTCTACCTGCTGGGTCTGGTCACCCGCAAGGAAGCCGATGCCGCCACCCAGATCGCCCGCACCACTCAGGGCGTCAACAAGGTCGTGCGGGTGTTTGAACTGATCAGCGACGAAGACGCCGCCCGCCTCGACAGCGCCACCGGCGGCAGCAACGAGAATCCGGTCAAGTCACCGAATCCCCGTTCCTGAGCAGCGCCGATCCGGCCGGCAGTCCCGCAACACCCCGCCCGGCGCGGGGTGTTTTCATTGGTGCGTTGGTGCGTGCGTGGCCTTGCCTGCGTCGGCACGCCCCGCCGCCTTTTCAGCGGACGACCAGCGGACGCGCCTGCAGGATGGCCGATTCGTCCGCGGGCAGGGTACGTACCGGCTGCACCCGTTCGCGCCGCTCGCCCTCGCCGGACGGCACGCCCACCGTCCGGACGGCGGACTTGGCCTCCACCGGCGCATACAGGCAAGGCCGGTCCATATACACGACGCGCCCCCCTTCGTCGCACTTGTACACCGCAGCGGACGCGGGTACGGAACACTCGAACAGGGCAAGTACGGCAACAGTCAGGGCAAGGCGCGGGGTCATGAGGCCATCCAGGGCGGCAGCAGGTCAGGAAACCTCCGGCTTGCGCCGGGAGGACGTTCGTTTCAGGGCCCCGTCGAGATCGAAGCGGGCCAGGACTTCAGCGGCCATGCAGGCCATGTGAGGATCGTCAAAACCATCACGGGACGGGACGCGGACAAAGGTACGGACTTGCGCCCCGTTTGGCCGCGCCAGATCGTACCAACCATCCCACTTCCGATCCTTCCCCTTGCGGAGGAGGGCATACGGCGTCACCACGAGCTCATCGTCTGCCGGGGTGTGCATTCCATCGTCCTCGAACAAGCACCTGATTTCCGATCCGCCCATCCCCTGATGCGGGGAACGCGAGGCGGCCAAGTATAGAGACATGCGTGTTTCGACAACGCACGACGGAGGGTTCGGAGAGACAGAAAACCACTTATTTAATCAAGATTTACAAAGAAATCTCAATATGGGGATTTCATACAGCAGGCATACAGGCGACGACACGCCGCCCGGCTTGCAGATCTTGCCGGCGCTTCGCGAGGGCGCTGGCCCCGGTGCGCCGGGTCAGCCGGCCGAGACAATCCGGGCGAGCGTACGCAATGCCGCCTCGATGGACGGCGAATAGGCCGCACCGCAGCAGATCCGCAGGAAATGGTCGAAACGTCCGGAATTGGAAAACATCGTGCCGGGCGCCACGCGGATGCC
>DAOQMM010000121.1:0-10367 GCA_035335645.1 Rhodocyclaceae bacterium | reverse complement strand
CCTAGCCTTTGGCCTTGACGGTGCCGGAGGGCACCAGGGCCTTGCCGGTAAAGTAACACTTGTGGGACTGCTCGGTGATCACGCCGGCGCCGCTCTGGCCCAGATCCACGTTGCCGGAGGCGTCGAGGCTGAAGTCGGTGCATTGGATCGTGACCTTGCCCTTGACCTGGATGGCCAGGTCGGCTTCGCCCTGGATCTCCACGTTGCCGTCCTTCTTCACCGTGACGATGGTCTTGCCGGCCGTGACGATGCAGGATTCCTCGCCGTCAATGGTGTAGCGGGCGACCCCGTCGGCCTTGGCGAAGGCGTGCCACTCGTCCTCCTTGTGGAGGGGCGGGTGGATCTTTTCGGAATACAGCCGGCCGATCACCACCGCCCGGTTGGGGTCGCCGCCCACGTAGCTGACGAGGACCAGATCGCCCACCCGCGGCGCGCCGACCATGCCCACGTGGGGCGTGGCGATGGGCACCTTGCGCAGTTCGAGCCCGCCTTCGCGCAGCTTGACCGAGCATTCGTGGTTGTGGCCGTCATCGTCGCCCGTGTGGGGGAAGATGCTGGTGACCACCGCCAGGTCGCCCAGGCGCAGGCTGCGCAGCTCGTCGCGGACGACGGCGCGGATGATGTCGATCGGGTCGCTCATGGCGGCAGGCGAAAGGACGGGCGATGAGGTCGGCGGTCGCTCACTTCTTCAGCGGATCGAAGCCCTTGGGCAGGGCGTCGGCCTTGAAGCGCTTGGCGCGCTTCAGGTTCTTGGCGTCGAAGTCCAGGTGCAGCAGACGGTTGAGGGTGGCGTTGTCGAGCTTGCCGCTCAGGGGAATCTCGTTGATCTGCTGGAAGGTGCGCAGGCGGCCGGCGAATTCGGCGCCGAAGACCTTGCGGTCCGGTACCGCCGGGTCGGCGTAGCCGAGGGCTTCGAGGATGGAGTTGGCGTCCTGCACGTCGGCGCCCGCCTTGTCGGTGGAGAAATCCAGCTCCCACACGGTCTCGATGTCCGGCGCGTCACCGTACTTGCCCACGGACTTGGACGGCAGCTTGTCGGCGCCGGCTTCCCACAGGCGGCGGCCGCCCAGGCGGTTCACGTCGAGGGAGGACACGCCGGCGCCCTTGCCGAAGTTCTGCAGGCGGAAGTTCTGGTCGAAGGCGAACTGGAGCAGGCGCAGCTTGCCGGTGCGCTCCACGACGATGTGGCTCTCGGTGGTGGCGCCCAGCTTGGCCTCGTCGAGGCTGGCCTGTTCGATGCCCAGCAGGCGCCACAGGGCCGCGCCGATCACCTTGAGGTCGTCCGGCTCGGGCACCTTGTCGGCGATCTGCACGATTTTGTCGATGATGTTGGCCACGTCCGGGATGGGCGAATCGGGGCTCGGGTCCTGACCGACGGCCATTTCGAGGGAGTTGATGAACTCCTTGCTGGTGGCGGTCTTGATGAATTCGGCCGAGACCTCCACCAGGGCCTTGGCGGCGTCGCCCTGGACGAGCAGGTCGTTGGCGTCGAGGGTGAAGCGCTGCAGGTAGGCGACGGCCAGGGTCAGCACGTCCATCGCTTTCATGACGCCCTTGGCGATGCCGTCGTCGCGGAATTCGCGCACGCGGGCGATGCGCACCCAGCGGGCGGCCTGGTCCTGGCGCTTGCTGGCCTCCAGGGAGCGGCCCACGGCGTCGAGCAGGATGGCGACGGCGCGGAAGGGGTTGTCGGCGCGGCCGTCGGAAGTGGGGGCGGGTAAGGTATCGGCCATGGGGGTCATCCTCCGGAAAGGGCGCCGGCGGGGGCGCCGGGCGGGGTGGGGGGCGGCGCCTTGAGCGCCTTGAGGGATGTATCGAGGCGGTCGAGGGCGGTGATGAGACCGCGCCACTGTCCCGCGGCGAGCAGGCTGACAGCGCCTTCGGCCACGTCTTCGCCCATGTCGAGGACATCCGACACCTGGCGGATCGGGCCGGAGACGGCCTGTGCGGCGCCGGCCGCGTCCCCGAGGCCGAGGCCCAGGGTCGCCAGCCATTCGCCGGAGGCGTCGGTGGCGCGGGCGAGGCCGCCCACCAGGGGCGGGACGCAGCCCAGGGCGGCGACCAGGGCGTCGGCGCCGATGGCCATCCTGCGCAGGGGCACGACGCCGTGACGGACCTGACCGAGCACGGAGGCCAGCGCATCCACGCCCTGGCCGAGCTGGGCCTCGGCGCCCAGGTCACGGGCGATGGCGGGAATCTCGCGGGCGGTCTTTGTCTCCAGCAGGGCACCGAGCTCCCGCACCAGGGACGCCAGGTCGCGGACCACGTCGGCGGTGCTGCTCATGGCCGGCCGCCCTTGAGGATGCGGTCCAGTTCGGGCGGCAGGCGCAGGTCTTTGATGTCGCCTGCGAGCTTGCCGGCGGCCTCGGCCACCTTCTTGAGCTGGTTGAGGAACTCCAGCCCGCCAGAGAAGGCGCGCATCAGCGAACTGAGCTTGGATGGGTCGAGTTTCTTGAGGAAGGCCGCGCCTTCCTGGGCGTATTTGGCGAGCATGGGGCCGAGGGCACCAGCCTTGCCGAGGGCGTCGAAGAGGCCGCCAGCCTTGGTCGGATCCGCGTTGGCGAGGGCGCCCAGCATGCCGTCGAGCTGGCCGGCGTCGAGGCTGTCCAGATTGCCGGCCACGGCGTCGCCGAGGGCGTCCATGTCCAGGGTGTCGAGCAGGCCGGGCTGGGCGGCGAGGGCCGCGGACAGGGAGGCCGGGTCCTGCAGCACGCCGGCCGCAGCGAGGCTGCTGTCGCTCCAGCCGGCGGCGTCGGCGGCCACGCCCTGGTTCACGTCGGCGACGGCCGCGTCGGCGGCGGCCGGCGGTTCGATGTGTTCGCGCAGGCGCAGGCTGAAGCGGTAGCGGTCCCGGTAGCCGGCCACCTGGCGGACGCGAAAGTCCTCGATGATGACGTCGGTGAGGTCGGTGCCCACCACCAGATCGGCGGCGAAGGACTGGGGTTCGGCCTTGGCGTGGGCCTGGCGCAGGGTCTCGAGTGCCGACAGGGCGTCCTCGCCCAGCAGCAGACCGTCGATGACCAGGGTGAGGGGCTCGCGGCCAAGGTCCTGGAAAACGCTGCCCTGCTGCTCGGGCACGCGCTGTTCGACGAGGGTGCGCGATTCCTCGGTGTGCAGGTCCTGCACGCCCGTGAGTTCGATCTTGCCGATGCGCACGGTCATGGTCAGAACCCCAGCCGGGTGATGGCGCCGCGCTGGCGGTCGAGCTCGTGACGCACGCTGCGCACCCGCAGGGGACCGTCGAGGAGGGCGGCGGCGGGGTGGTCGTCCGGCAGTTTGTCGATGCCGACGAGGTCGCCAGGGCACACCTTGGGCGCGGCGAAGACTTCGACGCTGCCTTCCACCCGGCCCGCGGCGACCCGCGTGGCCCAGGCCTTGGCGACGGCTTCGGCGGCAGCGCCGCTGCGCAGGGCGCCTTCCCGCAGGCGCAGGGGGCGTTGCCCGAGCTTTCCGGTCTGCACGCTGCCGTCGGCGGCAACGGACGCCTTGGCAGACACCTGCGCCAGGTCGGTGCTCAGCCAGTGGGCCTTGTCCGCGCCCTGGTCGGCGCCTTCCCCCCACACCTCGATGCTGTCGAAGGCCGGCACGCGGCGCGCCAGCTGCAGGCGCAGGATGTTCTCGCCGAACGTGAAACGGTGATCCGCCGCGCCGCTACGGGGGACAGCGCAGTGGATGGCGCCGCGGCCGTCGGCGTAGAGGTCGGCGCCGCAGAGCAGGGCCAGGCGGCGCAGATGGCCAAGCGCGGTGGGGCTGCGCTGAAGCGTCCACGCCGCCAGATCCGGCCCGGCAGCGACCGTGCCGGCCGTGGCGCCAGCCTGGTCCAGCAGGTCCTTGACGATGAAATCTGCGGCGACGCTGTCGTAGGCGGCTTCCACCTCGCGGGCACCGAGGGGCGCGAAGTGGCCGTGGGCGACGATGCGCTGGCCGGTGGCGTGGGCAGCGGCTTCGGCGACGGTGCCTGTGAAGACGGTCTGCAGGCCGTCGCCGCCGTCGAGCTCGACGCTTACCGCGTCGCCGATGGCGGGGGGCGGGCTGGCGGCGTCGGCCAGTTCGACAGTGCAGGCGGCGACCGGGCCGTCCATGTCGAGCACCACCTGCAGACGCAGGAGCTGGCGGCGGGACTCGCTGGCCGTGCTGCTGGCCACCGCGTCGCCAAGGCGGACCGTGTAGGCGCTGCGCCGGGCCGGGGCGTTCATACGTCCAGCCCCTGACGGCGGGCCGCGTCGCGCAGCAGGGTGACGAGGGCGTCTTCGAGCTGCTGGGGATCGCGGCCGCTGCCTGCGCTGTCGCTCCCGAGGGCGACGTTGACGTGGAAATGGTTGTTGACCCGCGGGGCGCCGGCTGGGTCTGCAGACGCTGCGGTGTCCGTGCCGGGGGGCGGGGCGGCGTCGAGCGCGGCGGCCGTGGGCAGGGCTGCGTCGGTGACGCGCCAGGCCTGCTCCAGAACGGGATCGAGGGCGGCCACGATGCGGGGCAGGACGGGATGGCGGGGCAGGAAGGCCGGTGCCGGGGGCGCGACCTCGTCGACCGGGGGTGCCGCCGCGGCGGACGGCGCGGCGGCAGAGGGCGAAGGTGTGGCGACCCCATCGTGGCGGGGCACGGCGGGGCGTACGGGGAGACGGAGGGCAGGTGTGCCGGTTGCGGCTGGGACCGCGCCCCGCGACGCAGGAGGCGCAGAAGGGGCCGTGGGCGCGGCGGGGGCGGCATCGCCGGGGCGTGTCACGTCAGGCGCTTGCGCTCCGATGATCGGGGCTGACATCCCCGGGCTGCGTGCATCAACGCCGTGCGCGTCCTGAACGCGTGCCCTGACGAGGGGGACGCGGAGGGAGACCTGGGGAGCGGGTTCAGTGGGCAGCGGATCGCCGGGCACCTGTGTGTGCATCCCCTCGGGGGGGCGGTGGGTGACATCCGGTGCTGTGTGCGACATTCGTTCGGCCACCGGTATCGGAGGAGGGGGGGCGCGCCGATCGCCCAGGCCCGCCTCGGGCGCGTGGGTGGGGACGCGCTGGGCTGTGCTCGCCGGGGTGGGCCGACTGTGCGGGGCCGCTGCCGCCCGATCCGGCGGGGTGGGCGCCGTGGCCGGGGCCCGCGGAGCGGATGCGGGCGGCCAGGCGTCGGTCGTCGGTTGTTCCGGGGGCCGGGCAATGACGGCAGGGGCGGTGGGACGCGAGGGCGCGACCGTCTCGATGGCGGGCGTCAGCGGGGCGACACGGGCGGGAAAAGCGGGCCGTGCTGGCAGTCCGTCCGTGGGCTCCGGGCGGGCGTCGTCAGTCGCGTCGGCATCCGGGTCCGCCAGGTCGAGGTGGCGGCGCGCGCCGTCGAGACTGCGGGCAAGGGGCGCGAGCAGGCGGGCGACGAGGCGCTCCGTGTGGGCGGTGCTCATGCGGCGTCGTCCTCGAAACGGATCACGGTGGCGTCCGGGTGATCGGCCAGGCCACGGTGGGCGGGCACCGGGCGGGCCGGTGGCTCCAGCAGGTCGAGCAGGCGCAGCAGGCGGTCCACTTCAGCCGCGGGGGTGCTCCAGACGCGCGTGGGCGTCCAGCCGAGGGCGCGGCACAGGCGCAGGGTGCGGGTGGCGGCCAGACGGGCGGCCGGGCCACCCTGCAGCAGGGTGTCATCGGCCTCGTCCACGACATTGAGGGCGACCGTGGCGTTGAGCAGGACGGCGCTGGCGCGGGCGTCGAGGCGTTCCAGTGGGACGGGGCCCTCGAGGACAGCGAGGCTGGCGCGGACCATGCCGTCCAGGTAGCCGACGGGGTCGAAGCTGTCGGTTGCGTCCGGGGTGTCTTGGTCGGCATCGAGGCAGCCATCGAGGGTGGCGAGGCGCTGGTGTTCGGTCCACGGGCGCAGCCGGGCGCGGGCGCTGCCCAGGTCGAGCCAGTCGCCCTCGGCGGGCGGCGGCAACAGGGGGTCGTCTCCGCCCGCCGCCCACCACAGGGCGATGGGATGCAGCGACGGACGCTCTTCGGCGGGCAGGTCGAGGGGCGCGAGGACCCGGTCGGCAAAGGCGGCGGCATCCAGGCGCAGGGCTGGGCCGACCAGCCGGGTGCAGGCGCGCAGGGCGTCCAGGTGATCCCGGTAGGTCCACGGCGCCAGGCGCTGGAGTGCGCCGCCCACGAGCACGCCAAGGGGCCGGTCGAAGCCCGCGAAATCCAGCATGCAGGGGGTGCCGGCGACGAGATGCTCGCGCAGGCCCAAGGGTCTACTCCTCGCGGACGCGGGTCGCGCTGAAGGTGTAGGCGGTCACCACGGTGCCACCGGCGCCCAGGCTGAAGGACTTGTCCTCCACGTAGCAGTCGTCGAAGGAGACGGTGCGCTTGGGTGAATCGGCGGCATCGTCCTTCTTGAGGTTGGCGACGAGCTGGAACTTGGCCTGTTTGTCCAGATGGCCGTCGAGCTTGTAGCTGGCGGACCGTACGGTGAGCTCGCCCTGCACGGTGCGCAGGCCGAAGCTCACGGCGACGCGCTCGTCGCTGCCCACGGCACGGATGTCCTCCCGTTCGGTGACGACCCGGTAGGCCAGGGATTGCAGGCCTTCGATGGCTTCCCCATCGACCAGGACGCTGGAGCGGTTGGCGGAAAAGACGGTCGGCATGGCGGGACTCTCCGGAGATGTCGAGGGTGCGGGATCTTATGTCGCGGGGTGCTGCCGGGCGTCAGACCTGGACCAGCACGGTGGCGTAGATGTAGTCGATGGCGCGCACCGGGCGCACGGCCAGGTCCACACGCACGATGCCCTGGGCGAAATCCTGCTGGCTGGAATAGACATTGACCTTGAAGGCGGGGTCGGTGCCGTCCGTGGAGGGCACGATGGCGCCTTCCTTCTGCATCTGGACGAGGAATTCGACGAGCTTCTGCTTGAGGGCGCCGCGGCCTTCCTCGTTGTTGAGGCGTCCGATGAAGAGTTCGCCGATGGTCTTGACGCCGCGCACGGCGTGGTCGGCCACGCGGCGCACGCTGATCTGGTCGCCGTCGGTGGTGAGGCCGCGCACGACGATGATGCCGCGGCCGCGCTGGGCGACGACGGGGACCACGTTCTTGCGCAGGAGCTCCTGCTGGGATTCGACACCGAGGGCCGGGGCCGGCTCGCCCAGCCCGCTGAGACGCTTGAACGTGGGCGACTGAAAATAGTCGAGGCTGCCGGTCATTCCGGCCACCGCGCCCACCACGCCGGCCGGGGCGACGAGGATGAAGCGGTCGGAGACGAGGGTGCCGGTGAGCTTGTCGGCCGCGGTGGCGATGTCCGCCGCGTTGCCGCCGGGCACTTCACCGAAGCCGATGCGGCCCTGGCTGCGGGCGCTCATGCGGTCGCAGTGGCTGATCACATCGGCGTAAATGCGGCCGACCCGGGTGGTGTCGCGGGTGTCCTGCACCGAGACCAGCACCATGTCCACGTCGGATTCGTTTTCCAGCAGCGCGATGGCCTTGCGGTAGGCGTCGGGGTCGGCGTCGGCGCCGCCGGTCAGACCCAGCAGCGCGGCACTGGGATCCTTGACGTCCGGGCTGTCCTTGGGGGGCTTGAGTTTGTCGCGTTCTTCGACGACGCGCAGGAGCTGGGACTGGGCGGCGAGTACGTCGCGCACGTGGCGGAGGGTGTCGGTGGCATCGGTGGACAGGTTGCGGTGTACTTCCTTGTAGTCGCTGCCGGCGATGCGGATGGTCAGATCGAAGACCTGCCGGGTCTCGTCGTCGCCACTGTCGAGCTTCTTGCCGGTGGCCACCTGGCGGGTGGCGAGGCTGACCTGGAGCGCATTGCCCCACGGGCCCGGCGCGCGGGCGCTGAGGGTGAAGGCGGCGGCGTTGCCGGTGGCGGCAGGCACCTTGAGGCTGGCGGTGGCGTCGCAGGCGACCGGGCATACGACCAGTTCGAAGACACCGTTGCCAAGCGCCTGGGCGGCTTCGGGCAGGCTGAAGGCACTGGCGGCGCCGAAGCGGTCGGTGAAGCTGCGCCAGCTGGCGGCGCGACCGATTCCGCTGCCCGGCGCCTCGACGATGCCGACCAGCCCCAGCACGCCGGAGGGGGCCAGTTGGGGCGAGAGGACTTCCTTGACGACCTTGACTTCGACGCCTGGGATGATCAATGCCATGGGAAGCTCTCCGAAAGGGCGCCGGCATATATTTGGCGCGGGATGAGAATGCCACGGCCCGGCGCTGCTGGGCCGGCCGTCTAACCAGAGTAGATCGGGACTTGCCGATGTCAAGGTCGAGATGTCGTCGCCCGGCCGTTCTCGGGGGCGGGGCAGGCGGATTCCGGAGAGGCCGGCGGGAGAGGGCGCAGGCGTTCGCAGGCCATGCGGCTCCAGAGGTCGGCCCCGATGGGCGTGAGCTGCACCCCGCCGCCCCAGCCGGTGCCCGCCAGGCGGCGACCGTCGGGCGCGAAGGCGAGGGCCAGCACCGGGCCAGGGAAGCGCTGGACGGGGGCGTGGAAGGCCTGCCCGCTGACCATGTCCCACAGGCGCACCCGCCCGTTCACGTCTGCGCTGGCAAGCTGGCGGCCGTCCGGCGAAAAGCTGAGGGCGAGCAGGGCGTGTTCGTCGTTGCCGAGGGGGCGCGGGGCCGCGTCGCCGGGCGTCCATTGCAGCAATCCGCGGGTGCGCGTGGCCAGGGCCAGGGGGCCGTCTCCGGCGGGCCAGGCGATGCGCGTCAGGCTGTCGCCGGGCAGATCCAGGCGGTCGGCTGCGGTGCCGTCGGCATTCCACAGGCGCAGGGTGCCGTCGCGCCCCGCGCTGGCGAGCCGGCGGCCATCCGGGGCGAAGGCGAGGTCGCTGACCGCAGCGCCATGCTCCAGGCGGGGCAGCGGGGTGGCATCGGGCAGCGTCCAGCGCAGGATGTGTCCGTCGCGGCCGGCGGCGGCGAGGGTCCGGCCGTCCGGGCTGACGGTGACGGTCTGCAGCGCCTCGCCGGCCGGCTGCAGGGCGCGTGGCGGTCCGCCAGCGACAGGCCACAGGAAGAGGCGGCCGTCCTGGCCGGCGCTGGCGAGCAGCGTGCCGTCCGGGGTGAAGGCGAGGCCGGTGACGAGGGCTTCGTGGCCGCGTCGCGCCTGGCCGACGGGCGCACCGCTGAGGGCGTCCCGCAGCAGGATGGCGCCGTCCGGGCCGGCGCTGGCGAGCTGCCGCCCGTCCGGGCTCCAGGCGAGGGCCCAGGCGGGCAGGTCGACGCCCGGCAGGCGTGTGGCGAGGGTCGAACCGAGGGTCTGGCCGTGGTGGATGAGGCGGTCGTCGGCACCGACACTGAAGGCATCGCCGGCGGCCGTGAAGGCGACCGCCAGGGCGCGGTCCCGGTGGCCGGGATGGTTGCGGCCGAGGCTTGTGGGGCGCGTGAGGTCGTGCTCCAGCACCTGGCGGTCGTCGCCGACGGAGATCAGACGCTGTCCGTCCGGGCTGAAGGCGACGGCCCGCACCGCGGCGTCGTGGTCGGTGAGCGGTGCGTCGCGCACGGCGAGGGTGGTGCTCTGCCACAGGACGACGTGGCGGTCGGCACCGGCCGTGGCGATCAGATTGCCATCGGGTGAGAAGGCGACGCCATACAGCACGGCGGGGTGGCTGGCGCTCAGGCGTGGCGTGGCGGTGCCGTCGGTGGCCCACAGGAGCAGGGCGCCGTCGTAACCGGTGGAGGCGAGCAGGCGGCCGTCCGGGCTGAAGGCGAGGCCGGTGACGGTGTCGCCGTGGGCGTCGAGGACGGGACCGACGGGCTGACCGCTGTGGCCGTCGCGCAGGACGATGCGGCGGTCGGAGCCGGCGCTGGCGAGGCGCTGGCCGTCCGGCGAAAAGGCCACGGCAAGGACCGGGCCTTCGTGGTCGGCACGTTCGGCGAGGCGTTGGGGCCGGGCCGGGTCGCGCACATCCCACAGGATCACCCGGCGGTCGATGCCAGCGCTGGCAAGGCGTTGGCCGTCCGGCGAGAAGGCCAGGGCGAGGACCTGCTCCTTGTGGGCGTCGAGGCGGGCGGCGGGCGTCAGATCGTCGCCGCCCCTCCACAGGCGGATGCTGCCGTCCCGCCCGCCGCTGGCGATGAGGCCGCCATCGGCGCGCACGGCGAGACTGAAGAGTCCCTGCTGTCCGGCGCTGCGCCAGTCGAGGGGCGCCTGGGCGAGGGCGGCGAGGAGGCTGTCCTGGGCTTCGAAGCTGGAGGCGTGCTGACCGGCCGCGGCGGCCAGACGCAGGGCCGTGTCGGGGGCGGCTTCGGCCAGGGCAGTGGCGGACTGGGCGGCGAGCTGGCGCGACAGGGCGATCTCGCCGGCCCGCTCGGCGCGCCGCCACAGATGGAAGCTGCCGGCGGCGACGAGGAGCGCGGCGGCACCCAGCAGCAGGGTGGCGAGGAGGCTGTCCTGGGCTTCGAAGCTGGAGGCGTGCTGACCGGCCGCGGCG
>DAOQMM010000120.1:7124-10837 GCA_035335645.1 Rhodocyclaceae bacterium | reverse complement strand
CTGCTGGGGCGCACGGCGGGAGTTTGACTGACCGTTGGCAGACCCAACCCACGCCCCACACCGCCCCCAACGGATCAGGGCCGCCCCAGCGCGTCCTCGATGGCCGCCACAAAGGTGCTATCGGTCGGTTCCGTGGTGGACGGAAAGCTGCGTACCGTGCGGCCATCCCGGGCGATCAGGTATTTGTGGAAGTTCCACTTGGGGCGCTCGCCGGTGAGGGACGCGAGTTGGCGGAACAGGGGATGGGCGGCGCTGCCGATGACTTCGGTCTTGGCGAACATGGGGAACTTGACGCCGTAGGTGAGGCGGCAGAACTCGGCGATCTCCTTGTTGCTGCCGGGCTCCTGGTTGCCGAACTGGTTGGACGGGAAGCCGAGCACCACCAGGCCGCGGGGCTGCAGGCGCGCGTAGAGCTTTTCGAGGCCGTCGTACTGGCCGGTGAAGCCACAGTAGCTGGCGGTGTTCACGATGAGCACGACTTTGCCGCGGTAGTCGCAGAGGGACTGGGGCTTGTCGTCCTGAAGGCGCGGCAGGGTGTGGTCGAGCAGGCCGGGGCAGGCGTCGGCTGCGTGGGCCGAGGCGGCGGCCAAGGCCAGCCCCAGGCTCACGAGAAGGCGAAGGACGGTCGGTCGCATCATCGGGCTCCCGGCGACAGGGTGTGGAGGAAGAGCTTCACGTCCAGTTCGGCGGCGGCGTCCGGGACACGGGGCGCGGCCTGGACGGGGCAGGCCTCTGCGCCACAGGGTGCCGAGGCCGCGACGGCCGCGCCGAGGCACTGACACAGGCCCACCAGCAGCACGCCGGCCGCGGCGAGGGGTGGGAGAAGGGCGACACTCGATTTCATGATGTTTGTCCTGGACATGAATGGGACACATTCCTAAGCTAGAAGCCTGTCAGCCCAATGTCAACAATATTGTCCAGGACAAACATGAACACGCCTGCACCCCTGCCGGGCATTCCGATTGCCGCCGTCGAGCGGGACACGGGTCTCTCGAAGGATCTCCTGCGGGTCTGGGAGCGGCGCTACGGTTTTCCGACCCCCTTGCGGGAGGCGGGCGGCGAGCGCAGTTATCCGCCGGAGCAGCTCGAGAAGCTGCGCCTGATCAAGCGCCTGATCGACCACGGCCTGCGCCCGGCGCGGCTGATGGGCGCCTCCACCGAGACGCTCGCCGGCTTGCTCGACGGCTGTGCCGCCCCCGGCGGAGCCGACCGCTGTGCCGAATTCGAGGCCCTGCTGCGCCGCGTGCGTCTGCGTCACCACGTGGAACTGCGCTGCACGCTGCAGCAGATGCTGCTGAAGCACGGCCTGCAGCGCTTCGTGTGCGAGGTGGTGGCGCCGATGAACGCCCGCATCGGCGACGCCTGGCTGCGCGGCGAGATCGAGATCGCCGACGAGCATCTGTACACCGAGCATGTCCAGAACCTGCTGCGCACCGCCATCGGCACCCAGCCGGCGGCCGGGCTGCAGCGGCCGCGCGTCCTGCTGACCACCTTTCCCGACGAACGTCATGCCCTCGGCCTGCTGATGGTTGAAGCGATGCTCACCTCGGAAGGCGCGGCCTGCCTGTCCCTGGGCACGCAGACGCCGGTGCGGGACATCGCCGGTGCGGCCGCGGCCGGCGAGGCAGACATCGTCGCCCTGTCCTTCAGTATCGCCCATCCCCTTCGGCCGGCCCTGGATGGCCTGCGCGCCCTGCGCGAGGCGCTGCCGGCGAAGGTGGACCTGTGGGTCGGCGGCGCCGGCGTATGCGGCCGTCAGGACAGGCTGCCGGGCATCCGGGTGATCGAGCGCATCGAGGATTGCGTGGACGCTCTGGGCGTCTGGCGCGCCGCCCACCCGGCCTGAACGGCCCACATCGCCGCGTCGTCCCCGCGCCACCCGAGGCGCCCGACACGCACGCAGGGCGCCCCGTTGGCCATCCTCAGGGGGATGGCGGGCGGGCCCCCTCCGGCCGGGCCGATTCCACCAGGCTCGCCATGACCGTCCGCCAGGCCGCCTCGGCCTGCGGACCGGCCGCGCCGAACACGGCCTCCAGCATGGCCATCTGGGTGCCGCTGAGCTCCGCCTCCAGCGCCGCGCCGGCCGGGCTCAGGGCCAGCTGCTTGACGCGCCGGTCGTGGGCCGCCGCCGTGGCGGTGACGAGGCCCTGGGCCTGCAGGTCCCGCAGCGGTGCGTTGAGGGCCTGCTTGCTGACCCCCAGCACCCCCAGCAGGGCGCTCACCGCGATGTCCGGGTTGCGCCCCACAAAGTACAGGATGCGGTGATGGACGCGCCCGAGGCCGCGCTCGGCGAGGATGCGGTCCGGCGGCGCGGTGAAGGTCCGGTAGGCGAAGAAGAAGAGCTCGATGGCCTCGCGCAGGGCCTGGGGACGATTTTGGTCAATCATGTTGACTTATAACGGTCGGACGCCTAGGATTTATGGTCAAGTTTATTGACTTATCTGTCCGGCGGCAATGGCATCCACCCCTGCGCCGCCACCCGATCCCCCAGCCGAACCGGAGCCCACGATGACGTCCCCTTCCCCGACCGCCTCGATCCCCCGATCCCCCGCCGCCGCGCCGGTCCTGTCCACGCGCGTGGCAGACCTGCACCCGTCGCCGATCCGGGAGATCCTGGCCGTCGCCGGGCAGCCGGGCATGATCTCCTTTGCCGGCGGCCTGCCCGCGGCAGAGACCTTTCCGCGCTTCGGCGTGGCCGCGCCGGACACCGTGTGGCAGTACGGCCCGACGGAAGGCGACCCGGCCCTGCGGGCGCGCATCGCCGTGGAGCTCGGGGCCCTCGGCGTGGATGCGGCGGCGGAGCGGGTGCTGGTGCTGTCCGGCTCCCAGCAGGGCATCGACCTGGTGGGCAAGCTGTTCGTGGATGCGGGCACCCCGGTGGCGGTGGAGTCGCCCACCTACCTGGCCGCCCTGCAGGTGTTCCGCTTCTTCGGCGCGCGCTTTCGGCCCTTCGCGCCGGACAGCCTGAGCGCAGCCGACTGGCAGTCGGACCGGCCGGCCTTCGCCTACGCGATCCCCACCTTCCAGAACCCCACCGGGCGCTGTTACAGCGCCGCCGAGCGGATCGCCCTGGCCGCCGCCTGCCGCGACGCGGGCGTGCCCATGTTCGAGGACGACCCCTACCGGGATCTGGTCTACGACGCCTGCGAGCGCCGCCCGGTGTGCGCCGAGCTGGCCGGCGGGACGTGGATCTACCAGGGCTCCTTCTCCAAGAGTCTCGCGCCGGGCCTGCGCCTGGGCTATCTGGCGGCCTCGGCCGACCTGTTTCCCTACCTGGTGCGCCTCAAGCAGGCGGCCGACCTGCACAGCAACCGCCTGAGCCAGTGGCTGGTGGGCGAACAGCTCGACGCGCCGGAGCGCCCCCAACGCCTGGCCCGCCTGGCGGACTTCTACCGGGCCAAGCGGGACGCCTTCGAAGCCGCCCTGCGCCGCCACTTCGGCGCCCTGGCGGACTGGCACACGCCGGCCGGCGGGCTGTTCTTCTGGCTCACCCTCAAGCGCCCGGTGGACACCCGCCTGCTGCTGCCGGCCGCCCTCGCCCGCGGCGTCGCCTTCATGCCCGGCGAGGCCTTCTACCCGGACGCGCCGGGCGCCACCGGCACCCTGCGCCTCAACTTCAGCCACGCCGCCGAGGCGGACATGGACCGGGGACTGGCGGTGCTGGCAGAACTGGTCGCCGCGGCCGAGTGACGCTGCGGCGGTCCGCGCGCCTG
>DAOQMM010000120.1:0-7024 GCA_035335645.1 Rhodocyclaceae bacterium | reverse complement strand
CTTCGAGGTGGCCGCGGCGAGGAGCATGGAATCCACGCCGATGGCGATGAAGCGGGCGCCCGCGTCCCGGTAGCGCTGCACCAGGGCCGGGTCGCCGCACAGCACGCCGCCGGGCATGTCCCGCGCCCGGGCGGCGCGCAGGCCGGCCTCGATGCGCGCCACGATGTCCGGGTGGTTGGGCTGGCCAAGCAGGCCGTAGGAGGCGGCCAGATCGGCGGCGCCAAAGAAAACGCCGTCCACGTGGGGCACCGCCAGGATCTCGTCCAGGGCGTCCATGCCGGCGCGGGTCTCCACCTGCACCAGCAGGCACATCTCCGCGTTGGCGCGGGCGCTGTAGTCGGCGATGCGCCCCCAGCGGGAGGCCCGCGCGATGGAGCTGCCCACACCGCGGATGCCCTCCGGCGGGTAGTGCATGGCCTCCACCAGGTGACGCGCCTGGGCCGCCGACTCCACCATGGGGATCAGCAGGGTCTGCACGCCGGTCTCCAGCAGCTGCTTGATGAGCACGTGGTCGCCCTGGGGCGGACGCACCACCGGCGCGGAGGCATAGGGCGCGATGGCCTGGAGCTGGGCGAAGATGGTGCGCAGGTCGTTGGGGCCGTGCTCGCCGTCGATGAGCAGCCAGTCGAAGCCGGCGCCGGCGCAGATCTCGGCGGTGAAGGGCTCGGACAGACCGAGCCAGAAGCCGTAGAGCAGCTCGCCCGCGCGCAGGCGTTCCTTGAAGCGGTTGCGGATCATCTCCACCCTGTCATCCTCCTGATCGTTCCTCTTGTTGCCGGACGGGCCGCCACCCGGCGTCGCGCCACGACTGTAGCGGCAAACGCCGACGCCGTCGCGCGGGCCGGCCCCCCTCAGCCACCGGCGCCCTGCAGACGCTCCATCATGCGCACCAGATCGGGCAGCCGCGCCACGCCCATCTTGTGCATGACGTTGCGGCGGTGCACCTTGACGGTCATCTCCGACACGCCCAGTTCGGCCGCCGCCTGCTTGTTGAGGGCGCCCTTCACCATGAAGGCGATGACCTCCTTCTCGCGGGCGGTGAGCTGGGCGTAGCGGCGGCGGATCTCGCCCAGCTCGCGTCCGGCCGAGCAGGCGCTGCGGGCCTGGGCCAGGGCCACGTCGATGGCGGCGAGCAGGTCCTCGTCGCGGAAGGGCTTGGACAGGAACTCCACCGCCCCCTTCTTGATGGTGTGCACCGCCATCGGGATGTCCCCGTGGCCGGTGACGAAGATGATGGGCAGCGAGGTGCCCCGGCGGTGCAGCTCGGTCTGGAGCTCCAGACCGCTGAGACCCGGCATGCGCACGTCGAGGATCAGGCAGGCCGGTCCGTCATCCCGCGGCGCAGCGAGAAAGGCGGCGGCCGACGGGAAGGTCTCGACGCGCAGGCCCACCGAGCGGATCAGGCTGCACACGGCCTCGCGCACGGAGAGGTCGTCGTCCACCACGTACACCCGCTCGGCCCCGTCGCGGAGCGGCATCGGCGCGCTGCCGCTCATCCGGGCATCCGCGGAAAGGCGGGCAGGCCGTCCGGGTGGGTATCCCAGGGCTGGGCGCTGGCGCAGTAGACGTGGGCCGTGGGGGTGACGACGGCGGGATCGTCCAGGCTCACGACGCGCAGGAAGCTCAGGTCCGGCGCCACTTCCACGTCGGAGAAGAGCGGCGCACCGCAGGTCGGGCAGAAGTGCCGCACCACCCCGTGGCCGCTGTCGCCGATGGAGCGGTAGCTGCGCGTCTCGCCCTGATCCACGCGAAAGGCCGCGCGGGGGACCGCACACACGGTGGCGTAGGCGGCGCCGCTGGCGCGCTGACAGTCGCGGCAATGGCAGTGGGCGGTGAGCACCGGCGCGGCCGTGCTGGTATAGCGGACGGCACCGCAGGCACAGCCGCCGGTGAGGGTCGTGTCGGTCATGGGGATCTCCTCGGTTCAGGGTCGGCGCGGGCGCGGGACGGTGTCAGCCGTCCGGGATCGTGAAGGCGAAGCACGCGCCCGGCCCCGCCTTCCGGTCGAGCCACAGGCGGCCGCCGTGGTTCTCGACGATGCTGCGGCTGATCGCCAGGCCCATGCCCAGGCCGCAGGGTTTGGTGGTGTACAGCGCGTCGAAGAGCCGCGCCTCGGTGCCCTCGGCCACGCCGGCGCCACTGTCGCGGAAGTCGAAGCGCAGCCCGGCCGCCGGGTCGCGGTGGACGGAGAGGGTGAGCAGGCGTTCCCGGTCCTGCACCTCGCGCATGGCATCGACGGCATTGACGGTGAGGTTGAGGATGACCTGCTGGAGCTGCACCGGGTCGGCGCAGACGATCGGCGGCGGCTCGGGCAGCTCGACGACGACGCGCACGCGGGCATCGGTGAGCATGAGCTGGAGCATCTGCAGCAGCTCGTCGAGCATGCGCGCCACGTCGATGGGTTCGCGGCGCAGGTCGCCGGCGCGCAGGAAGTTGCGGATGCGGGCGATCACCGCGCCGGCCAGGCTGGCGTCCCGATTGACGCGGCGCAGGGCGGCGGCCACCTCGTCCAGGTGGGCGTCGGCCGGGCTGGACAGCCAGCGCAACGCGGCCTGGCTGTTGGTGATGACCGCCGACAGGGGCTGGTTGATCTCGTGGGCGATGGAGGCCACCAGCTCGCCCATGGCGGTGAAGCGGGCCACGCGGGCGAGCTCCGCGCGGGTGGCGGCGAGGGAGCGCTCGGCCTCCATGTGCGCGGTGATGTCCTCGACGATCACCGCCAGCAGGGGGCCATCCTCGGCGGCGGCGGGGATGCGCGAGGCCACCACGTGGGCCCACAGGTAGCCGCCGTCGCGCTTTTCGTAGCGCTTCTGCACGCTGTAGTCGGCGTTGCCGCCGCCGAACAGGCCCTCCACGTTCTGGCGCGTGCGGGCCCGCTCGGAGGCTTCGGTGATGTCGATCAGGGACACGCCGACGATGTCCTCGCGTCCATAGCCGAGCATGCGCTGCAGGGCCGGGTTGGCGGAGACGATGCGCCCGTCCCGGTCGGCCAGGGCGATGCCCACCGCGGTGTTGTCGTAGAGGCCCAGCCAGCGCCGGTCCGAGGCCTGCAGGGCGGTCAGGCTGCGCTGCAGGGACTTGCGGCTCTCCACCAGACCGGCGGTCAGCTCGAGGATGTCGGAGGCCTGGGAGTTGAGCTCCTTCTGCAGGATGTCCACGGTGCGCTTGACGGTCACCAGGTTGCGCGCCCGGGCGCGCAGCTCCCGCGCCGAGAAGGGCTTGATCAGGTAGTCCTGGACCAGGTGTTCAAGCAGGCGCTCGCGCAGGGCGTCGTCGGCGCGGGCGGACAGCACGAGCACCGGCACGGGCGGAAAATCCGGCTGCTCGGCGAGGGCCCGCACGAAGCGCTCGCCGTCCCAGCGGGGCATCATCAGGTCGGTGATGATGAGATCCGGCGGATCGGCGAGGGCCGCGCGGAAGGCCGCCTCGCCGTCGTCCCGCAGGATCACGTTGTACTCGTCGGAGAGCACGTCGTAGAGGAACTGGCGCAGGTCCGGATTGTCCTCCGCCACCAGCACGCGCCGCTTGCCGGGATGGAAGGGCAGCTCGGTCAGGGGCGGCAGTTCCGGCGCGAGGGGCGCGGCGAGGTCAGCCGGCGCCGCGTCGCGGCCGGCGCTGCGCACAAAGGCGCCTTCCGGCGCGCGGGCGGGCAGTTCCACCTGGAACAGGGCGCCGCCGCCGGGGGCGTCCAGCACCACCACGGTGCCCCTGTGCAGCTCGACGAACTCCTTGACGATGTTGAGACCCAGGCCGCTGCCGCCGGGCCCGAGCCCGTCGCCGCCCTGCACGAAGCGGTCGAAGATGGCCGCCTTCATGGCCGCCGGCACGCCCGGCCCGGTGTCCTGCACGCTCACCAGCACGCGGCCGCCGGCTAAGCGCTCGACACTGCAGCCGATGCGCCCGCCGGATGGGGTGAACTTGAAGGCGTTGGACAGCAGATTGCTCAGGACGCGCATGAACTTGGCCCGGTCCACGTCCGCGTAGAGCTCGTCCTCGCCCCGCAGGCTGACACGGATGCCCCGATCCTCTGCCACCGCGTCGAAGCCGGCGGCCACCTCCCGCAGCAGGGCCGCCAGGTTGGCGTGCACGTAGGCCATGGGCATGCGGTCGGCGTCGATGCGGGCCAGGTCGAGGAGGTTGTTCACCTGTTGCAGCAGGGCGCGGGCGTTGCGCTGGATCGCAGCGAGGCGGAAGCGCTCCCGCTCGGCGAGGGCCTGGCCATCCTGGATGAGCTGATCCACCGGGCCGAGGATCAGGGCCAGGGGCGTGCGCAGCTCGTGGCTGACGTTGGCGAAGAAGCGGGTCTTGTAGCCGTCCAGCTCCTTGAGGCGTTCGAGGGCGACCTGCAGCTCGCCGTTCTTGCGCGACAGCTCGGCGTTGCGGGCGATCTTCTCGGTGATGTTGCGCCCCTCCGGCAACAGGTAGGCGACCTGCCCGGCGTCATCCAGGATGGGCGTAAGGGAAAAGTCGATGACGATGGTGCGACTGCCATGGGCGTCGCCGAAGACCTCGAAGTCGCAGCGCACGAAGCGCCCGCTGCGGGCCTCGGCGATCATGTCGCGCACGCGCTGGCGCACCTCTTCGGAGACGGCCCACCAGCGGGCGTGCCAGAAGGGCTGGCCGATCACGTCGGCCAGGTCCAGGCCGGCGCCGTCGAGGGCGGCCCGGTTGATCTCCAGCACGGTGCCGTCCACGTCCAGCAGGCCGAGAAACTGGTACATGGAGTCGAGGATGATGCGCGCCATCTTCTGACGCGACACCTCCGCGCTGTCGGTCGGTTCGATGACGACGCCGTGCACCGGCGTGCGCGCCGTCACCCGGTCCTTGCATTCAGCGGGTCTCATGTCGTGTGCTCGTCTCCTCGCCCTGCGCCGCCTCGGGACGTGCGCAGACCGGGCCACCGCGCACCCTCGCGCAGGCGCCCGACCCGCCCTGCAAGCATGCGCCTTCAGAATCGCCAGGTGAAGGCGATCGTGGCGTTGTCCTGGGCATGGTTCACGCCGATGGGCGCCGAGGTGTTGGGCAGGCTGGTGTTGTCCAGATGCTCCCGGAAGGCGTGGGACCAGGCCAGGTCCACGCTCGCCGCCGGCGACACCGCGTAGCCGAAGCCCGCCGACAGGTGCTTGCGGGGCGTGGCCGGAATCACCGCGAAGAGAGTCGAGCCCCGCAGCGCCTGATCGGCGATGCGGAAGCCGCCGCGCCAGGTCCAGCGCGCGTCCCACTGGTAGGCGGCGCCCACGGCGAGGACGTTCTGGTCCTTGTAGTCCTGGGGCAGCAGGATGTTCAGGTCGCCGCCGCCGTCGGACACGAAGCCCACCTTGATGTCCTTCATGACGCGGGACCAGAACACCCGGGACAGGTCCGCCGCCACCTGGAGCCGCTCCGACACGGTGTGGCTGACGCCCAGGTTGAGCACCGCCGGCATCTGGAAGTCGCGGATCTTCAGGTTGCCGTTGAGGGGAATCTGGCCCGCCACGCCGTCCACGGCAGTGAGCGTGGCACGGCCTTCCATGTCGGCCATGTGGCTGCGGGTGGTGAAGGCAGCCCCCAGGCGCGTGTCGGGCCGCAGCTGGTAGGTCATGCCGATCCGCTCGGCGTGGCCCCAGGCGTTGATGCCGCTGGCGAGGGGTGAATTGCGGGTCAGGCTGAAGTGGGCGCCGCGCAGGTCCGGCAGACCGCCCAGCACGGGCAGCAGGGCGCCGGACACCCGCGACGCGCCGATCAGGCTGCCCACCTGGTCTGCGCCCAGGAGCAGGTTGAGGTTGAGGCCCTGCCACATGGCGTCGATGCCGGCCCCCACGGTGAGCGCTTCATTGACCTTGAAGCTCGCCGCCAGCGGGATGTTCAGCACCAGCAGGCGGCTGGAATTGTCGAGGCCGGTATCGAGCCCGCCGGTGGCGCGGGACAGGAAGCTGCTGCTGCCGTACTCGGTGCCCAGCCCGCCCTGGGCGAAGGCGCCGACGCCGAAGGTCCAGGCGCCGACACGCTGGGCGTAGGCCAGCTCCGGCGCCACGTAAGGGCCCCGGTTGCTGCCGTGATGGCCGGAGGACACGCGCGCGCCGGTGGCCTGGTCCTGCACCTCGATGTCGGTGGTCACCAGATCAAGCCCGCCCATCAGGGTGTGCCCGGCCTGGAGCAGGGACAGGGTGGCCGGATTGGTCATCATGCCGGCTGGTCCCACGTCCTGGGCGGTGGCGACGCCGCCCATGCTGCGGGACACGGCGCCGAAGCCTTCCAGACGGAAGACGTCGGTGGCCTGGGCGGAACCGGCCACCGCAGCGAGGGCCAGGGCCGCGGCGGCGCGCCGGACAGGGCGCGGCGGCGCCGGAAGGGGTGGGCGTGCGTCGTTCATGGATGTCTCCCCGTGTAGTGTTGTGCGATCAGAAAAAGCGGTCGAAATGGATCTGCTCGAAGGGCACCCGGTGATCCACCATGAGCAGCTCCTGGAGGGCCTGGGTCATGGGCGGCGGGCCGGCGAAGTAGAACTCGTAGCGGCTCAGCGGACCGGGCAGGGCCGCGGCCATGTGGCTGTGGACGAAGCCCGTGGCGCCGTCCCAGTCCGTCCCCTCGGGGGCGGACACCACCGGGGTGTACGTGACGCGCTCGCCGAAGCCGGACAGGGCGGCGAGGAAATCCTGCCCGCACACGTCGCGGGGCGTCCGCGCGCCGTAGAAGAAGTGCAGGCGACGGGTCTTGAGCAGGCCGGCGCGGGCCGCGCCGCGGGCAATGGAGACCATCGGCGCGAGGCCGGAACCGCCGGCCACGCAGACCAGGTCGCGGGGCGCGTCGGGCCGCAGGTAGGCCACGCCGTAGGGACCGTCGAGGCCCACCTCCTGGCCCGGGCGCAGCGTGTCGAAGAGCACCGCGGTGCCGCGTCCGCCCGCCACGCGGCGGATCTGGAAGTGCCATTCGCCGTGGTCGTTGGGCGTGTTGGACAGGGAATAGGCGCGAGAGGCGCCGACGCCCGGCAGATCCAGCATGGCGTACTGGCCGGGCAGGAAGTCGGCCGGACCGTCGGCGGCAA
>DAOQMM010000119.1:0-11114 GCA_035335645.1 Rhodocyclaceae bacterium | reverse complement strand
TTCAAGATCATCCACACCGGCCAGCACTACGACCGGGAGATGAGCGACGTCTTCTTCGACGAGCTGGGTATCCCCAAGCCGGATTACCACCTGGAGGCGGGGGGCGGCAGCCACGCCACGCAGACCGCCAAGATCATGGTGGCCTTCGAGGAGATCTGCCAGAAGGTGCGCCCCGACTGCGTGCTGGTGGTGGGTGACGTGAACTCCACCCTGGCCTGCGCCATCGACGCCAAGAAGCTGCAGATCCCGGTGGCCCACGTCGAAGCCGGCCTGCGCAGCGGCGACATGCGCATGCCGGAGGAGATCAACCGCCTCGTGACCGACAGCATCTCCGACTGGTTCTTCTGCACCGAGCCGGCCGGCGTGGACAACCTGCTCAAGGAAGGCAAGCAGCCGGAGGCCCTCTTCCACGTGGGCCACGTGATGGTGGACAACCTGCTCTACCAGCGCGACCAGCTCGATGCGTCCGACAAGTCCGGCATGGAGAGTGAGGCCCTCAAGCGCCGTTATCCCAAGTACGGCGTGGTGACCCTGCACCGTCCCTCCAACGTGGACGACGAGACCCACCTGCGCGGCATCGCCGGCGCGCTCAGGCAGATCGCCGCCGACCTGCCGCTGATCTTTCCGGTGCATCCGCGCACCCGCGGCAACCTGGAAAAATTCGGACTCGATCTGGGGCCCAACGTGGTCCTCACCAAACCCCAGTCCTACATGGAATTCCTCAATCTGTGGAAGGACGCCGCGCTGATCATGACCGACAGCGGCGGCCTGCAGGAAGAAACCACCGCGCTGGGCATTCCCTGCCTCACGCTGCGGGAGAACACCGAGCGCCCGGTCACCATCGACGAAGGCAGCAACGTGCTGGTCGGCCCCGATCCGGCGCGCATTCTCGAAGAAGCGGCCAAGGTGCTGGCCGGCCAGGGCAAGCAGGGGCGCCGCCCCGCCCTGTGGGACGGCAAGGCCGCCGAGCGCATCGTCGCCGATCTGGATCGTCTGCTGCCCTGATGACGGCGGTCGCCGTCGCGGCGATCAAGGCCGGCGCAGGGTGACCGTCACATCGCGGATGCGCCCTTCCGGCGCTGCCTCGCCCAGACGCAGCGCCAGTTCCACCTCACCCCGCAGCACGCAGCGGACGCGTCCCGATGTCCATGGGCCGTCCGCGTCTTGTTCAAGGGCCACCACGGACAGGCGCGGCCGCGTCAGGCGGACGCTCAGGCTCGGCGCCGCGCCGGCCAGTTCCACCACATTGAAGTTTTCCGCCGCCGCGAGCAGTGCCGCCAGGCCGGTGGCCAGCAGGCTGTCGACGGCCGGACCGTCGTGTGCCCAGGCACGCAGGGACAGCGCCACATGGCCGAAGCGCCGCTCCCGGTAGCCGCGGACCGGGACCGTCCGGGTGCTGACCCGCACCGGCCCACCGGGCGCGCTGAAGAAGCGCAGGGTGCGCCCGTCGATCTGCCAGGCGTCACCCGGCGGCAGGATGCGGCCCGGCGGGCTCTGCACTTCTGCGACCTCGCCGCGGGCCGCCTCGGGCAGCGGAAAATCCAGCGGTGAGGCCGGATCCGGCGACACCTCGCCCTGCCAGCCGGCGCACACCGGATCCCGCGTCGGGTCTTCGCCTTCCGCCCCGTCCCATTCCAGTTTTTCCGCCCACAGACTCACCTGCCCCGACGGTCCCGCCGGGGCGCCGGCCGGGCCGCTCCGCAGGCTGGCGTCAGGGCCGAGGGCGGCACGCAGGGCAGGCAGGAACAGGGCTTCAATGGCGGCGAGCATGCAAGTTCCTCAGGGCGCGGTGTCGAGCAGGCCGACCTCCACCTGCAGCCAGGGCGCCTCGCCGGGTCCGTCGAGGGGCAACCAGGGACCCTGACCGGTGCGGGCCAGACCGCTCTGGAGCGGTGCCGGGCGCGGGCTGTCATCCACGTACCACAGCAGCGCCCCGCTCGTCGCCTGGCAGGTGAGGCGCCAGGGGCCCGCCGGGGCCACGGTTTCGGGAAGCCGGAAGCGCAGCCAGACGGCGTCGGCTGACTGCGCACTGTCCGGTCCGAAGCTCAGCGGCCACTCGGCCAGCGGGGGTTCGACTGTTTGATCGCCGCGCAAGGCATGCAGACGCACGTTGCCCACGAAGGCGTCGGCCAGAGGGCGCAGGCGCAGGGCCGTGCTCGACAGGCTGCGGTCTGCCGGCAGCGGGGCAAACGACTGGGCCGCCTGGTGCTGCGGGTCGATCAGGCGAGCGGCCTGCAGGGGGGCGCGACCCGGCGGAAACCAGGGCTGTTCGCCAGGGCGTGCCTGATGCGGGTCCACTGGCGGCGCAGCAGCGTCGTCTGCTTGCGCGGGGGCTTCCAGGGTGGCGGCGAACGGTCCGACCCGCACCGCCTCGTCGCCGGCGGCCCGCAGCAGCAACGGAATCTCCGTCGTGCCGGGATGATCGCTCAGGTAGCGGTTGAGGATCCGGGTGAGGCCCTCCACCGGCTGGGCCTGGGTTGGCAGCGGGCCCTCGGGGGCGAAAAAAGGCGGCAGGTCCTCCATCGCCAGGCTGACATGGCAGGCCTGGCCGGTGAGGATCGCGCCGATCCGTTTGCCCGTCAGGGCACCGGGGATGGGGACGCCGCTCCGGCTGCCGCCCACATCGCCTTCGACCAGCATCTCGGCCATCAGACGCGAGGCGGCCAGCGGCGGAAAGCGCTGCACGGCGCCGGTCGGCAGCGCGTCGAGGGGCGTGAGGGGCAGCCAGTGGCCGCGGCTGTAGAGCTTCACGCGGGCGGCGCAGGTGCGCGGGGGCGTGGAGGCGTCGCGGGCGTCGATGATCACGCCGGTCAGAGCGCGCTCGTGGCGCCAGTCGATGGCCGCCCAGCGCCACGAGGCCTCGGTCTGGCCGTCGGCCGCGCCGGCATCGGTCTGGAGGGGCGGATACAGCACGGCCTGTTCGGCGGCGTCGGCCGATGCCAGACTGAGGCGGGCCTCTGCAAGGCGGCGGCCGGCCGGCAGGGTGACGCGCAGGCGGATGCCCTCCGCTGCGGAAAAGCTGCGACCGGCGGCGGGGGCGCCGTCCGGACCGAGGAGCTGGACCGGGTCCGCCATGCTGGGGTCAGGCGGCGGGTGGGGGCTTGGCGGGCTGTTCGGCGGACTCGCCGAGGAGCTCCTCCAGCACCTGGATGGCGCCGCTGATGCGCAGCAGGGTGGTGCGCAGTTCGTCCTGTTTCTTCTGCAGGTCGGCCATGACGCGGGTTCCGGCGTCGTATTCCTCGTGCAACTGGGCGAGGCGGGCGGTGAGTTCGTTTTTCATCGGCGGGGCGGTGGGTGATGGTTCAGCGGACGAAGACGAAGACGTCGATGGTACCCGTGCCGCCGTCGAAATCGGCCAGGGCCTTGCCGATCAGGGTGCCCGGCGGAGCGTCTCCGGCGCGCATGGCGTGGCCGGGGCGGCTGGCTGCGGTGAGCAGGTCGCCGCGCCGGATGGGGCCGTTTTCGTCAGTGACCTGGCAGGGGACGCGGCCGCTCAGGGCCACGGGGACTTCGCCGGCAAAGGGCGGCTGGCGGTCGGCGTCGGCGCCCAGGAGGACGCCGGGGCGGGTGGACACCACGCCCAGCACCAGCGGATCGCGGGCCTGGCGACTGCGCCGGATGCCGTCCCGGTCCGGGTCCAGGCTGACCACGTCGCCGGGCGCCAGGGCCTCGACGGCGTCGAAGTTCTCGGCCAGATCCCGGTTGCCGCTCTGGTAGCCGTTGCGCGACCACATGGTGCCTTCGGCCTCCACGTCCCAGGTATGGATGCCGCCGCCCCAGCCGCCCGTCCGCGGACTGGGGGCGAAGCCATGGGTGCCCAGATTGCCCGAAATGGTGACGTTGTCGTACATCTTGACGGCGCGCGACAGGGGGTTCTGGCTGATGCTGCGGCCCAGGATCATCAGGGCGTTGTAATCGCCGCCGTCGTTTTCGATGGCGGCGTAGCCGGCGGCGTTGCCGAAGCCCGTGTGACGGTGGCCCGTCTCGGTGAAATACAGGTCCGAGCCGCCGGCGTGGATCGCGCCGCGCACATCGAGGCGGGCGTTGGGCGCGGCGGTGCCGAGGCCCAGGTTGGATTCGAGGATCGCGCTGACCTTGCTGCCGATCACCGCCACGTTGCGCAGCGCACTGCCGTCCGCCTCGACGCGCAGGAAGCGGAATTCCTGGCCCGCGCCGTCACCGCTGAGGTGCAGGTTGGCCCCTGGCTTGTTCGGGTCGAGGCGCTTCCAGGCGCCATCGAAATAGGCGTTCCAGCCCAGGTTGGTCCAGGCATTGTTGCGGGCGCCGATGTCGAGGGCGCTCAGTTCGCCAAGCTGCAGGCGCGCGCTGGCAAGCTTCTCGCTGCCGACCGCCAGGCGTTCGGTGATGGCCAGGCTGCCGCGCAGCACGTCGCCATTGCGATTCAGCGCGTTTTTCAGGCCGGCGATAAGGCCGTCGATCTCGGCCAGCAGGGCGCGGGCATTGACCTTGAGCTCGCCGCGCACGTCGAGGGCCTGCAGTGTGACGCTCGCAGCGGGGTCGATGCGGCTGCCGTCGATGGCCTTTTCGGCGATGCCTTCGCGGGGCACCGGCTGACCCTGGCCGGCACGGTGGTCGTGGGCGGCGAGGGCCTCGGCGGCGCGGACCTGAGCCTCGTTCCAGTCGTCGGCGCGGATGATGTCGCCGGCAGCGCGCTTGACGTAGGGGTCGGGACGGGTGGGCATGGCGGCTTCCGGATCAGGCGCGGGTCGCGAGCTCGTCGCGCAGGCGCTGGATGAGGACCTGCTGTTCCTTGACGGCTTGCACCAGCAGGGCGAGCACGGCGGTGGTGTCGATGCCCTTCCAGCCGTCCGGCCCCAGGGCGACGGCTTCGGGCAGCACGCCTTCCACGTCCTGGGCGATGAGCCCGGCCGCCGGCCGCCCGACGCCGCTGGGGGCCCCCTCGCGCCAGTCGAAGTGCACGCCGTGCAGGCGGCTCAGCTTGTCGAGGGCATCGCCGATCTCGCGCACATTGTCCTTGAGGCGCCGGTCGGAGACCTGCAGGGCCTTGCCCGACCACAGCTCGCCCGCCGCCAGGCCGCCGAAGTAGCCGGTGTTCTGCACGTTGAAGAGGCGCAGCCAGCCGTCGTTGCCGTGGGCGTCGCCGATGGCCGACATGCGCCACTTGTCGCCCAGGCGCAGCACGTCGGTCTTGAACACGCCGTTGGTTGTGTCGAAGTGCATGCGGATGCCGCGCTGGCTGTCGCGCACGTACAGGTTGTCATCCACGTTGAGATACACCTGCCCGCCCCAGCGGTAGAAGCTGCCGTCGGTCGAGATGTGGTCGGGCACGCCGGCCGAGACATCCACGCCCTGGGCGGTGAGGGGGCCGTTGACCTCCAGCCGGTCCCACACGGAGACGCGGCGTACGCCGCCGTTGCTGCGGTTGCCCACCAGCATGAGGGTCTTGTAGATCTGGGTGTCGTTGCAGATCTCGGCGGCCAGGGCATTGGCATCCGGGAAGCTGGTCCAGCCGTGGGAGATGCGCAGGGGGCTGCCGGCGGGGAAGAGATCGAGGAGGCCGGTCTCGCTGCCGCCCTGGGCGGTGGCGGTGGCCAGGCGGGCGCGCACGGTGCCGGCCTGCACGAGGCTCAGGGGATGACCGCTGCGGGTGCCGACGAGCATGCCGGGTTCGCCCCCGTAGATGCCCGCGGTGTGGGCCATCACCCGGGCGTCCACGTCGCCGGCGCGCACTGCCAGCTTGGCGTGGGCGCCGCCCAGGATATCCACCACGCGGCTCCAGCCCTCGGCGTTCTCCGGCGCGTCGGTGCCCACGCCCAGGTCGCCGGCCGTGGTGAGGCGGGCGCCGGTGAAGCTGGCCAGCGCCGCCTTGATGTCGGCAAGCTGGCTGGTGCCGGTGATCTTGAGGGGGCCGGAGACGGTGAGGCCCTTGAGGGCGACCTTGGCGTCCGGGTCGATGCGGCTGCCGTCGATGGCCTTTTCGCGGATGCCTTCCCGCGGGATCTGCTGGAAGGGGTCGCCGCTGTGGTCGTGGGCCTGGATCTCCTGGCGGGCGCGGACCTGCATCTGGTTCCAGTCGGCGGCGAGCATGATGTCGCCGGGGTCCTTGCGGACGTAGGGGGTGGGGGTATCGGCCATCAGAAGATCACCTCCCAGGTGAGCGTCATCTCCAGGTTGCCCGCCCGGTTGATGAGCGGAAAGGTGACGCGGTTGTAGAGCACCGGCTCGGCGCCGGAGACGGTGACCAGGATGCCGGCTTCCTGCAGCGCCTGGGCGTCGGGCTTGCCGGTCGGCGGCAGGGTGGCGACGACCCGCAGCACGACCCGCGGCGCGCCGTCCACGGTGTCTTCGCCGATCGCGGGGATCGTTGCCGCGGCCACGTCGACCTGGCTGCCCAGCTGCGTGTCGCCGGGGAGCACCTCGCCGCCGCTGCCGCCCACCGCGATCTGCAGGCCAGGGCCCTGGGCTGCGCCGGCAAACAGGCTGGCCAGCAGGCGCCGGCCGGACGTGGTGATGAGGTTGTTCACGGTGCGGCGTTCGACCAGCGTCCCGCGTGGGTCGCGCAGTTCGATGTGCAGGCGTCCGGCCAGGCCGTGGCAGTCCTTGAGTGACATGGGGTGTGCTCCTCGGGCGGGCGGGTCAGCCCGCGTGGCTCCAGTCGAGACGGGTGGTGTCGAACACCAGGCCCGTCGAGAGATGTCCTTCCTGCGGTGCGGCGCTGTCCCGCAGGGTGAGTTTCAGCCCGATATGGGGGCCGCGCTCGGATGGGGCGGCGTCCTCGCGCCAGCGCTGGCCGGTGTGCAGGGACAGCCCCTCGCCGGAGACGACGTACTCGCGGCGTACCGGCTCGGGAAAGTCCACCTGGATGCGAACGCCCGCCGCGCTGGCGCCGGTGACGTCACTGCGCACCAGGGCCAGCACGCCGCGGGCGGCGGCGGCGGCGACCCATTCGTTCTTGGGGATGCGCAGGCGGGCCGTGGCGGGCGGCCGGGCGACCCATTCCAGATCGAGCCTCAGGCGCGCGGCATTGGCGGTGCTGCCTTCGGTGGTGGAGGCGGTGTCGGTCTTGCTGATGGCTTCGAAGAGCAGGGTGGCGAACTTGGCATCGCTGCGCGCAAGACTGCCGTCGAGGAGGGCGAAACGGGTGCCGTCGGCGTCCTGCGGGCCGGCGAAACGCGAGGTGTGCACGGTGCTGCCGGCATCGGCAAATTCCGCGTCGGGCTTGGCAAAGGTGAGGAGCATCCAGGCGTTGCTGCCTGGCCGCAGCTGGGGCGTGACGACGCGCTGGTCGAGCACGCCGCAGCGCATCCCGCCGTCGAGGGTCGCCTCGGGGGCGTCGAAGCGGGTGCCCCACAGGTAGAAGACGGCGTCGCTGACGTCCCGCTCGGCGCCGTCGGCGTCGATGACGATCGCCCGGCCCGCAGGGTGGGATGCGCTCCAGGCGTGGTGCCCCGGTGAGTCATAGCCGTCGAAGCCGGCCCGTTCGGTGGGGCTCAGGGCGGGCTGAACGACGAGGGTGTCGCCGGGTTTGAGGGTGCCGGCGAAGAGGGTGATCTCGCCGGATTCCAGGCTGCGCACGGCGGGGTAGGCCGCAGGCTGGTCGCTGACGGTCAGGCGCCAGACCGGCCGGTCGGGCAGCAGGCTGGGGTTGTCGAGGGTGAATACGCGGCGCAGGCGCGGCGCCGGTTCGGTGTGGCGGCGGGCTTCGACGGGATGTTCGGTGAGCCAGGCCTCGACCACGGCGGCCGGGGTGTTGGGGCACGGGCCGTCGCCGGCGCAGGCGGCGCAGCGTTTGCGGGTGCCCGGCGCCATGCCGCGGGCGAGGGTACTGTCCTGGCGTCGTTCGAGGCGGGGGCAGGGCTCCGCGCCCAGGTCGGCGAGGGCCAGTGCGAGCAGGGCCCGCGGGGTCGTGAGGCCGCCGGTGCGCACCTGGGCGGTGACGCGCAGGCGCTGGCGGAAGATCTCGCCGGGCTCCGGGTCGAGCAGGGCGCGGAAGCGGGCGAGGGCGGCGGGCGTGTCGGCGTCGGCCTGGAGGCGGGCGGCGTCGTCCAGGGCGAAGCGCACGCCCGGGAACTGCTCGGCGAGCAGCGCCGCGGGGTCGCCGGGGCGGCCGTTCTCGTCGGGCTGGCGCCAGGCGTCGCCGATCAGGTCGTGGAGGGCGTCGGCGAGGGGGGCGTGGGCGTCGAAGCGCACGCTCAGGCGGGTCGGGCCATCCGGGTCGTAGCCGGCGTGGGCGAGGCGAGGCGGCAGGCGATTGACCTGTAGCAGACGGCCGAGGGCTTCCAGGGCGCTGATGTCGTCGCCCTCGCGCAGGGGGCTGGCGAGGCCGACCCAGCGGTCGTACTGGACGCGGGTGAGGCTGTCGTCCACCCGCGCCAGGGCGGCGGCGAGGGCGTCCACCACGGCGCCCACGGCGCTGTCCCGCGGCTGGGCGGTGTAGATGCGTGGCAGCAGGGCGAGGAGGCGCTCCCGGCGTTGGCGCGGATCAGCCATGGCCGTCCTCGGCACGCACGGCGATGCGCCGCATCATGGCCTGCTCGCGGGTGGCGAGGGTGGCGTGGCCGGCCGCGTCGTCCAGTTCCTCGACCCGTCCGTCGCGCTCGTGGATGACGCTCACCCGCAGGCGCAGGATCTTGGCTGCCGGCAGGGCGGCGGCCACGGCGTCGCGCAGCTCGGCGTAGGGAATGTCGGCCGGTGTCCCGGTGGTGGCCCGGCGCGCGGCCCGCTCGAAGGTGTCCTTGAGCACGGCCGTGACGCGGGCATCGAGGCCGGCCACGGCGCTGCCGGCAGCCAGCGTGAGATCCGCGTCCACCTGCACCGGCAGCAGGGGCGGTTCCAGGCTGAGGCGCAGGGGCAGGGCTTCTGGATACAGCCCGATGCGCTCGCCCGGCCCGGCCAGCACGTCGCCGTTGCCGAGCAGGCTGCGGAAGGCCACGGACTGGAGCGCGCCGTCGTTCCACACGAAAGGCTCCATCAGTGGGCTCTGGCCGGTGGGCTCGGTCCCGACGATGGCGTCGTGGCCGAGGAGCAGGGCGCGCAGCTTGGCTGCGCGCACCGCCTCGCCCACCTTGAGCTGGCCGAAATAGGCGATCAGGGCGTCACCGATGCGCTTTTCGATGTCGCGCTGTTCCCGCTCGGGGAGGTCGGCGTTGAGGGTGAGGGTCGCGGTGA
Source organism: Rhodocyclaceae bacterium (assembly GCA_035335645.1). Classification (GTDB taxonomy): domain Bacteria; phylum Pseudomonadota; class Gammaproteobacteria; order Burkholderiales; family Rhodocyclaceae; genus Zoogloea. Next base: position 1,964 of record DAOQMM010000119.1, on the reverse strand, counting down.
CCTGCACGAAGACCGGCGTGGCGGGGCCGCAGCGCAGCACGATGCCGGCCGGGCGGACGTCCTCCAGGCGATTGCGCACCTGCTCCAGCAGGTCGGCGGGGATGTCGGTGTCGCCCAGCACCACCTCCACCTCGCCGGGACGGCCGCCGGGGTTTTCGATCACCTGCACTTCGCGGATACCCAGGCTGCGGACGGCTTCCTCCAGCGCGGCGACGGTGCCCGTATGGGAGGACAGGACGAGACGGCGGGCGCGGGCGCGCAGCTCCTCGTCGGTCTCCTCGCGCTGGCGCAGGAGCAGGTCGCCGGGGTTGGTGACGCTCTCCAGACCGGCGATGGGGCGCGGGAGATGGGTGAGCAGGCCGGCCTTGACGGTGGCGCCGCCCGGATCGACGGCACGCACGCCCACCAGCACGCTGCGCTCGCCCTTGTCGAGCACGCTGCCCGCCGTGGTGGCGAAGAGGGGCACGCCGCGGCCGGCGACCAGGGTGCCGAGGGGAATGTGGATGTCCTCCGGCGCAGGTTGGCCGCGGCCGAACACGACACTGCCTTCCAGGTGTCCGCCGCGCTGGCGTTCCAGGCCGAGCAGGGCCACCACGTTGTCGAGGGCGGCGCCGCTGGCGCTGTCCAGGTAGGCATTGCGATAGACGCTGTCGAGCTGCTCGTAGCACACCGCCAGCTCCCGCGCGAAGGCTTCGGCGAGGGTGCGCACCACGCTGCCCTCGGCCGCGTCGGTGAGCGCCACACGGCCACCCAGGCCGGAAGCGATGTCGCCCAGCAGGGCGTCCACCACCTCGGCGAAATCCTTCTTGCGGAAGACCCGTTCAAGCGCCATCGAGGCTCACCTCCACGCGGGCTTCGCGGCCGTCGGTGGCGCGCACGCGGGCCACCACGTCCACGCCGTCGCGGCGTTCGTCGTGGGGAGTGACCGCCACCTGCACGACCTCGGCGACGCGCGGGTCGCGCAACAGCTCCTGGCGCACGTAGCGGCGCAGGAGTTCCAGGTTGGGGCGGTCGAGGGGCTCGCCGATCAGGTCGCGGATGCGGCTGCCATAGCGGGGGTGGCCCAGGCCGGCGAGTTCGCCCCGATCCACCAGCAGGCGCAGGGTGAGGGCCTGGACGAGATTCTCCAGGCCGCTGACGCTCTCCAGATCGCTGAAGCCGGCCGCCAGGTCGGCGCCTTCCCGGCCGCGGGTGAAGACCAGGCGCAGATCGGTGCCGAAGGGGTCGGTGGCCATGGGCGCGGTCCGTGGGCTTACATGAGCCGGCCCGGGCCGGCGCTGGCGCCGGGCGGGCAGGGAATGCCGGGCGACACCATCGCCTGGGCGGCAAACTGGGTGAGGGCCAGATCCACGCCCTGGGCGAGAGCCTTGGCGAGATCCGGCGCCGCCTCGCCACGCAGGCCGTTCTGGGCGAGGAGGCCGTTGGCGATGCCTTCCAGCGACGACGCCAGGGGCACCGGCTGGAGCAGGCCCGGCGCGGCGCTGACGAAGCCGGCCACGGCGATGCCCGGCAGCACCATGGACTGGGCGCAGAACAGCGCGATGCCCTGGGCGACGGTGCCGGCGATGGCCTTGGCGAGGCCGTCGGCGTCCTCGCCCCGCAGGCCTTGGGCCTGGCACTGGGCGGTGGCGAGGCCTTCGAGTTGGGACGCGCCGGGGCCACCTGCCGGCGGCGGCATCAGACGGCCGGGACCGGCGCTGGCGCCGCTGCCGCTGATCGGGTCGGCCGCCACGGGGATGCCGGGCATCACCAGGGCCTGGGCGAGGAAGAGGGTCAGGGCCTGGCCGGCGGTGTTGGCGATGGCCGTGGCGAGGCCCGGGACATCCTCGCCGTTGAGGCCGGCGCCCTTGAGGAAGCCGCTGGTCGGCGAATCGAGCTGGGAGGGGCTGGGGGCGGGCATGGGCGGGATCCTAGCCTTTGGCCTTGACGGTGCCGGAGGGCACCAGGGCCTTGCCGGTAAAGTA
>DAOQMM010000118.1:0-11242 GCA_035335645.1 Rhodocyclaceae bacterium | reverse complement strand
TGGCGCGATTTCGTCACGCCGATGATGGCCCGCAATCCGGGCACCCAGAACTTCGGCTGGAGTCCCCTCGTCACCGACGCGCAGCGGGACGCCTTCGAAGCCCGCGTGCGGGCGGCCGGGCGGCCGGATTTCCGCATCCTTGGCCGCAACGTTGCCGGGCAGACCTTTCCGGCCGCGCGCAAGGCCGAATACCTGCCCATCCTGTTCGTCGAGCCCCTCGCCGAAAATCGCAGCGTGCTCGGGCTCGATCCCCTCGTGCTGGACAGGACCGCCAGCGCCGTGCAGCGCAGCCGCAAGTCCGGCCTGCCCATCGCCAGCGAATCCATCCGCCTCGTCCAGGAAACCGGCGAGCAGCGCGGCATCGTCGTGTATCAGGCGGTGCTGGCCGGCTCGCCGCCGCACATGACCGGCCTGGTGTCGGCGGTGTTCCGCATGGACGACGCCATGCAGGCCATCCTCGGGCACCGCCGGACCGGGGAGCTCGACGTCTGCCTGAGCGAACCCCGGACCGGCGCCAGCGAGCGCCTCTACGGCCCGGCGGGGTGCGAGCAGGCGGGCTGGGCCGGCAAGCGCCTGAACTGGGAAACCCCCCTCACCTTTGCGGGGCGGACCTGGCTGCTGCGCGTCGGCGCCACCTCCGCCTACATGAACACCGTGGGCAACTGGGGTCTGTGGCTGATGCTGGCCCTGGGCCTGCTCAGCACCGGCATCCTCGGCGCCTTCCTGCTCCTCACCAGCGGCCGCACCCGCCGGGTGGAGAGCCTGGTGGACGAGCGCACCCGCCAGCTTGCTGCCGCCACCGACACCCTGCGCCGCCAGCAGCAGGAACTCGCCCAGGCCCAGCGCATCGCCCGTCTGGGCAGCTGGGAAACCCTGCCGGGCAGCGACGAACTGCGCTGCTCCGACGAACTGATGGCCATGCTCACCCTTGACGGGAGCACGCCGATACGCACCCGCCAGCTCATCGAGCGCCTGCATCCGGACGACCGCCCGCGCTTCCTGCACGCCCTCGAGCAGGTGGACGCGATGCCGCACCGCATCGACCTGGACTGCCGCCTCGCCCGGGACGGCACCCCCATGGAGATCCTCCACTTCCGCCTCGAGAGCGAGGGCCACGGCCCCGCGCTGCGCATCCGCGGGACCGCCCAGGACGTCACATCCGCCCGCGCCGCCGAAGCCCGCATCGCCCGGCTGGCCCATTTCGACGTGCTCACCGGCCTGCCCAACCGCACCCAGTGGAACGAGCGGGCCCACTCCGAACTGCGCGCCGCCGCCCGCCACGGTGACATCCTCGCCGTGCTGTTCCTCGACCTGGACCACTTCAAGGCGGTCAACGACTCCCTGGGCCATCCGGTGGGCGACCAGCTCCTCTCCGCGGTGGCCCGCCGCCTGAGCGGCTGCCTGCGGGAGAACGACTTCCTCGCCCGCCTCGGCGGCGATGAGTTCGTCGTCCTGCTGCCGCGCCTGTCCCACCGGGAAGACGCCGCCCTGGTGGCGCGCAAGCTGATTGCCGCGCTGGAACACCCGGTGGTCATGGGCGCCCACGAACTCACCGTGTCGGTGAGCATCGGCATCGCCCTGCACCCGGACGACGGCAGCGACGTGGACACCCTCCTCAAGCACGCCGATCTGGCCATGTACCGGGCCAAGGACCAGGGACGCAACGCCTACCACTACTTCCTGCCGGACATGGACGTGCGTGCGATGGAGCGGCTGCTGCTGGAAACCGCCCTGCGCCGCGCCGTCGAACGGGACGAACTGCGCCTGCACTACCAGCCCCAGCTGCGTACCCGCGACAGCAGGGTGACCGGCTGCGAGGCCCTGGTGCGCTGGCAGCACCCGGAGCTCGGCCTGCTGCCGCCGGCCCAGTTCATCGGCGTCGCCGAGGCCAGCGGCATCATCCATGCCCTCGGCGCCTGGGTGCTGGAACATGCCTGCCGCCAGCAGGTGATCTGGGCCACGGCCGGCCGGCCGCTGATCATGGCGGTCAATATCTCCGCCCTGCAGTTCCGCCAGGCCCATTTTTACGGCACGGTGAAGCGCATCCTCGAAGACACCGGCATTGACCCGGCCCACCTGGAACTGGAGCTCACCGAGAGCGCCCTGATGCAGCTCACGCCAGAGGTGCTGGAGCGCATGCACGCCCTGCGCGCCCTGGGCGTGAACCTGGCCCTGGACGACTTCGGCACGGGCTATTCCAGCCTCAGCCACCTCAAGCGCCTGCCCATCCGCCGCCTCAAGCTGGACCGCAGCTTCGTGGAAGCCCTGCCCGCCGACCTGGAAGACGCCGCCATCGCCTCGGCCACCCTGTCCCTCGCCCAGGATCTGGGCATGGAAGTGGTCGCCGAAGGGGTGGAGAGCCCGTCCCAGGTGGATTTCCTGACGCGCCGCGGCTGCCCGCTGCTTCAGGGCTTCCTGTTCAGCGAGCCGCTTCCCGCCGCGGAATTCGACGCCTGGCTGCTCGCCCGCTGATGCCCCTCAGGCCCGCGCCGGCGCCACGCCCAGGGCGCGCTCCACGAAGCGCCGTGGCACCCTCGTTCGCGGCACGCGGCCCTCGAACCAGGCGCGCACGTCCTCATCCAGACCGATCCCGTGCATGTAGTTGTACAGCGCCTTGTTGAGGGCCCGCCCGAGGGCGTCGTGATCCACGCCGCTCGGGTCGACGAATTCCACGTCGTTCCTGGCGAAGCTGACCGGCGGCAGCGCCTTGAGGGTGACGCCGTATTCGGCCGGATTGAGCCCCACCGGCGAATGCACCGTGCACGCAAAGCGGTGGAAGAAGCCGGACTGGATGCAGCCCGCGTCGAAGAGCTGGCGCACGTATTCCAGCGCATCCACCGTGTCCTGCACGGTCTGGGTGGGGAAGCCGTACATCAGGTAGGCGTGCACCAGGATGCCCGCGTCGCTGAAGGCCCGCGTCACCCGCGCCACCTGATCCACCGACACACCCTTCTTCATCAGCTTGAGGAGGCGGTCCGAGGCCACCTCCAGGCCGCCGGACACGGCGATGCAGCCGCTCTCGGCAAGGCGTTCGCACAGTTCCGGGGTGAAGGACTTCTCGAAGCGGATGTTGCCCCACCAGGAGATCGCCCGACCGCGCTGCAGCAGCTCGTCGGCCAGGGCCCGCAAGGCCTTGGGCGGCGCCGCCTCGTCCACGAAATGGAAGCCGCTCTCACCGGTCTCGGTGACGATGGCGTCGATGCGGTCGGCCAGCAGCGCGGCCGCGGCGCCGTCGTAGCGCCCGATGTAGTCCAGGCTCACGTCACAGAAGCTGCACTTCTTCCAGTAACAGCCGTGGGCCACGGTGAGCTTGTTCCAGCGCCCGTCGGACCACAGGCGGTGCATCGGGTTGAGCATGTCCAGCACCGACAGGTAGCGGTCCAGGGGCAGGCCGTCCCAGGTGGGGGTGCCCACCTCGGCAAAGGGCACGTCCGGCTCCACCCAGTGCTCGTAACGCACCATGCCGGCCTCGTCGCGGCGGTAGGTGCGGACCAGGCGCGACGGCCCGCGACGGCCGTCCAGGTGTTCCAGCAGGGCGAGGAGGGGTCGCTCGCCGTCGTCCAGCGTCACATAGTCGAAGAAGTCGAAGACCCGCGGTTCGGACAGCTCGCGCAGTTCGGTGTTGGCAAAGCCGCCGCCCAGCACCGTCACCACCTGCGGGGCGCGGGCCTTGATCGCCTGGGCGATGCGGAAGGCGCCGTAGACCGAGCCCGGAAAGGGCACGGACAGCAGCACCACCTGGGGCGCATGACGGGTCAGGGCCTCCGCGGCGAGGCTTTCCAGCACCTCGTCCACCAGCGTCGGCGGCGCCGCAAGGGCCCGCGCCAGGGGCTCGAAGCCGGGCTGGCTGCGGGCCAGGGATTCGGCGTAGCGGACGAACTCGAAGCGCGGGTCCACCGCATCGCGCAGCACATCCGCCAGATCGTTGAGGTACAAGGTCGCCAGATGGCGTGCCTTGTCCGCCGTGCCCAGGGCACCGAACGCCCAGGCCAGCGGATCGCCGCCGTCCGGGTCCACGTACTGGTCCAGGGCCGCAAAACGCCCGCCCTCCGGCAGGAACTGGCGGCTGGCAATGCGATGGGCAACAGTCGGATCGCGTCCCTGCAGATAGGCCACCGCCGGGCCGACGGTGGCACGGTAGCGCGCGAACTGCGCCAGGAAGCCCTGCACCGCGGGCGACTGCCGCCGCGCCGGCAAGGCCTCGGCGCGGGCCCGGATCGCCTCCAGCCCGTCTGGCGAGAACAGCTCCAGCACCAGCTTGAGGGCCAGGTCGTCCTGCACCGCGTCCACGCCGCGGCTGCGCAGGAAGCCGGTGAGGTAGGCCGTGGAGGGGTAGGGCGTGTTGAGCTGGGTCATCGGCGGGATGAGGGACAACACGCGCCGGGCCGATGCGGCGACGGGCGGCGCCGTCATGGACGGCTCCTGCGACACGGGCCGACGCCCGCGGGCCAGACTGGCATGACACTTCTCCGGAGAAACAGCGCGACATGATAGCCCCCCGCCCGCCCATGGTGCCGACCGCCGGCCTGTCCAATTGAATGCGCCACCGGAAGCCGCGGAAATCATTGCAACATCCAATGGAACCCGCAACCCGGCGCGCATCACAAACGAATCCCTCCCACACCCCCGGAGACTCCCATGCCGACTCGTCCCGTATCCCAGGTCGTGAGCCGCCGCAGCTTTCTCAAGGCCCCCAGCACCACCTCTGCCGCCGAGGCCGCCCGCATGATGCGGGATCAGCACAAGAGCACGGTCACCGTCGTCAACGCCACCGGGCGCGTCGAGGGCATCTGCTCCGAACGCGACCTGGTCCAGAAGGTCATGGCCGCGGGGCGCGACCCCGCCGTCACGCCGCTGGCCGAGATCATGACGCCGAATCCCCAGACCATCCCGGCAGACAAGCCCTTCTGCCACGCGCTCCACATCATGTTCGACGGGGGCTTCCGCCACCTGCCGGTGGTGGACGAGGCCGGGCGGCCCATCGGCATCGTCTCGGTGCGCGACGCCCTCGGGCTGGAGATGATCCAGTTCGGCCACGAAATGGAGCAGCGCGACACCCTCACCGAGATCCTCTGAGCGTGGCGTCGGCGCCCGAACCGTCCCCCCGCAAGGGCGAGCCGGGCGCCCCGGGACTCCTCAGTCGGGAATCTCGGCCTCGTCGGCCACCACCACGCCGAACACGTCCGTCAAGGACACCAGCAAGGCGGCCTGCAGGGTCGCCGCGTCCAGTTGTCCACCGCCGATCGCCGGCAGCGCGCGGGTCGCCGTCGCGTTGCCCGGCACCGTGAAGCGATAGCCCAGGTTGTAGGCGCCGCGGGCGGTGGAATTGACGCAGTTGTGGGTCATGAAGCCCGCGATGACCAGATTCCGGGCGCCCAGCGCCTGAAGGCGCGCCTCCAGGTCGGTGCCCACAAAGGCATTGGGAAAGTGCTTCACGACGACAGCCTCGCCGGGTCGCGGCGCGACGACGTCGATAAAGGCGCCGCTTTCGCTCAGCGGATCGAAAGGGGTGCCCGGACCGGCGTCATGCTGGATGTGGATCACCGGTGCGCCCAGCGCCCGCGCGCGGGCCAGCAGGCGGGCACAGGACGCGAGGGCCGGCTCGATGCCGCTGAGGGTCAGCGGTCCATGGCGGTAGGCGTTCTGGGCATCGATCAGGATCAGCACCGATTCGGACAGGCGGGTCGGCGTGACGGGTTTGCCCATCAGGGCACGTAACGTGAAGGCATCGGCCATCGCAAGCTCCTTGCAGGATGTGAAGACGGCGCCAGCGTAGCGCCCCGTATTACCTGCAACAATCGACATCCTTGCAGATCAGGCCTGCAATAATGCAGCTTTGTATCCCGGAGCCCCCACCATGAACTGGGACGATCTGCGCATCGCCGCGGCCATCGGCCGGGCGGGCACCCTGGCCGCCGCGGCGCGCCGTCTCGGCATCGACCAGACCACCGTCGCCCGCCGCCTGCGGGCCCTCGAGGACGCCCTCGGTACCCCCCTGTTCGAACGGGGCGAGGGCGGCTGGCAGCCCACCGCCCCGGGCAGCGAGGTCCTGGCGCGGGCCTGGCGCATGGAAGAGGACGCCGCCGACATCACCCGCATCGCCGATGCCGGCGCCCGCAGCGTGAGCGGCCGGGTGCACCTCACCTCGGTGGGCCCCATCGTCGCCGACTACCTCGCGCCGCGCCTGGCGAGCCTGATGAGCACCTACCCGGCGCTCGACGTGGACCTCATCGCCCGCAACGACAACCTCAGCCTGGCCCGTCGCGAGGCCGACATCGCCCTGCGCCTGGGGCGACCGGCGGACGGGGATTTCCTGATCCGCAAGCTGGCGGACGTGGGGTTCGCGGTCTATGCGCCTGCCGACACGCCCATCGACCCCGTCGCGTGGGTGGCCTACGGCGAGGACCTCGACCACACGCCCGAGATGCGCTGGCTCGCGGCCCGCCTGAACGGCCCGGCGGGCAACACCGCGGCCCGCATCCGCCTGCGCTGCGACAGCCTGCGCGGCCTGACCCGCGCCATCGCCGCCGGCATCGGCTGTGGCGTCCTGCCGTGCTTCATCGGCGATGCCTGTAGCGATCTGCGGCGCGTGCCCACGGACGCGCTCCCGGTGCGGGAACTGTGGCAGCTCGTCCATCGCGATGCCCGCCGCCTGGAACGCGTCGACGCGGTCAGCACCTGGCTGGCCGAACGCTTTGCCGCCGACGCCGACCTGTTCCGCGGCCTGCACCCACCCGCCTGACGCAGGGGCCCGCCGGATCCGGTGCCAACGGCCGCAACGCTGGCAGCCGTCAGAAAAAATTCATTCAATCCGGATGAAAGTCTGTCGAGAATGACGGTATTGCCCCGCCATTTCCCGCGCCCTGCTTCACCATGTACGTCAGCGATCTCGTCAGCCATCTCCAGACCCTCATTGCCTGCTCGGCGCTGGACTTCGTCTTCCAGCCGATCTTCGATCTGCGCCGCCGGGAGATCACCGGCTACGAAGCCCTGATGCGGGGCCCCGACGATTCGCCGCTCAACACCCCGGCCCAGCTCCTCCAGGTGGCACGGGAAGCCGGCCTGGAGCTGGCCCTGGAGCGCCTCGCCAGCCGCCTCGCGCTGGAAGCCTTTGCCGCCGTGGAGCTGCCCGGCAGCCTGTTCCTCAACCTGAGCCTTGCGGCCCTCATCGACCAGGCTCGCACCGACGGCGTGGTGGCCCTCGCCGGCCGGGCCGGCCTGCCGCCCACCCGGCTGGTCGTCGAGCCTCTGCCCGATGCACCTGCAACCGGGTGTGCGGCGACGGCCTGCGCGTCCCTGGACGCCCAGGGCGTGCGCATCGCGGTGCACGGCGCGCTGCCACCTCAGGAGCGGGCGGGATTCCGGCCAGCCTTCCTCAAGCTCGGACCTGCCGCCTTCCATCGCATCCACGCCGATCCCCTGCGCCGCCTCGATCTGGCCAGCGTTCTCGCCGAGGCTGCCCGGCGCGGCGTCCAGGTGGTCGCGGAGGGCGTGGAAGACGCCCGCGAGCTGGCCACGCTCTTCGATCTGGGCTGCGACTGTGCCCAGGGCCACCTGCTCGGCCGCCCGGCGGCCGACCCCCTGCGCCGCCCGTCCCGCGGCGTGGACGGCCTGCTCCAGGCCCGCGCGATCCTGCAGCCCCGCCCGGCGGACGCCACCTTACCTGTCTGATGCCCGGTCGGTCCGCTCCAGCCCGCTGCCGGTAAACGCCAATCCCCGCCAGGACATCGCCCAGGCGGGGATTGCGGGGACGTCGGCCAACCCCCGAGCCCGCCGACGGCACGGGAGTGATCGCCGTCGGGGGTCGTTGGCCTTGCTGGTGCGCAGGTGCCGGATCCGGACCGTGCGCCGCGGTCCGGACCGGGGGAATCAGCGATCCGGCGACCAGGTCCCTGGCGCCGGCTTGGCCCTGGTCACGGTCTCGGCGCGCAGCAGGTTGCCGCTGCGGGTACCCGTCGCATGCACGGCGGTGCCAACCTTGATGCCCGGCGCGACCTGGTGGGCCGCCAGGGCGTCGCTCTGCTCGACCTGCAGGGCCGTGCCGCCGCGCAGTTCCACCTGCAGGGTGGCGCCGGCAATGCTGCGGACCACGCCAGTGACGGCATTGGGCGCCTCGGCGAGGACCGGGGCGGTGACACCGCCCAGGGCGGCGGCGAGGATCAGGATGCGTGTGGTCTTCATGGAATCTTCCTCGCGATCAGCGCTGGCCACCCAGGCCGTAGATGGACAGTTTCTTGTAGCCGGCCACATACACACGGCCATTGGCCACGGTGGGCACGGTGTTGGCGTTGCCCTGGCTGTTCCAGGTGCCGGCGGTGGTGGTGTACAGCAGCGGCAGGCTGCCGTTCACCGGCTTGGCGGAATAGGCGTGCAGATAGAGATCGCCCGGAATGGTCTGGGGTCGGCCCACCGCCCAGATGATGGCGTTCTGGGCGCCGTTGGACGACACACTGGTGAAAAAGCCGCCGAACTGGCCGGAATTGATCTCCACGCCGGCCTGTTTCACGAGGCCATAGGGCTTGGTCCTGATGGCATACACGCCGAGCGTGGTACCGCCGCTGCTGACCACCTTGGGCGTGCCGTCGTTGAAGTAGGACGGGGTGCACCAGCACGGCCCGATCTGCGTGGCGGCGAGCACCTTGTCCGGTCCGCCCGGTGTATGGCCGCCCAGGCTGTCCCGGTTCATCAGGCGCAGCACGCCGTCCTTGCCGGCCTGCAGGGCGAGGCGGTCGGTGTAGCTGGGCACGAGGAGGACGCCACCGGCGCCCAGGTCCAGGTCATCGTTGTCCAACTGCATCACATTGGCCGGGGTGAAGTAGCTCAGCACGCGGCTGTCCCACGGAGAAAGCTTGACCACGCTCTGCCCGAAGTTGGTGACGCCATCCTCCACGTAGCCGGTGCCGTCGCTGCGCAGGGCGCCCGGATCGGTGTTGCCGGTGGCGAAATACACGTTGCCCCATTCATCCACGGCCGGGCCGGCACCGGACATCCAGCTGGTCGCCAGGAAGAAGTTGCTCGGGCCGGTAGCCTGGGTGTCGGTCAGGAACACGGACTTGCGGCCGCTGAAGTCCACGTAGCTGCGGGCCTTGTCGAGGGTCTGGGCGTCCCACTGCATCACCCAGCCGCGGGCCACGTCGGCGCGGATGTCACAGTGGGAGGTGAAGGCGGCCATTACGCGGCCATTGGCCAGCAGCAGGGCGGTGCGCTGGCGCTGATAGTTGGCGTCGAAGGTGGCGGTGCTGCCGTTGGTGAGGGGGGCCTTGGCCGCGATGGTTACAGGCGCCACGATGTCCTTGAGGGAGCTCAGCGACAGGCGGTGCAGGTGCATCTCGGAGCCGCTGCCGACCCTGACATGGGCAATCAGGTACAGGGAATTGGTGGACGGGTCGATGACCGGCGTGCTGTTCACGCCGATGATCTTGTCGTTGTCCTCGCAACCGGGGAACGCCGACATGGGCGTGCCCAGGTTGCGGCTCCTGAGCACCTTGCGGGTGGTCGGGTCGATGGCATAGACGGTGTTGTTGGCGGTGGCCACGTACACCACGTCATGGCGGCCGGCATTCGGATCGCCGTACACATAGGCGTTGGGCACGACCAGGGGCTGCACCTCCACCAGGCCGTCCAGATCCACGCTGCCCTGCAGGCCGAACAGCTTGCTGCCCCCCGTGGCTGCCACGTTGGACGGGGTGAGGGTGGTCTCGGCGTAATTCCAGCCGGTGCGCCAGCCGTCATTGTGGTGGGTCAGCACCGATACGGGACTGGCGTTCCCGTACCAGTACCCACTGGAATAGGACGTCTGGGCCTGGGCGAGGCCGCCGCCGGCGAGGAGTCCGGCCAGGGGAGCGAGGACGGAACAGGCCGCGCCGAGGCGGCGCAGGGTGCGTGAGAACAAACGGGCCATGGCTGATTCCATAAAAATGGCAATAGCCCATGCTAGGACGGCCCGCGCGTCGCAACCAGTTACAAATCGTCAGATTTGCCAGAAACACGTACCGCCCGTGCCACCTGTCACACACCGGCATTCCCGGCGCCATCAGGCGCCCGTGAGCTGGGCGTAGAGCAGGGGCAGGCGGGCCGGCAGATCCGCCGGCTTGCGCAGGATGGTGTAGCCGGCCGGGCCAAACAGGTGGGGCAGGTAGCCCGCCCCTTCCCGGTCGATGGTGACGCAGAAGGGCCGCACGCCCTCCTCGCGGGCGGCGCGCAGGCTCATGCGCGTATCCTCGATGCCGTAGCGGCCCTCGTAATGATCCACATCATTGGGCTTGCCGTCAGACAGGATCAGCAGCAGGCGCACGGATTCCGGCCGCCGGGCGAGGAGCCGGGTGGCGTAGCGGATGGCCGCGCCCATGCGCGTGTAGAAGCCCGGCTTGATCGCCGCAATGCGCCCGCGCACCCGGTCACCGGGCCGCTCGTCGAAATCCTTGATGCGGTGGAAGCGGATGTGCTCCCGCTTGCGCGACGAAAAACCGTAGAGGCCGAAGGGATCGCCGGTGGCGGCGAGGGCCTCGGTGAACAACCACAGGCTGTCGCGGATCACGTCGATGACCCGCGCCTCGTTGCTCACCCAGGCGTCGGTGGACAGGGACAGATCCGCGAGCACCAGGCAGCACAGGTCGCGCTCGCGGCGCTCGCAGGCCAGGTAGCCGCCGCTGGCGCTGACCGAATGGCCGGTCATGCGGTCGGCAAAGGCGCGCACGCAGGCGTCGATGTCCAGGTCGCTGCCGTCGGGCTGGTTCTTGAGCCAGCGCCGCGCCGGCGTGAGGGCCTCGAACTGGCGACGCAGGCGTCGCGCCGGGCGGATCAGCCGCGGCGGCAGGGCGCAGGGTTCGGCATCGCGGGGGTCGAGCACGCTCAGGCTGCACAGGTCCGGCCGCAGTTGCTGGGTCTTCCAGTCCCATTCGGGCAGCAGGATGCCGGTCGTCAGCGGGATGTCGTCCTGGGCGGCGGAGGGCAGGTCCAGGTCGAAGCGCACCTTGGACGCCGTGTCCTGGCCATCCTGGGCCACCGACACGGTGTCCATCTCCGCGGCGACGCGGCCGGGATCGTCGTCCGCATCGTCGTCATGGGCGCGGTTCACCTTCACGTAGTCAGCAAAGGACAGCAGGCTCTCGGCGCGGAAGGGCAGGATCAGGGCGTCGCGGCCGTCGGGCATGTCCTCGCGGCGGGCCTGACGGCGGCGGTCGCGGGCGTCGTGGGTCAGCGTCTCGCCGGGACGGCCCTCGGCGGGGGTCGCCGGCCCTGG
>DAOQMM010000117.1:0-11320 GCA_035335645.1 Rhodocyclaceae bacterium | reverse complement strand
GGCCGCGGGCGTTGTCACGTCTGGAGGCGGACATTTAGGCCACCTCGCCATTCAGCAGAGCGTCAATTGCATTTGCGTCCCGCACCAAAAAGCGGTTGGGCAGCTTGGACGGGCGCAAGCCCATGCAATGGCCGTCGCGGCACAGGGCGGCGCGCAACGTCTGCGGCTTGACCTTCAGGACGGCGGCCGTCTGCCGGAGGCGGCGGGAGTACTCGTCGTGGTCGAGGGTGCGCGGGATCGCGGCCTTGAGGGCCTCGTATAGGTGCCATTCCGGCCAGATTGGTACGTCATGGCGTCGCTTCCGCTCGTGGGGATAGTTGCTGGGCTGGACTCTCGACATTTCCGGAGACTCCAGTCAGAGGGCCAGCGCTTGGCGGATCTCGCCGGCCCGCCAGCCAGTGCTGTTTTCGCCGATTTTGACCGGAGCGGGGATTCGCCCGGTTTTTACGCGCCTCCACACGGTAGCCGGGGAGCAGGCGAAGAGCCCGCAGACGACTGGGAGTCTGACAAATGCCGAGTCAGGGAGGGAGTCGAACCCAGCGAGGGCTGCCGGGAGCGCGGTGGTCGATGCCGCTTTGGGGGTGGATTTCATTGTCGCCTCGTGTCTGTGTTGATGACAGGCGGGCCAACAGTGAGATTCCGCAATATCTGATGGCCCGGCTTGAGGCTTGATGCTCTGGCCGTCCGTTGGCGATCAGCGGCTAGATCGCCAACAGGTTATGCTGAGTTCGAGTGGTAAGTGACTGTTAATGATGGATAAAATTTTTTTTGCTTTTGTATCTGTCCTTCAGTTTCGATAATTCTGCCTCAAGAAATCGCCTGGTATTGGCGACTCGCTTTTCGCCCTCATCAACATCTCCCGGCCACCAGTATTCGCCGTCGCGATTTTCCAAGACCCCACGGGCACACAGGCGCTCGATCAGGACTTTGTTCGATAAATTTGCCTTGACGGCCCGAGAGATGAGCCCTTCAGCCTCGACTTTCCATTTGGCTGCGGGCTTGCCGCGTCTGCTCTTTCGAGCACAAGCGGCCTTCCTGGCGAGCCGCTCTCGCGATAGCTCCACGAGCTCTTTCTGCATCGGCCAGTACGTTTTTCTCCCTGCAGCCTCAGCAACCACATCCCGAGAAATCTGCCTGGCTGCGGCTTCTATATCTGGCAAGAGCTGCGCAAGCAACAGCCCTTTGGACGAACCTGATGCCTTCACCGCGATGTCAATCAGACCGGACAAAGCTGATTGGTACACCTTGCCGGATAGCCCGTCGAGCCAAGTTTCAAAGCTCTTCGTGGCCGTCCTCCCTTTGTCTGAGAGGTTCGCTTGTAGCGAATCACGTTGTTGTCTATTCATGTTTCTATGTCGAGGCTTCCGCAGTTTGATGTGGATCACGCCGCTGACTTGCCTTGGAGAGGTACGACCTCAGCCGAAGAAAATACTGGGGTATCGCAGAACTTCGCCCACTCTTGCATCATCCGCGCCCGCTTCTCGAAGAGGTCGCCGCGTCGGTAGGCCGCTTCTACAGCGTTGCCGATGGTGTGGGCCAGCGCCATCTCGGCCACTTCGCGGGGGTAGTTCGTGCGCTCGGCTGCCCAATCCCGGAAGGTCGAGCGGAAGCCGTGCGGCACCTCTTCGCGCTTCATGCGGCGCATGACGGCGGTTAGGGTCATGTCGGACAGCACGAGGCCGCGGGGCGAGGGGAAAACCAGATCGTTCCCGGCAAAGCGGGGCAGGGATTCCAGCAGGCGCACGGCGGTATCGGAAAGCGGGACGCGATGTTCCTTGCTGGCTTTCATGCGCTCAGGCGGAATCGTCCAGACTCGCGCGGATATGTCGATTTCTGCCCAGATCGCGCCGCGCACCTCGCCGGAACGTGCAGCGGTCAGGATCAGAAATTCCAGCGCCCGCGCCGCGATGCCGTCACGCTGGCGAAGGTCGTGAAGGAATGCGCCTAGGTCGTCCAAGGCCACGGCGTCATGGTGTTCAACCTTCGCCACCTTGCCGGGGGCCGGCAGTATCTTGTCCAGGTGCCCCTTCCAGCGGGCCGGATTCTCGCCCTTGCGAAACCCTCGCACGGTCGCCCAATCAAGCACCGACTCGATGCGCCCGCGTAAGCGCGTTGCCGTTTCGGTCTTGGTCATCCAGATTGGCTCAAGGATTTTCAGCACATGGGGCAGGGCGATGTCTGCACAGGCCATTTTGCCCACGACGGGGAAGGCGTAGGCCTCAAGGGTGTTTGTCCATTGCTGCCCATGCTTGGCGCTTTTTTCACTCGGGAGACTTCGCGGTAATGAACTGGCGGGCAGCATCCTCGAAGCTCACGGCCGCGCCACGCGAGGCCGCCAGGGCGCTGCGGGCTGCAGCCCGCTCCGCAATGGGATCGATACCCTTTTCGATGGTTGCGCGGGCCTCTCTGGCCTTCTCGCGGACCTGCGCTAAGGTCACGTCGGGAAAGCCACCCAGCCCCATGTCGCGCCGCTTCCCCGCAACCATCACGCGCAGCACCCAAGACCGCGCGCCTGTGGGCAGGACTTGAAGGTATAGCCCAGCCACGCCCCCGACGGTGTGCATTCCGGGCTTGGTTAGTCGTTGCACCTCAATGGGGGCCAGTTCTCGGGCTTTCTTGGGCATTTCTCCGCCTCGTTTGTCATTCCATCATTGCACCCATCAACGTGGATGCAGTTGCACGATAGCGCACGATGCGGAGTGATACAACGATTTCCAATGAGTAAAAGGGATAGAACAAACTTTGATACGCGGTGACGCGAAAAGAAGTTCGATCCCGGCGGACACCGCTTCCGCCAGACGCCGCTGGGGTGTCATTCCCGTTGGGGCCCGATATGCGCGTACCCGATGGACGATCCGGTCGATGCGCACTGTCGTGCCAGGCATCGCGTCCCGCTGCCTGCGGGTGGTCCGAAGCCTGAGCGCGGTGGGGATCACGGACATGCGGGGTGTCGCGGAGGAGGGGGCATGAGCGTTCCATCTGATTTTGCTGCGTGGCGTGACGCTGCACTGGCCGACGGATTCGACGAAGTGCTTGAGCGGCGCTGGCCTCCCGATACGCTGCTGGAGACCCACACCCATCCGTTTGCCCTGCGGGCGGTCGTCGTGGAAGGCGAGCTGTGGCTGACCACGGCGGGTGAATCCCGCCACCTGGAGCCCGGTGATTGCTTTGAGTTGATGCGGGACGAGCCGCACGCGGAACGCTATGGCACGCAGGGCGCGGTCTATTGGGTGGCGCGCCGGAACTGAGATCGCCGGCCGGCATGGGGCGACCTGGTGGTCGGGATTGTCCTGCGTTCAGTCTTCCACCGCATTCACCGCCTCCCCCAGCATGTCCCGCGCCACGGCTTCGGCCACCCGGATGCCATCCACGCCCGCCGAGAGGATGCCACCGGCGTAGCCTGCGCCTTCGCCGGCGGGGAAGAGGCCTTTCACGTTGAGGCTCTGACAGTCTTCGCCGCGGGTGATGCGCAGGGGCGAGGAGGTGCGCGTCTCGACGCCGGTGAGGACCGCGTCGTATCGGTTGAAGCCCTTGATCTGCCGGTCGAAGGCGGGGAGGGCTTCACGGAGGGCGGCGATGGCGTAGTCGGGCAGTGCGGTGGACAGGTCACCCAGGCGCACGCCGGGCTTGTAGGAAGGCTCCACGTCGCCCAGGGCGGTGGACGGGATGCCCCGCAGGAAGTCGCCTACGAGCTGGCCGGGGGCTTCGTAGCTGCGTCCGCCCAGCACGTAGGCGCGGCTTTCGAGCTCGCGCTGCAGGGCGATGCCCGCGAGGGGGCCGCTGCCGGGGAAATCGCGCGGGTCGATGCCCACCACGATGCCGGCGTTGGCATTGCGCTCGTTGCGGGAATACTGGCTCATGCCGTTGGTGACGACCCGTTCCGGCTCGGAGGTGGCGGCCACCACGGTGCCGCCAGGGCACATGCAGAAGCTGTACACGGTGCGGCCGTTGCGGGCGTGGTGCACCAGCTTGTAGTCGGCGGCGCCCAGTTCCGGGTGGCCGGCGTGGGGGCCGAGGCGGGCGCGGTCGATGAGGGACTGGGGATGCTCGATGCGGAAGCCTACCGAGAAGGGTTTGGCTTCCATGAACACGCCCTGGGCGTGGAGCATCTCGAAGGTGTCGCGGGCGCTGTGGCCGAGGGCGAGGACGACGTGGTCGCTGCGCAGTTCGTCGCCCGTGGCGGTGCGCACGCCGCGCACGTGGCCGTCTTCGATGAGGAGGTCGGTGACGCGCTGGCCGAAGCGGATCTCGCCGCCCAGGGACTGGATCTCGGCGCGCATGGTCTCGACCATGCCGACCAGCCGGAAGGTGCCGATGTGGGGCTTGGAGACGTAGAGGATCTCGGGCGGGGCGCCGGCCTTGACGAATTCCGTGAGGACCTTGCGGCCGAAATGCTTGGGATCGCGGATCTGGCTGTAGAGCTTGCCGTCGGAGAAGGTGCCGGCGCCGCCTTCGCCGAACTGGACGTTGGATTCCGGGTTGAGCACGTTGCGCCGCCACAGGCCCCAGGTGTCCTGGGTGCGTTCGCGTACGGCCTTGCCGCGTTCCAGCACGATGGGTTTGAAGCCCATCTGGGCGAGGATCAGCGCGGCGAAGATGCCGCAGGGGCCGAAGCCGATCACGATGGGGCGATGGGCGATGTCCGGCGGCGCCGTGCCGACGAAGCGGTAGGTCATGTCCGGTGCGGGCTTGATGTGGGCGTCACCGGCGAAGCGGGCGAGCACGGCGGCCTCGTCGCGCAGTTCGGCGTCGACGATGTAGATGAAGGTGAGGTGCTGGGCCTTGCGGGCGTCGTAGCTGCGCTTGAAGACGGTGAAGGCGAGCAGGTCCGCGTCGTCCACGCCGAGACGCTGCACGAGGGCGGCGCGCAGGGCCTCGGGCGGATGGTCGAGGGGGAGCCGGAGTTCGGAGATGCGCAACATCGGAACAGGGCGGGCGGACGGCCCGCGGGAGGCGATCGGGACGCGATTTTAGCCCGGATCGGGCCGGCCCGGTTCCGTGCGGGCCTGGCGCAGCGGTGCGCGCGCCAAGCCCGGAGGGCCGTCAGGCAACGACAAAGCGGCGCATCATCTCGTGGTCTTCGTGGGACAGGATGTGGCAGTGCCACACGTATTCACCCGGCCGGTTGAAGGTGGCGATGATGCGGGTCACCTCGCCCGGATAGGCCAGCACCGTGTCCTTGCGCCCCTGCTCGTTGGCGAGGGCCGGGCGCCGAGTGCCGCCGACGTTGACCTGGGTGAGGTAGCCGCCGGAGGCGATTCCGCCCGGACCCATGGGCTTGGGGACGAGGGTGCCGGTGAAGGGCTGCCGGTCGAGGACGCGGAAGTTGGCGAGATGCAGATGGATGGGGTGGGCGTCTACGGTGGTGTTGTGGATCTCCCAGATCTCGGTGCTGCCCACCTTGATGTTCTCGGTGACCGGGTCGGTGTACAGGAAGGTGCCGAATCCGGGGCCGGCCGGATTGCCGGGCGCCGGATTGACGGTGCCGAGCATGGTCTGGAGGCGGCCGTAGGCGTCGGTGCCTTCGAACAGCATGAGCTTGCGTACCTTGGCGTTGGCCGATGATGGCATCGGCACGGGGCCCAGTACCGGCCGCAGGTTGCCGGGCAGACACAAGGCCGACAAGGCCGAGAAGCTGAAGCCATAGTAGCCCAGGGGCTTGGTGACGCTGAACGCCATGACCCGGTCGGTGAGTCCGGCTACCGGCGGTGCGCCGTTGGGGAAGGGCGTGTTGGCGCCGTTCCGCACAATCACCTTGCCGTGATACCACCAGGCGATGCGGGAGAAATCCACCAGCACGTCGGCGCGCTCACCCGGCGCGAGGGTCAGGGCGGTCAGGGCGACCGGGGCGTTCATGAGGCCCAGGTCGGTGCCGATCTGCCAGAAGGTGAGCGGCGTGTTGGGGAATTTTTCGGCGGCCAGGCTGAGGGTGTAGACGCGGGAGTCGGAGCCGTTGAGCAGGCGCAGGCGGTAGACGCGGGGTTCCACGTCCATGCGCGGCCAGGGCACGCCGTTGGCCACGATGATGTCGCCGAAGAATTCAGGCAGATGCGTCGGTGTGGGTGCGGACGGGTTGGCCGGATCGGTGGCCGGGTAGTTCAGGGCGCCGGTGGACGTGAACGAACGGTCCTGGATGCAGACCGGCACTTCGTAAGGATAGGCCGGCAGGTGGCCGTAGCGGACCAGGACGTCCTCATTGCTGTCGCGGATGAAGTAGTTTCCGGCAAGACCCATGTACACATTGAGGCGGGTCACGCCCAGCGCATGGTCGTGGTACCAGAGGTGGCCGGCCTCCTGGGAATTGTCAAAGGTATAGGCTGCGCTGTAGATGCGGCCCCGGTAGTCGGGCATGCCGTCCCGGTTGGCGTCGGGTGTGGACCAGGCGTCGGGCAGGCCGTCGCTGAGGGTGCCCTGGTCGCCACCGTGGCGGTGGGCGACCAGCGGTACCGGGGCGCGGCCGCCCAGGTTGCCCGGATTGGCCCAGTCGATGGTGGTGTCGACCGGCAGACGGTGGGGCAGTGGTCCGGCGGCGTTGAGCAGTTCGTTCTGGTAGCGGACGGTGATGGCCTTGTTCTGGCGCACGTTGAAGGTCCGACCCGGATAGGTCGGCGCCTGGTTTGCCGTGCCATAGCCCCACAGCGTCGTGGGCAGGGGGGCGCCCGTGGCAGGATTGACCAGACCCAGATTGGCGCTGAATTCCCGGATCTTGAGGGTGTAGGTGGTGCCGCCGAACATGTCGGGCGCGAACAGGTTGGCGGGATCCAGGGGGTTGGGCATCAACTGGCTGAATTGCCGGCCTTTGCTGGCTCCGAGCACGGAGGACGCGGTCTGGGCGAGGCCGGGCGGTGCGATCAGCGCCGAGAGCAGGCCGGCCGCGCCACCTTTCAGGAGGGTTCGTCTGTTCGGTTTCATCGTGAAATCCTTTGCAAGGAGGAGGGGTGTGGCGTAGTGGCGCCCGTCGCACGTCCACCGTCGGCGAGACGGGCACGTGCGTGGTGTGGGGCACGTGCGTGGTGTGCGTCGAATGGCGAGGACGCTGCGCTTGGGCGGAAATGTTCGGTTACAAATGGTCCGACTGTTTTTGATGAATTTGGGTGAATAAAGGTGAAATTCCCAGCGGTGTGAGAATTTCTTGCGAACTTTCGCGATGGTTTGGCGGAATCGACTATTTTTCCGTCGAGCCACCCGGGCTAGGGCCACTGAGGGCCGGGCCCGTGAGGCCGGTGCCAGGCGGCGGACCGGAGGCATCGATGGGGGCGGCCACACGGTCGCGCGGGAGCGTGGCAGGCTGAATGGGCGGTGCGCTGCCACGCGGTGGACCAGGCAATTCGTGATCGCCGCCCGAGCCGGTCGACGTGGCGAGCGGCGGAGGCGCGAGGAGTTCCGGCGTGCTGGCTACGGTGACCGCCAGGGTGAGCTCGATGGGGGCGGCGACCCCGTCGAGGCGGAGCAGCACCCTGTCGGGTAATACCCGCTCGAGGCGCACACCCGGTCGGAGTTCGCCCCCTTCGGACACATGAAGGGCCGGGCCGTCGCCTTCGGCAATCAGGGCCGAACCCGCATGCCCCGCGCTTTCTCCGATGATGCCATGAAGTCGGAAGCGATCCGTTTCTGGTACCCGTCCGGGGATGGGTTCGCCGGGGGCGGCCACGAGCGGAACAGGCAGAGGTGGGTCCGAACGGTCTGGCAGGCTGATGATCAGGATGAATACGCCGACGATGACGGCCAGGGCTGCGAGTAGGGTGTTCTTTTTATTCATGGGCGGGTGGCGTTGGCAGATTCAAAGGAGATGCCCTCACCGTACCACCGGCAGAATTTCCAAAATCATTAAATGTTCGTGCGTGTAAGCAAATTTAACGGGATTTGCCGCGGGTCGACCGAACAATGTGGCGCCTGTCACGGGGCGTGCAGGGACTGGCTCGGGACAATCCGGCCAGCGGGCGGGGAATGTCCCCGCCGCACGCCTCCTTCCCATGGATAACCCCATCATGATCGACCTGTTCTCCCGATGTCCCGCGCAGTCCCTGCGCCTGGCGGCACGTGTTCTGGCGCTGTGCGCAGTGATGTCCTCCACCGCCGTCCGGGCGGATGATCCGGGGCACCACGTCCACCAAGACCACCACGCCCATCACCTTATGCCACCGCCCTCGGCCGCCGTGGTTCGGTCCGAGCAGAAGGTGGTGTTGCCGCCGGTCGGCCAGCGCAGCGCGGAGGGCGTGAACAAGTCCTTTGCAGAGTTTGTGGGTGAGGGCCGTCCAGTGGTCGTGAACTTCATCTATACGACCTGTACCGCGATCTGTCCGCCCATGACCCGGGTGTTCGCCGAAGTGCAGGAGCGGCTCGGGGCGGAACGGGAATCCGTGCGCCTGATTTCCGTGTCCATCGATCCCGAGCAGGACACGCCGCGGCGCCTGAAGGCGTACGGCGCGCAGTACGGCGCCGTTGCGCCATGGGTCTTTCTGACCGGTTCAGAGGCTGCGAGCACGTCGATTCAGCAGGCGTTCAATGTGTTCCGTCCGGACAAGATGGGGCACACGCCCGTCACCTTCATCCGGCGCCAGCCGGGTGAGTCGTGGATCCGACTCGACGGAATCGCATCCGCAGAACGGATTCTTGCCGAGGTTCACGGCGTGGCGGGCGGACGGCGTTGATGCGGTGGTGGGGACCGCTGCTGTTCGCGGGCATGATCGGAGTTGCGGCAGCGGACGACGGGTTGTTCGCCGAGGGACGTCGCCTCTATATGGAAGGACGTCGCGCCGATGGTTCGGCCCTGCTGGCCCGGCGCGATGGCGACGGGCGTCTGCAGGGGCGCGATATGGCCTGTGTCCAGTGCCATCGACGCAGCGGTGCCGGCACGGTGGAAGGTGTTGTCATCGTGCCGTCGATCCAGGGGCGTGTGCTCTTCAACCCGGGTTCGCCACCCCCCGGGCACCTTCCCCGCCGCGCAGCGGGCATGGCCCTGCAGGACTACGGATTCCGGACTCGGCCCGCCTACGACGACATCAGCCTCGCACGGGCCCTGCGCGAAGGGATCGGTGCGGGTGGTGCCCGGTTCGACGGGCTGATGCCGCGGTACGACCTGAGTTCTCGCGACATCGCCGCGCTGACGGCCTACCTGCACAGTCTGGATGCCACACCGGCGGACGGCATCGATCCCCAACCCGGCGGGGCGATTCGCCTCGCAACGGTGATCCTGCCCGACGCCGATCCGTCGCAGTCGGCGGCCATGCGCGCCGTGCTGTCTACGTGCGTTGCCGAACGCAGCCCGCGCCCGGGGAGTGGTCGGCGGCCCTGGACGCTGGATGAATGGGCGCTGAGCGGGCCGCCCGAGACTTGGCGCGGTCAACTGGAGGCGTTTCGAATGGAACGGCCAGTCTTCGCGCTGCTGGGCGGCATCGGGCGTGACTGGGCCCACGTGCATGCATTCTGTGAAGCGAATGCCCTGCCGTGCCTGTTTCCCAATACGGACGCGCCCGGTGAGCAGCCGCCACCGCACGCCTCGATGTACCTGTCTCCGGGCGTGGGCGTGGAGGCCGGGGTGATCGCCGCAGATCTGGATGAATCGGGCGACATGCCGGAGCGCCTCGTACAGGTGTTCCAGCGTCGGGATATCGGCCGGTACGGCGCGGCGGCACTGGCCAGCGCCTTGCCCGGCATTCCGAACCGGGCGGTGTCGTCCGGCGCTGATCCGGGTTGGATCCGCGCCGGTGAGGTGCTGGTCCTGTGGCTGGCGCCGACCGATCTGGCGTCTTTCTTCATGGCGGTGCCCGAGCCCCCCGATGGCGTCCGCGTTTACCTTTCCGCCAGCCTCGCCGGATTCGATACGGGCGTCGATACATCCCTGATTCCCCCCCCGTGGCGCCCGGCGGTTCGCGTTGTCTACCCCTTCGATCTGCCCGACCTGCGGCTCGGCCGACAGGTCTTCAATCTAGGCGGCTGGATGGCGGGTCACGGGTTGGCCCTCGTGCGGAGTACGGCACGGGTTCAGGGCGATTCGTTCTCCGCCTGCGAGGTGGTGGCGCGGGCGCTCTACACCCTGCCTGAACATCCGACCCGCGAAGTGCTGCTCGAACGGGTGGAGGAAGCCTACGCAGGCGCGGTGGCGACGGCCTACCCCCGCTTCACCCTCGGGCCCGGGCAACGATTCGGTTCCAAAGGTGCCTACCTCCTGAAAATAATGCCAGATGGAAAATGGCAGCCTCAAGGCGCGTGGCGCGTGCCTTGAAGGGACTGGTTTCTCGGCCATTGCGCCGATCATCGGCGGCCGCCCGAAAGGCGCGCCGTGTAACGAGTCCTTGCCATCCCGGGGCGCATCCCGGTTGATCTGTGTCAAAATGTCGCTCTGATCGCGGCGTATCCTTCCGCGGAAGCCTGCCGGCCATGCGTCGGCAGTCAGGGGGGTTTTTGTTTTTTCTTAATGAGGTGACTCACATGCAATCGCAGACTTACAACTATAAAGTCGTGCGGCAGTTCGCCATCATGACGGTGGTTTGGGGCATCGTGGGCATGCTGGTCGGCGTTATCGTCGCAGCACAGCTCGTGTGGCCCCAGTTGAACGTTGCCGAATGGCTGCACTTCGGACGGCTTCGCCCGCTCCACACCAACGCGGTGATCTTTGCGTTTGGTGGCTGTGCGCTTTTTGCCACGTCGTACTACTGTGTGCAGCGTACTTGCCACACCCGGCTCTTCGCCCCAGGCCTCGCGGCCTTCACTTTCTGGGGCTGGCAGCTGATCATCGTGCTCGCTGCGATCACTCTGCCTCTGGGCTTCACCTCCGGCAAGGAATATGCCGAACTCGAATGGCCAATCGACATCCTGATCACCCTCGTGTGGGTGTCGTATGCGGTCGTGTTCTTCGGCACCGTTGCCACCCGCAAGACCACCCACATCTACGTGGCGAACTGGTTCTACGGCGGCTTCATTCTGACCGTTGCCCTGCTGCACCTGGTTAACAGCGCCGAGATCCCGGTTTCGCTGACCAAGTCCTACTCTGCCTATGCTGGCGTTCAGGACGCGATGATCCAGTGGTGGTACGGCCACAATGCGGTGGGCTTCTTCCTGACCGCGGGCTTCCTCGGCATGATGTACTACTTCGTGCCGAAGCAGGCGGGTCGTCCGGTGTACTCTTACCGTCTGTCCGTGGTGCACTTCTGGGCGCTGATCTTCACCTACATGTGGGCCGGCCCGCACCACCTGCACTACACCGCGCTGCCCGACTGGACCCAGTCCCTCGGCATGGTCTTCTCCCTCATCCTGCTGGCTCCCTCCTGGGGCGGCATGATCAACGGCATCATGACCCTGTCCGGCGCCTGGCATAAGC
>DAOQMM010000116.1:0-11345 GCA_035335645.1 Rhodocyclaceae bacterium | reverse complement strand
CCCCCGCGCCCACGCCGGCCGCAGCGCGGCCGCGTCGGGCCGTTCCAGCGCGGCGCGGACCTGGGCGAGGAGGCGGTCCTTGTCGGCGCCGAGGGTGCCCTTGAGGACCAGCCAGTTGCTGGCGTGGTCGGAGCGGAAGACGGTGCGGTGCAGGTCCAGGGCGGTGAGGAAGGTCTCCATCTCGCGGAACAGGGCGGGCGGGTCCAGCGGCGCCCATTCGGGGAAGCCGGCACGGAAGCGGGCTTCGCCCTGGGGAAAGCTGACCACCAGGGTGGACAGGTATTCCGGCTGGGTGGCGTTGGCGAGGCGCGCGGAGTGTTCGGCGTGGGCGCGGCTGAACAGCGGGCCGCCGAGGCCGTTGAGGATCATCACGGAGCGGCCGATGCCGGCTTCGCCGAGCAGGTCGAGGGCGGCGCGGGTGGAGTCGAAGGTTTCGCCCTTGTTCACGCGCTGGAGCACGGTGTCGTCGCCGGATTCGGCGCCCAGATAGGCGAGGGCGAGGCCGGCCTCGCGCAGGGCGCGCAGCTCGGCGACAGTCTTCCGGCGCAGGTTGCGGGCGAGGCAGTAGCTGGACACCCGGTGCACGGCGGGCAGGTGTTGGCGGATGGCTTCCAGGATGCGCAGCAGGCGGCGGGTGGGCAGCACCAGGGCGTCGCCGTCGGCGAGGAAGACGCGGCGCATCTGGTCGCCGTAGCGCTCGCCGGTGGCGCGGATGCTGGCCAGCACTTCGTCCTCGCTGCGGGCGCGGAAGGCTTTCTGCGGGTCGGTGTACATCTCGCAGAAGGTGCAGTGGTTCCAGGAGCAGCCGTCGGTGACGGGCAGGATCAGGGACTGGGCTTCGCTGGGCGGGCGATAGACCGGGTCCACGTAACGGATGGGCAGGGCGTTCATGGGCAGATCGGGTGGGGCGCGACGGCGCCATTGTGGGAGCGGGCGGGGCGGGGTTCAAGGGGCGACCGGCACGCCCCGGGCGCACCCAGGCGCCCGGCCCCGCGTCGGACGACGGCGCCCCGCCGCGGCGCCCCAGCCGATAAAATGGCGGCCATGAGCACACTGCCGCCCCCCGCCCATCCCGACGCCTCGCCCCTGGGCAAGCCCGTCGCCTACGCCGAGCACTACGACCCGAGCCTGCTCTTTCCGATCCTGCGCCAGGGCAAGCGTGACGAGCTGGGCCTCGCCGCCGGCAGCCTACCCTTCGTCGGCGAGGATGTGTGGAACGCCTACGAGCTCTCGTGGCTGAACCCCCGCGGCAAGCCGGAGGTGGCCGTGGCGCGCTTCGTGTTTCCGGCCGATTCGCCCTGCCTGGTGGAATCCAAGTCCCTCAAGCTGTATCTCAATGCCTTCAACCAGACGCCGGTGGCGAGCGCCGACGCGCTGGCGGGCATGCTCGCGGCCGATCTTTCTGCCGCGGCCGGTGCGCCGGTGGCGGTGACGGTGGAGCCCCTGTCCGCCCGCCCGCAGCGGGACACGGGCTACCCGGAGGGCGTGCTGCTGGACAGCCAGGACATCGCCATCGACCGCTACACACCGGCGCCCGAGCTGCTCCGCGCCGACACCGCCGCGCCCGCAGTGAGCGAGACCCTGTATTCCCACCTGCTCAAGTCCAACTGCCTGGTCACCGGCCAGCCGGACTGGGCGATGCTGGTCGTGCGCTACCGGGGCGCGCCCATCGACCGGGAGGGGCTGCTGCGCTACATCGTGTCCTTCCGCCGCCACAACGAGTTCCACGAGCAATGCGTGGAGCGGGTGTTCACCGACATCCTGGCGCGCTGCCGCCCCGCCGAGCTGTGCGTGTGGGCGCGCTACACCCGCCGCGGCGGGCTCGACATCAACCCCTGCCGCCGCACGCCCGGCCTGCCGCCGCCGCCCCTGCTCGCCGAGATTCGCCAATAAGCCGCCCCGCCGCCATGACCGCCTCCGCCGATCTGCTCCAGCAGGACGTCGCCCTCGACGCCTTCAACACCCTGCGCCTGCCCGCCCGCGCCGCCTGGTACGCCCGCGTGGACCACGTGGACGGCCTGCGCGCCGTGCTCGACGACCCCCGCGTGGCGGGCCTGCCCAGGCTGGTGCTGGGGGGCGGCTCCAACCTGGTGCTGGCCGGGGATTTTGCCGGGCTGGTGCTGCACGTGGCCTTCCACGGCCGCAGCAAGGTGCAGGAGGACGCCGACGCCTACTACGTGCGCGCCGGCGGCGGCGAATCCTGGCACGACTTCGTGCGCTGGACCCTGGAACAGGGCTGGCCGGGACTCGAGAACCTGTCCCTGATTCCCGGCACGGTGGGCGCCGCGCCGGTGCAGAACATCGGCGCCTACGGCCTGGAGATGGCCGAGCACTTCTACAGCCTGCGCGCCTACGACCTGGCCACCGGCAAGACCGTGGGCTTCGACAAGCGCGACTGTGGCTTCGGCTACCGGGACAGCTTCTTCAAGCAGGCCGGCGCCGGGCGGTACCTGATCGCCGCGGTCACCTTCCGCCTGCCCAAGGCGTGGAAGCCCGTCACCGGCTACGCCGATGTGGCCGCCGAGCTGGCCGCCCGCGGCCTCGTGCAGCCCACACCGCTGCAGATCTCTGACGCGGTCATCGCCATCCGCCGCCGCAAGCTGCCCGATCCGGCCGAGATCGGCAACGCCGGCAGCTTCTTCAAGAACCCGGTGGTGGACGCCGCCACCTACGCCCGCCTCGCCGCCGCCCACCCCGGCCTGCCCCATTACCCCCAGGCCGACGGGCGCGAGAAGCTGGCCGCCGGCTGGCTCATCGACCAGGCCGGCTGGAAGGGCCGCCGCCTCGGCCCGGTGGGCTGCTATGACCGCCAGGCCCTGGTCCTGGTCAATCACGGCGGCGCCACGGGGGCGGACGTGATCGCCGTCGCCCGGGCCGTGCGCGCCGACGTGGCGGCCCGCTTCGGCGTGGATCTGGAGCCGGAGCCGGTGTTCGCCGGGACGCCGCCGACGCCCTAAAGCTTTTCGGGGCCGCGCCGAAAAGCCGGTATGCCATTCACACCGGAAAACGGAGCCCCCATGTCTGAGCACGATACCCGCCGCGGCACCAGCGCCCACACCCCCGACCTGGACTGGAGCCAGGTGCGCGAAACCGTCCTGATGCTGGAACTGGCCGTCGGCCAGATCGAGGCGGCCATGAAGGAAGGCCACAGCTCGGTGGAGGTGCTCACCGACTCCTTCACCTCCATGGCCGGCTACATGCGCATGATCGCCGGCGCGCTGGAACAGCTGCCCGACACGCCCGCCACCCAGAACCTCAAGGACAACCTGATCGGCCACGCCGGCGAGGTCTCCGGGCGCATCCAGCGCTCCATCATCGCCTTCCAGTTCTACGATAAGCTCACCCAGCGTCTCGCCCACGTCTCCCACAGCCTGGAGGCCCTGTCCGGCCTGGTGGTGGATCAGCGCAAGCTGTACAACCCCTTCGAGTGGGTGGCCCTGCAGGAAAAGATCCGCGCCAAATACTCCACCCGCGAAGAGGTGGACATGTTCAACGCGGTCATGCAGGGCATGCCGGTCAAGGATGCCCTGGAAAAGTACAAGGCCGGCCTGAAGGACAAGGGCGACGACGTGGAGTTGTTCTGATGACCGACCTCTCGTTCTGCCCATGCCCACGCCGATCGCCCCCCCGCAGCCCGCCCTGATCCACTTTGCCGACCCTGCGCCCGCGGCCAGCGAAGATCGCCCGGCCCCGGAACGGGCCCTCGGCCCGCCGCCCCGGCGCCTCACCGCCGAACGCTACAGCGCCGAGGACGGCGCCCTGTCCATCGGCGAGTGGACCTGCGAGCCGGGCGCCTGGCGCATCGCGTTCCATGCCGGCCGGCACGAGTTCTTCCAGGTGCTGAGCGGACGCCTGCGCCTCATCGACGACGCCGGCCACGCGCGGGACTTCGGCCCCGGCGACGCCTGCGTGATCCCCGCCGGCTTCAAGGGCGTGTTCGAGGTGCTGGAAACCGTCACCAAGCGCTACGTGATGGTGGACCGGGCCTGAGCGGCCCGCATGCGCCCCGGCAGCGCGGCGTCACGTCGCCGCGGGCAGCGTCTCCAGCCACGCGGCGATCCGCGTGGCGGCGTCTTCCCATTGGGGATCCAGCATCAGCATGTGTCCGGCACCGGACACCACGTCCTGTTGCGCGCGCCAGGGCAGCGCGGTGAAGCACAGCATCGACGCCGGGAACACCGCGTCCTGGCTGCCGCCCATCACCAGCACCGGCAGCCGCGGACGGCAGGACAGACCGCGCAGGGGCAGCGTGACCATTTCCAGCACGGCCCGTTCGGATTCCGCCTGCAGCAGGGGCAGGTAGTGCGCCGTCTCGCGGGCAGGCATCTCCGGCGAAAAGTACACCCTGGCCATGACCTCCAGGGTCCGCGGGCCGGCCGAACCGGCGATGGCGCGGGGCAGCTCCTCGAAAAACTCGGGCAGCATCAGCGCCAGCCGGCCAGCCGAACCGCCCGTCCCGGTGGGAGGCACCGGCGCCAGCAGGGCCATCCCGGCCAGCGGCGCGCGCTGCGCATAGCGCTGGGCCACCAGGGAACCCATGGAATGGGCGATCAGCACCGGCGGCGCGCGCAGCGTGGCAACGACCTGGGCCACGTCATCCACATAGTCGTCCAGACCCAGGCTGTCGAGGTCGTCCCGCCCTTCGCTGCGCCCATGACCCGACAGATCCACCGCCAGGCAGGTGTAGCCGGCTTCGCGGAACCACGGGATGAAGTGCTCCACCCACAGGCGGCCATCGGAATAGGCGCCATGGACGAACAGCAGGGTCGGCCGACCTTCGGGATGGGCGGCGGGATAACGATGGACATACAGTTGACGCGACGACATGGGCTTCTCGCAGGACAAGGGCGGACCGTCCGCCCGCCCCCATCATGACAACGCTTACCTCCGGACCGCAAGACCCCACAGGGTCGATCGGGTCGGGCGGAATCAGTGGACCGGCGTGTAACGCCCGGCCCGTGACAGGGGCACGAAGCTGGCCGCCTGGGCCGCCAGCAGGATCAGGAAGGCCACCTCCAGCGACGTGGCCGCGCTCATACCGCCGGCGCGCAGGCCGTCCAGCAGCCCGCCCAGGCCCCACTGCACCGCAAAGGCGCCGACAAAGGCCATCAGGTTGATGCTGGTAGTGACCCGCCCGGACAGATGCAGCGGGAACAGCCCCGCCACCACGCCGTACATCTGCGCGCCGGTGGCCGAGACGATGCCCAGCAGGCACCACAGGGGCTGGGTCGGGCCGAGGCGGGCGATGATCAGCGCCTCGACGAGCATGGTCAGGAACAGGCCGCCCTGCATCAGGCGCAGGGGCGTGATGCCGCGGGCCGCCAGGCGCGTCGCCCAGGCGCCGATGGACAGCTGCCCGGCGAGCATGCCCAGGTTGAGCCAGAACAGGTGATCCGCCGCCACCGCGCGGGAATAGCCATTCACCTGCATCAGCCAGGGCACCGCCCACAGCCCCTGCAGGGCCATGAAGCCGCCGGTGAAGAAGGCTGCCTGCCCGGAAAAGCTCCAGAAACGCCGTGCGGAGAGCACCTCCTTCACGCCGCGCAGGGCCGCCTGCAGATCGCCACCACCGTGGCCGGAGGATTTTTCCGGCATGGCAAAGAAGATCAGCGCGGCAATCCCCGCCGCCAGCACCGCCACGGCCCAGAAGGCGCCACGCCAGCCGATGAAGGGCAGGGCCGCCTCCAGCGGTGCCGAGGCCGTCACCGCGCCGAGGGCGCCGCCGGACATGATGTAGCCGGTGAGGGAGGCCAGGCGCTCCCGCGGGAACCACAGGGTGAAGCCCTTCAGGCCGCCCATCAGGCAGGCCGACACGCCGAAGCCGATCAGCCCGCGGGCGCCGGCCAGCACCGGCAGATCCTCGCCGAGGGCGAACAGCGTCGCCCCCAGGGCGGTGATCAGCAGCAGGGCGGATTCGACGCGACGCGGCCCGAAGCGGTCCAGGGCGATGCCCACCGGGATCTGGGCCAGCCCGAAGGCGAAGAAGTAGGTGCTGGTGAGCAGGCCCAGATCGGCGGCATTGAGGCCCAACTCGCGGGTCAGGTCCGGCGAGATCACCGCGTTGACGGTGCGCAGCAGGTAGGACAGGTAGTAGCCGAGGGCGAAGGGCAGGAAGATCCGGCTGACCAGGAAGGGCGCCGACGGCGGTGCGACAGGCGGTGCGGGCGGGGACGGGACAGGAGTCATGGACGGTACGGAGCGGAGGAATGCGGTCCGGCGCAGGGTCACGCCCCTGCCGGACCGGAGAGCTTATCCGCCGCCCGCGTGCCCCTGTCAATGCGGGCAAACCTCAAGGTCGGGGCCGCCCCCTTCAGCCGCGCCCCTCGGCCCGTTCGCGCAGGGCCTCATTGAAGGCGCGGCCGAAGCCGGCGAAATCGGGCTGCAGGAAGGGCAGCAAGGCCGGCGGGAGCGCCGACGGGGCGCCCGAGGGCACCCGTCCGAGGGCCTGCTCCAGACAGCGCACGTGGGCCGCCGCCACCTCCTCGGCAAAATTGCGCAGGATGGTGGCGAAGCCTTCCAGACTGGCCTCCAGCAGGAGGGCCTTGCGGCTGTCCAGTTCGTTCAGGTCCACCGTGTATGCCGCATCGTGGGTGGCCCGCAGGACGTGACTGCGCAGGGCGCAATCCGTCAGCCCCATGCCCAGCAGGGCATACAGGTTGCCCATGCGCTGACTCACATCCAGCTGGGCGAGAAAGAAACGGCCGGCAAACTCGGCCGTACAGAAGGCGCGATGGCGCGGAGGCTCAAGGGACGGGTTCATCGGTGGAGGGCCCGAATGTGAAGGTGGGATGACGCTTCTTTCTAGCCGAGCTGTACAGGGAGTCAAGGGCACTCAGCACGGTGGCACGCCACTATTGGTCAACCATGCGCCCCGCGCCTGGAGACGACGGGCGACGTCCGGTGCCAGCCCGGGCGCTGCGGCCACGGCGAGCAGCTCGTCGGGGGACGGACGGTGCGCGCCCTTGACGGCCGCCAGGCGGGCGAGGGTCATGCCCGGCGCCGGACGCTCCACCAGGCGCAGCACCTCACCCGCCGTCAGGACGCCGGGCGCGAGGACGCGGAAGTACCAGCCCGTGCAGCCGTCGTCGACGATGATGCGCGACATGCGGTCGTGGTCGAGGCGGTGGTTGATCTTCCAGCACGGATTGCGCGGCTGGCTCACCTGCAGGCGGCAGCTCCCCGCCGCGAACACGTCGCCGATGCACACCGTGTCTTCGGTCAGACCCCGGGCCGACAGGTTTTCGCCGAGCACGCCGGGCCGCAGGGCGTCGGCGAGGGCGGGCACCCGCGTGGTCAGGTGAGCGTAATGCTCGGCCGGAAAATAATGCACGGCCTTCTCGGGGCCACCATGGACCCGGCGGTCGGCCTGCCGGTCACCCGCCAGGCCGTCGACGCCGACCGCCACCGGCCCGACGACCGGCGCCTTGAACATGCCGGTCTGCTGGCCTTCCGGCGGCAGGGCACGCAATCCACCGGCAAACACGGCGAGGGGGGTGGACATCAGGTCGGGCGGGCAGACGGGCACAGGTCAAACACCATTCAGGGGGCGATGTACCGCAAGGCGGCTGGATGATCCGGCATTGTGCGACAGAAGCGGGGATTTGTCTCAATCCGGCCACAGCCAGGCGGCCCCGCGCACACCCGACGAATCCCCATGAACCGCCCGGCACAGGCGCGTGGCGATGGCGTCCGAGAACACGTGGGGCACCCACAGCCGCGGCACCGCCTCGTACAGCATCGCCAGATTGGAGAGCCCGCCGCCCAGCACGATGACGTCCGGATCGAGCAGATTCACCACCGTCGCCAGGGCGCGGGCGAGGCGTGCCGCGTAGCGGTCGAGGGTCGCGATGCTGTCCGCGTCGCCCGCCGCCGCGCCCGCGACCAGGGCCTCCGGCGTGCAGGTCCGGCCCGTCACCCGCAGGTGGTCAGCCGCCAGCCCCGGCCCGGACAGCCAGGTCTCCACGCAGCCCGAACGCCCGCAGTAGCAGGCGGGCCCTGGCGCAGCGCCGCCCGGCAGCGGATTGTGGCCCCATTCCCCGGCAATCGCGTTGGCGCCGGTGAGCGCCTGCCCGCGCACCACGATGCCGCCGCCTACGCCGGTGCCGAGGATCACCCCGAACACCGTCTCCGCCCCCGCCGCCGCGCCGTCCACCGCCTCGGACAGGGCGAAGCAGTTGGCGTCGTTGGCGATGCGCAGCGGGCGGCCCAGGGCGGCCTGCAGGTCGTCCTGCAGGGGCTGGCCGTTGAGGCAGGTGGAATTGGCGTTCTTGATGCGCCCGGTGACCCGCGACAGCGCCCCCGGCGTGCCCACGCCCACCGTGCCGCGCTGCCCCAGCTCGCTTTCCACCGCCGCCACCAGGCCCGCCACCGCCTGCACGGTGGCCGCATAGTCGCCCTGGGGCGTGGCCACGCGGCGCCGGGCGAGGGTCCGCCCCGCCGCGTCGAGGGCAATGATTTCGATCTTGGTGCCGCCGAGGTCGATGCCGATACGCATGGAGGAACGCTCCGCAAAAGATCGCCCTATCATAAGCCCTGGGCAGCGTGGCGCGGGGCGGGCGACTGGCCTATGCTATGCAGACCGGAGGCACCCGCCCCGCCCAGCGCCCGCCCCATCCTCCTGAGCCCATGCCCCGCGCCGCCGACCTGCCCAAGATCGAGCGCATCTTCCTGAGCGCCACGGCCACCGACTGCCTCGCCTACCGGGAGGCGGTCAAGGCGGCGGTGGAAGGCAACCTGCGGGCCGCCAAGATCTTCCTGCAGGAAAAGTGGGCCCTCAACGCCGAGACCGCGGTCAAGGCCTGCAAGGACCGCCTCCTCGACTGCGACGCCTACGTCGGCCTGTTCGGCCACCGCTACGGCCACATCGCGCCCGGCCAGACCATCTCCATCACCGAACAGGAATTCCGCTGGGCGGTGGAGCACTGGCCCCACCTCACGCCGCCCATCTTCATCCTGCGCGCCAAGCCGGGCAGCGAGGCCGACACCTTTTTGCGCGCGCAGGCCGAGCAGTGCTGGCACACCCTGCCCACACCGGAAGCCGTCGAGGCCGACCGCAGCGCCCAGCAGCGCTTCGTCGCCGCGGTGACCGACTGGAGCGCCGAGGAGGGCCGCGTCCTCAACTTCTACGCCGACCTCATCGAGCTGCGCGACAAGGCCCAGGCCTGCATCAACCACTGGAACCTGGATCTCCTCGAAGCCGCCCTCGACGGCCGCTACCAGGCGACCGGCGAGATTCCCGCCGCAGAGCTGGGCCGCCTCGGGCGCAAACCCCAGTTCACCGCCTTCCGCGACAGCCTCGACACCTTCCGCGAGCGCAGGGACCAGCGGGCCGTCGCCTTCCTCGTCCACGGCCCGGAAAACCACGGCCAGCCCCAGTTCATGGAAGCCCTCGCCCAGTGGACGACGGGCAAGGACGGCATGGAGGTCTTCGCCGGCCAGGCGAGCGAGCCCGACAGCGCCGAATCCCTGATCTGCTGGCTGTGCAGCCGCCTCAACGAACCCCTGCTGGGCGAACCGACCGTCGACGCCCTCGCGCGCATCCTCGCCAAACGTCTGGAGCGCCGCACGGTGGTCGTGCTGCTCCACACCGTCGGCCGCGAGGCGCAGCGCCTCGCCCTGTTCCACCAGCGCTTCTGGCAGCCCCTGGCCGACGCCCTCGCTGCCCTCAAGCCGGGCGGGCGCAGCCGCTTCATCTGCGTCGTCGCCGATCACGCCCCGCTGCCTGCCGCGCCGGGCGAGTTCATCCGCCCTGCCGATCCCGACGACGCCGACACGGACTATCGTCAGCTCCTCGCCCTGCCCGCCCTCGCCCCCCTCAACGCCCGCCAGGTGCGCAGCTGGCTGGCCGACCTGGAGGACGCCGGCATCGTCCTCGACGACGACCGCCGCGACGCCATCGCCGAGCACGCCACCACGCCCGACGGCCTGCCGCCCAACGTCTACTACCGCCTGAACCTGGAAGGCTTCTGGAAACACGCCCGATAAGGAATCCCACCGTGTCCGCCACCCCGTACAAATCCTTCACCGGCACCGCCACCGACTTCTACGTGGCCGCCCCCGCCACGGCCACCCTCGTCAATCTGGCCGTCCGCCTGGGCCGCCCGA
Organism: Rhodocyclaceae bacterium; assembly: GCA_035335645.1. Taxonomy (GTDB): domain Bacteria; phylum Pseudomonadota; class Gammaproteobacteria; order Burkholderiales; family Rhodocyclaceae; genus Zoogloea. Next base: position 1,241 of record DAOQMM010000116.1, on the reverse strand, counting down.
TCCTCGTGGAAGGGGAGGCCGGCTGCGGCAAGACCCGCCTCGCCAGCGCCATCGCCACCGAGCTGGGCGTCGGCCTCACCGTGATGACCGTCAAGAGCACCAGCCAGGCCAAGGACCTGCTCTACCGCTTCGACGCCCTGCGCCGCCTGCAGGACGCCCAGATCCCCGGCAACACCACGGCCCGCCACGTCCATCCCTACCTCAGCCTGGAACCCCTCGGCCACGCCATCCAGTCCGGCACGCCCCAGGTGGTGCTCATCGACGAGGTGGACAAGGCCGACATCGACTTCCCCAACGACCTGCTGGACGTCCTCGACCGCTTCGAATTCGACCTTGAGGACCTGCCCCGCGACGAAGAGGACGCCTGCCGCGCCGCCCGCGGCTTCGGCCGCCACGTCAGCGCACCCAAGGACGGCACGCGGCCCATCGTCCTCATCACCAGCAACCGGGAGAAACAGCTCCCCGAACCCTTCCTGCGCCGCTGCCTCTACCTGCAGCTGGACTTCCCCGAAGACCAGCCCGAGCGCCTCGCCGACATCGTGCGCAAGAACCTCGCCCCCCGCGGCGAAAGCGTGGGCGACACCCTCCTCGCCGCGGCCGTCGCCCGCTTTTGCGAGATCCGCGCCCAGGGCCGCCGCCAGGGCGTCCGCAAGCTCCCCGCCACCAGCGAACTGGTGGACTGGGTGCGCACCCTGCACTGGCAGGGCCGCAAGGAAGACAGCCTCGACCCCAAGGCCCTGGACGCCCTGGACACCGCGGTCCTCTTCAAGCTCCGCGCCGACATCGACGCCTACAAGGCCGGCAAGGACGAGGACGGAGGCGGCTGGTGAACACCACCGCGCGCCCCCTGCCGCCGCTCCTCCTGGGCCTGTTCCGCGAGCTGCAGGCCAATGGCGTGCCGGTGGGCGTCCGCGACTACCTGGACGGCCTGCGCGCCCTCGCCCTGTGCACCGGCGCGGACGCCGACCCGGCCCTGCGGGACGCCTTCGGCCGCCCCGCGCGCGACAGCCTGCGCGACCTGGCCCTCGCCCTGTGGGCCCGCAGCGACGAGGAACGCCGCCTCATCACCCGCTGGTTCGACGTGCTGCCCGAACCGGCCGACGCCCTCGTCCAGGCCCTTGACGCCTGCCTGGAGACCTTGGACACCCCTGAGGACACGGCCGCGGCGGCTCCCGACGATCTCGGGTCCGCTTGGCCTCGCGGTGAATGAGATCTTTCTGGCCTACGGGGTCTGGCAGATC
>DAOQMM010000115.1:0-11348 GCA_035335645.1 Rhodocyclaceae bacterium | reverse complement strand
CCTTCGGGTTATGAGCCCGACGAGCTGCCAGACTGCTCCACCCCGCGTCGGAGAAGGCGAATAATAGACAACCTCAAAGAGAGAGTCAAGTATTTTTGCGGCGCATCATCACAAGCATGCATTTGCGTCCCCGTGAACCGTCGCCCGACGGGCGCCCGGTTGGCATCGCCGCGTCGACCTGCTTCAATGGAAAGCGGCCTCACCCATGCATACGCCCGGCGTCCACACGGCCCCCGTGCCCATGTTCGCCCCAGCCCTCAGACCAGGAACGTCCATGCCCTACATCCTTCGCAGCGTGCTCGTGCTGACCGCCCTGAGCGGGCTCGCCCTGCCGGCCCAGGCCCTCAGCCCCGCCCTGGCGCCGAACGCAAGCGTCACCGTCGATCGGGCGGGTGTCTTCGACTATTACGTCCTCTCCCTGTCCTGGTCGCCCACCTTCTGCCTGACCCACGCGGACAACAGTCAGTGCAGCAAGGGGTACGGCTTCGTGCTTCACGGCCTGTGGCCCCAATATGCGCGCGGCGGCTTCCCGCAGGACTGCTACTCGCCGGAGCGCCTCACACCCGAAGCCGTTCGATTCGGCCGGACGATCTTCCCGGCCGAGAACCTGATCGATCACGAATGGCGCAAGCACGGCACCTGCAGCGGCCTGAGCGCCCTCGCATACTTCCGGGCGGCGGACCGCGCCCGCACGCAGATCAACGTCCCCGCCCCGCTCGAAAGCCCCGCGACGACCCATTCCGACACTGCGGCCGCCATCGCCCGGTCCTTTGTTGCCGCCAACCCGGGCATTCCCTCCGGCAGCGTCACCGTCGTCTGCAGCGGACCGCAGTTATCGGAGGTCCGGCTCTGTCTGAACACATCCCTGGCGCCCGTCGCCTGCGGCAAGGGCGTCACCCATGCCTGTCGCGGCGGCCCGATCCGCATCCCCAGCGTGCGTTGACGCCTGTGGCGGTGATCCGCGAGGGCGTACGCGTGGCGCCGTCCATCACAGGGGCCACCGCGCCGGAGCACGTGACCGACTGCGCGATGCCCGCCTGATTGCCACCGGGGCGGGCGCGCTGATCGCGCCCCCCGTCGAAGCCCGCCACGCGGAACGTCCCGCGTCGCCTGCCCGGCGTTGCCCCAGATCGACGAAGATCGCCGCCCCCGCTCCGCACGAACCGTGTTCAAGGACCCACCGGACATTCACGCGTCGGACGCGCCGGTCCGGGGACGCCTCCAGGGAAGCGGGTACCGTCCGGGCTCCTCGGCCTTGCACGAACACGTTGCGGCGATGGCCGCTGCCCTCACTGGACGATGAAGGTGGTGAACAGCGCGCGCTTGACCGGGCCTTCGGCCCGATGGGCATGCCCCTTCTTGTCGGTGTAGGCGGCGGTGCCCACCACGGCATTCACGGCGTCCTGGATATCGTCTGACAGGTCCTCGCGCGCCTTGGTGATCAACAGCTCGGCCCCCGTACGCGACGCCAGCAGCCCCAGAATGTCATTGCGGATCTGCGGCATGTAGGCGGAGATCGCGGCGGCGCCTGACGGATCGTGCAGGCGCAGGGCAATCGTGAGCTGGATGAAGCGCACGTTGCCCCCCGGCTCCGGCGCCAGGTTGGTGGTGATCGTCTCCATGTTGACGAGATCGGATCCGCCCCCGCCGCCTCCATGATCGTTGGCCCATGCGGACACCGGCACGACGAGGGCGCACCACAGGAAAAGGCGGAAGAGGACACTTCGGGCGGACTTGCACATGGGGGAAACTCGCCAGCTGCAGACGTCGATTGGGCAGGGACCGGCATGTCCGGCCACCGAGGCGGAGGGCCGCACGTCTCCAGCACCTTCCGCTCCGACTATTAACGGACAATGACCGCCGCGCCTTGAAGGGCTACCCAGAATGGGCAGCAGACAGGTTCGTCTGCGCTGCACATCTGATAACTTTCGTGCCGGAATGGACGGCGCTCATCGTCCCCGGTACGCCCGGCAGAGCCCCCGGATGCACGCCGGATCATGCAGGATAGATGAACGGGAGAGACGCCCGAAAGGCGTTCAGAGCGCGGAATAAGCGGGTGCCGGTGAAAGGAATCGAACCCTCGACCTTCGCATTACAAGTGCGCTGCTCTACCAACTGAGCTACACCGGCAGGTACTCCAGAACCCATGTCCCGCCTTGTGCGGCGGCATGGACGGGCGACCGAGGCCTGCTCTATGCTTTCCACCTCAGCAGGCCCGAACGAGGGCCGGATTATAAACAAAGCGTCCCCAATACGCAGCACACGGTTCCGTCATGCCCGACGCCCCCCAGACAGACGCCCTTACGGAAGGCGGTGACGCGCCCGGCCAGCCTATCCGCCTGCTGTTCATCGAAGACTCCGAGAACGACATGCTCCTGCTGCTGCATCACTTCCGCAGCGCAGGCTACGCCCCGCATTTCCGTCGGGTCGCTTCCGAAGCCGGCCTGCTCGACGCCCTCGCCGACACGACCTGGGACGTGATCCTGTGCGACCACAAACTGCCGGGCTTCAGTGCCCAGGGCGCCCTGCGCCTGATCCAGGAACGCGCCCTCGATCTGCCCTTCATCATCGTCTCCGGCGTGATCCAGGAGGATGAAGCCATCGCCGCCATGCGCGCCGGTGCCCACGACTACCTCAGCAAAAGCAAGCTCGACCGCCTGATTCCGGCGGTGGAGCGGGAGCTGCGCGAAGTCTGCAACCGTCGCGAGAAGCGCCTGGCCGAGCAGACCCTGCGGGAAAGTGAGGCGCGCCAGCGGGCCCTTACCGACAACATCCCCGGCGTCGTCTTCCGCATGGGCTTCACGTCCGACGGCATGCTTGGCTTCCAGTACCTGAGCGAAGCCGCCAGCATGCTCTTCGGCACCTCGGCGGACGAACTCATCGGTGGTTCCGCGGGCTGGATGACCTGGCTCCTCGACGACGACCTGCCGGGCTTCATCGAGGCGGCAGACCTGTCCGCCGCGCACCTGTCCACCCTCAACTGGGAAGGCCGCATCCAGCTCTCTTCCGGCGAGCAGAAATGGATCAACCTGCGCAGCTCGCCGCGCCTGTCCGAGGCCGGCGAAGTGGTGTGGGAAGGCGTCATGTGGAACATCACCCACAGCAAACGGGTCGAATCCGATCTGAGGGAATCCCGCAGCCAGCTCGCCGCCCTGTCGAACCACCTGCAGCGCATCAAGGAAGACGAGCGCGAACGCATTGCGCGGGACGTCCATGACGTGCTCGGGGGAACCCTGGTGGCCATGAAGTTCGAGATGTCCCTGCTGGAATCCAAGCTGGAATCCCATCCGGCCCAGGCGCGGGAGCGGGCACGGAACGTGGGCCGCATGGTGGACGACGCCATCGCCACCGTCGGCCGCGTCACCCGCGAACTGCGCCCCGGCATCCTGAAGGACTTCGGCCTGCCTGCCGCCATCGAATCCCAGGGCGAGGACTTCGCCCAGCGCACCGGCATCCAGGTCAAGATCCTCTGCAACGACCACGACCTGGCGCCCGACTACGACACCGCGCTGGCCCTCTTCCGGGTCTTCCAGGAAGCCCTCACCAATGTCAGCAAGCACGCCCGCGCGTCGCAGGTCGGCGTTCGCCTGCTCCAGGAAGGCGATGAGGTGCTCCTTGAGATCAGCGACGACGGCGTCGGCATCGACGCCGCCGACCTGCAGAAGCCCCGCTCCTTCGGACTGCGCGGGATCCGCGAACGGATGAGCAGCCTGGGCGGGCGCCTCGATGTGGATCCGGTCCTGCCCCACGGCACCCGGCTGACCCTGCGCGCCCCCTTGTACGACCCCACCGCCACCGAGCGCCCCCCCCAACTCCGGAGTCATGCGCGATGACCAAAACCATCCGAGTCCTGATCGCCGACGATCACGCCATCGTCCGCCAGGGTCTGCGCCAGATCCTCTCCGACACGCCCGACCTCACCGTCGCCGGCGAGGCCGAGAACGGCGTCCAGGCCGTACAGATGGTGCGCAACGGCGAATGGGACGTGGTCCTGATGGACGTCTCCATGCCCGATCGCAACGGCATCGACGCCCTCAAGCTGATCAAGAAGGAATTCCCCCGCCTGCCGGTGCTGATCCTCAGCATGTACCCGGAGGAACAGTACGCCATCCGCGCCCTCAAATCCGGGGCGGCCGGCTACCTCACCAAGCAAAGCGCGCCGGAACTCCTCGTTACCGCCATCCGCCAGGTGGCCAGCGGCAAGAAGTATGTCAGCCCGTCCCTCGCCGAAGAGCTGGTCAACGCGATCGGCGAGGACACCGAGCGCCCCGCCCACGAAAAGCTCTCCGACCGGGAATACCAGACCCTGTGCATGATCGCGTCCGGCAAGACGCCCACCGAGATCGCCGAGGCGCTCAACCTGTCGGTCAAGACCGTCAGCGTGTATCGCGCCCGGCTGCTCGAAAAGATGCATCTGCGCAACAATGCCGAACTGACCCACTACGGGCTCAAGCACGGGCTCGCGGAATAATCCGCCGGCGTACTCAAGAACAGCTCAAGGGCCGCCCGCCGGGGCCGTTATAGCATCCGGATGCAATAACCTCCCCTCTTACAGGTCACTCATTCGTGGGCTCGTCAGGCGAGTCACCGGCACGCCGGATGATGGAAAACCGCCCCCCCGCTCCGCGCCGCTCCAAGATGATCGACACCAGCCAGCCGTCCGATCTCGCCCGTGAGACGCTCCGGCAACTGGCGTTGCGCAAGATTGCGCCCACGCCGGACAACTATCGGGCCCTCTACCACGAAATCGCCGGCACCCAGGCCGAAGACGGCTTTCCCGACCGCATGCTGCGACAGATCGGAGCAGCCCTGCCACGTCATTCCCGCGACGCCGTGCGCTTCGCCCAGGCCTTCGAGGATGCCACCGCGCGCCAGGACTGGCAGGCCGTCAAGACCTCGCTGACCGAGGCCTTCACCGCCCTCGACGTACCCGAACTCAACTGGCCGGCGCTGCTGCGCGAGCTCATCACCGAATGGGACCGGCGTCAGGCCGGGCTGACCCAGGCCCGCAAGCGGGAGATGCTCGACCGCGTCCTGTCCGCTTCCGGTGCCCATCCCGAGCGACTCCACGAACGCCTACAAGCGCTGGTGCGCGCCTGGGCCCGCAACAGCGACGACGACAGCACCGACTCCACGGCTGCCACCGAATCCGGCGAGGTCCGCGCGCAGGCCGAACGCATGACCAGCGACACGCCGGTGCCGGCAGACAGCTCGGGGGTCGAACTGCTCCAGCGGCTGCTGACCGGCCTGGAAGCTGTCGTCGTCCATCTCGACCCGGAAGCGGCCCACGAACTCCAGGCCATTGCCGCGCACCTGCAGCCGGGCGCCCCGTCAGCCCCGGTCGGTGAACTGCGCACCCGCCTCGACCGCCTCCTGTCGCACCTGAACTGGGTCGCCGAGGATCACGCCGCCCTGCGCGACGCCCTCCTGCGGGTCCTCAAGCTGATCGTGGACAACATCAGCAAGCTGGTGATGGACGACCAATGGCTGCGCGGTCAGATGAGCCTGCTGGACGAAGTCTTCAGCCACCCGCTGGACATCCGCACCCTGGGCGAGCTGGAATCCCGCCTGCGCGACGTGATCGCCCGGCAGGCCGCCCTCAAGCACGAACTGTCCGACGCCCACGCCAAGCTCAAGGACATGCTGGCCCGCTTCGTGGACCGCCTCGGAGAATTCTCCGACTCCACCGGCGACTACCACGACAAGATCGAACAGTGCGCTGGCCGCATCTCCACCGCCCGCGACATCTCCGAACTGACCGACGTCATCGCCGAAGTCATGAAGGAGACCCGCAGCATCCAGGAATCGACCCTGCGCTCGCGCACCGAACTGGAGGAACTGCGCGGCCGCGTCGAGAACGCCAATGTCGAGATCAACCGCCTGCAGAACGAGCTCGAGCAGACCAGCGAACTCGTCCGCCACGACCCGCTGACCGGCACCCTCAACCGCAAGGGCCTGGACGACGCCTTCGCCCGCGAGACCGCCCTCGCCCGGCGCCGCAACACGCGCCTGTGCGTGGCCCTGCTGGACGTGGACAACTTCAAGCACATCAACGACACCCACGGCCACCAGACCGGCGACGAGGCGCTCCAGCACCTCGCCGCGGTGATCCGCGAGAACCTGCGCCCGCAGGATTCCGTGGCCCGCTACGGCGGCGAGGAATTCGTCATCCTGCTGCCCGACACCGACGTGGACCTCGCCACTGCCACCCTCGTGCGCCTGCAGCGCGCTCTCACCAAACGCTACTTCCTCGCCCGCCAGCAGAAGCTCCTCATCACCTTCAGCGCTGGCGTCGCCGAACTGCAGGCCGACGAAGACACCGAAAGCGCCCTCGACCGCGCCGACAAGGCCATGTATATCGCCAAACGGTCCGGCAAGAACCGCGTCATCTCCGCCACCTGAGCCCCCGCCCGGCATCGGGCACACCCCGCTACACGCGCATGGAATATGCTAGATTTCTGGCATGCGCCCCTTCGCCTGCTGCCCCTCGCCTGCGCCCAGCGTCCTGACCGGGCCCGCTGTGCTCGTCGCCGTCCTGCTGCTCACCGCCACACCGGCCGATGCCGAGCCCTCCGGACGCCTTTTCCACACCCCCGAGGAACGCCAGCGCCTCGACCGCCTCCTCGACAACGCCGCCTCCGGCCGCGCCCAGCCTGAACGGCTGGACGGCATCATCACCCGGGGCGACGGGCGCACGACCCTGATCCTCGACGGACATCCGCGCCCCCCTGCCGCCGATCTCCGGCCCTTGGACGCACGGTCCGCCCGCATCCTTGCCAACGACGGCCAGACCCACCGCCTGCGCGTCGGCGAGCGCCTGCCGCCCCTGTCGGTGCCTTGAACCGTCTGGCCGCACGTCGCCACCGTTCGCAGGGCATGGTCGCCCTCGCGCTGGTCGTCCTCCTCGCCCTCGGTGCCACCGGCTGGTTCCTCGCCCGCCGGGACAGCAACGCAGCTCGCCACCTCGCCCGCGAACAGCGCACCGCCGACGCCCTGCGCACCGCCCGTGACGCCCTCATCGGCTTTGCCGCCACCTATCGCAACAGTCTCCACCCGGACGCCGACTTCGGCTACCTGCCCTGCCCCGACCTGGACGGCGACGGCTCGTCCGAAACCTGTGGCGTGCAAGGCGACACCCGCGTCGGTCGCCTGCCCACCCTCACCCTCGGCCTGCCGGACCTGCGCGACGGGGACGGCGAATGCCTGTGGTACGCCGTCGCCGGCTCCTTCAAGAACAACCCGAAGGCCGACATCCTCAATCCGGACAGCACCGGACGCTTCCAGCTCCTCGACGCGGCCGGCGCGCCCCGCAGCCTGCCCGGCGACCAGGCCGGACTGGCCGCCGCGGTCATTTTCGCACCGGGCCCGCCCCTGCCCACCCAACAGCGCCAGAGCAGCACCGGGCGCTGCGGCGGTGACCTCTCAGCCAGCGCCGTGGGTGCCTACCTGGAATCGCTGCAGCCCCTCTCCGGCCCCGGCGTTCTGACCGTCGATCCGCGCGGGAGCACCGGTAACGACCGCATCGTCTGGATCACCGGCGACGACATCATGCGTGCCCTCAAGGCCCGCGCCAGCTTCGCCACCCACTTGAACACCGTCCTCGACGCCACCGCCGACTGCCTGCGGCGGGCCGGCATACCGGCACCGGCGCGCATTGAATCCACAGCCAACGGCCTCCAGCTTGGACGCGTTCCGGCTTTCAGTGGCAATGCCGGCGCCTGCACCAGTGCCGGCCTGCGGGACGCCGTCGAGAACTGGGGCGAACTCATGCGCTACGCCCGCTGTACCGACGGCACGGCCTGCCTGAGCAGCGCCACGGGCCCCTGTCGCGGCGTTCTCCTGTTCGGCGGCGAACGCCTGCCCGCCGGCCAGCCCCGCGTGACCGACGCCGACAAGGCGCTGGCCGCCCACTATCTGGAATCCACCACCCTCGCCGCCCTGTCGGCCCGGCAGCTGGGCGGCCTGCCCAGCCGCATCCTCATCCCCTTCGCGCGCCGCAGCGAGCCGGCCAGCGCCGACGTGGCCGTGTGCCTGCCCTGAACCCGCCCAATCCCGTTCGATCCCGTCCGACCATGACCGACCGACCCTCCCGCTCCAGCGCCCGCGGCTTCACCCTCGTGGAGATGGCCGTCGTCCTGCTCATCCTGGCCATCCTGGCGGGCGGCCTCACCGCCGGCCTGTCGGCCCAGGTGGCCCGCCGCAACGAAGCCGAGACCGATGCCGCGCTGGACGAGGCCCGCGACGCCCTGCTCGGTTACGCGCTGCGCCGTGGAACGCTGCCCTGCCCCGCCAGGAGTGGCAGCGACGGCGCCGAGGATCGGGAAAGCCTCACCACCTGCCGTGGCAATCGCCTCAACGGCCTGCTGCCCTGGGCCGAACTGGGGATTTCCGGCCTCGATGCCTGGGGCAGGCGCCTGCACTATGCCGTCGCGCCGGACTACGTGAAGGCCATCACCCTCGACAGCGCCGGCAAACTGGACATACGCACCCGCAACAGCGCCGGCACCGAGCTCACCCTCACCACCGCCATCGGCGCCGCGCCCGCCCTGGTCCTGTCCCACGGCCCCAACGGCCTGGGCGGCATCGACGCCGACGGCAACGCCCTCGCCGCACCGCCGGCGGGCTCCGACGAAGCCCGCAATGCGACCGCCGGCAGCACCCTCTTCTACGCCCGCAGCCTGTCCGAAAATTCCGATGCTGCCGGTGGCGCCTTCGACGACCGGGTGGTGTGGGTGTCGCCCTACCTCATCGCCAACCGTCTGGCGAGCGCCGGCCGTTTGCCCTGAAGCCGGCACACCGCATTCCATCCGAATAAAACACAAAATTCGCCAGCACACGAAACACATTTGCACGAATATCGCGACTTTGAGGGTTGACCGCGGTATCGCCCCCTTGGACACTGCCGCCACTCGACTCACGCAGGATCCGCCATGTCCGTCTCCGCGGTCCATCGCCTGCTGGCCCGGCTGGCGGGCGTTCCCCGGCCGTCTTCCGATCAGGAGGACGCATGGCTCGAACGCACCTTCTTCGTCCTCACGGGCCTGCTCACGGCCGGCGCAAGCGCACTTTCCGAACTGTTCCGCCAGGTGGCCGGTGCGGGCACGTCACCAGGCATCACCGTGTTCCTTGTTCTCGGCATCGGCCTCAACCTCGCCGCGAGCCGGCGCCGCGCCGACTTCCGGCCCTGTGCCCACGTCCAGGCCAGCCTGATCCTCGGCGCTCCGTTCCTCGCGCACCTGCTGCAGACCGACCTCATCGGCGACGCCGGCCGCCTGCCGTGGGCCATGCTGGCCCCGCTCGGTACCCTGCTGTGCCTGGATGCCCGCGCCTCCCGCCGCTGGTTCGTGACCCTCCTGGGGGTGACCGCCGGCACGGTGGCCTTCGACCAGAGCCGCCTCCCGCGCCACCCGGGAATGCCCGATGGCGTGACCCTCCTGGCCGTTGCCGTCGATCTCACCCTGCTGGCCGGGATGCTCTATTTCCTGCTGCACTTCGCCGTCACCCAGAAGGTCCAGACCCGCCAGCGCCTGCGCGCCGCCCACCGACGGCTGCGCGACGAGCAGCAGCATGCGGAAAGCCTGCTCCTCAACATCCTGCCGGCACCCATCGCGGCGCGCCTCAAGCTCAGCCGCGGCACCCTCGCCGACGGCCACCCCGAAGTCATCGTGATGTTCGCCGACATCGTGGACTACACCCGCATCGCCAGCGGCATGCAGCCCACCGAGGTCTTCGAGATGCTCAACCGGGTTTTCTGCCGCTTCGACGAACTGGCCGAACATCACGGCCTGGAGCGCATCAAGACCATCGGCGACGCCTACATGGTGGCCGGCGGACTGCACGCCCACCCCAACGAACCCCACGCCGCCATGGCCGCCATGGCCCTCGACATGCAGGCCGCCGTGCGCGACCACGCGGTGACCGGCGGCATCACGCTGGAGCTGCGCATTGGCGTCGCCTCCGGCCCCGTCGTGGCCGGCGTGGTGGGACGGCGCAAGTTCATCTACGACCTGTGGGGCGACACCGTCAATGTGGCCCATCGCCTGTGCACCGAAGCCCAGCCCAGCCAGATCCAGTGCGACAGCCGGCTCTACGAGCGGGTGCGCGGCCGCTTCGTGTTCGCGGCGCCGGTGCTGCTCTTCCTCAAAGGCAAGGGCTACGTGCCCGTCTACCGGCTGCGCAGCCCGCGCGTCCTCGCCGTGCATCGCGAGCCGCCCCATCCGAGCCACCGCGCCGCCTGAGCCTCCGCGCAGACGGCACCCGCACAACCACACTCCCCCTTCCGCGCCGACCGCGGGATGCCCTAGAATTCCGGCTGGCATAATTTATATGCATGGATGCATCCACACGTCCATACACCAACGGAAACGGGGAGCAAGATGGCGCATTCTCAACTCACCAGCAGACAGCGAGGCTTCACCCTCGTCGAAATCGCCGTCGTGCTGGTCATCATCGGCCTGTTGCTGGGCGGCGTGCTGAAGGGGCAGGAACTTATCAACAGCGCCAAGGTGAAGAGCCTCATCAACGACTTCCGCAACGTCGCCACCTTCGCGTACGCCTACCAGGACCGCTTCCGGGCCCTGCCCGGCGACGATGCGGGCGCCGCCAGCCACCTGTCCGGCGGCGTCAAGGCAAGCACCGGCGGCACCGCCGGCAACGGACGCATCGAAGGCAACTGGAACTCCACCACCGCCACCGACGAATCCGTGCTGTTCTGGCAGCATGTGCGTCTCGCCAACCTGGCCAGCGGCGACGGCCGCAATCCGGGCCTCGAAGGACTGGTGATCCTCGACTGGCTGCCCCGCAACGCCGCCGGCGGACGCACCGGCATCACCGGCGTCGCGCCAATCACCGGCTGGGCGGGCAACTTCTTCGTGTGTCAGGACAACATCCCGGGCAGCCTCGCGCGGCAAGTGGATATCGCCATGGACGACGGCCAGCCCGCCGCCGGATCGGTCCGTCTGCTCGCCAATGGCAGCGCCTCGGGCAGCGCCGTGGCCCTCGCCGATCTGGCCGACGGCACCCCTTACACCGTCTGCGCAGCCCTCTGATCAGAGGCCCTTCAGCAGGCGCGTCTCGGTGTTGGCCAACTGGGCCGGCGTGCCCAGCAGCACCAGTACATCGTCCAGTTCCAGGCGGGTTTCCGGCGTCGGGTCCACCACGCGGATGCGTTTGCGCCGCAGGGCGCTCACCTCCACCCCCAACTCGCGCAGATGCAGCTCCGCGAGGGTTCGCCCGATGGCATAGGCGCCGGCCTCCAGGGTCAGGGAATGCAGGCGCGCCTGCTGGCGTTCCTCCACGGCCTCTTCGTGCAGGTGGGCACCCCGGTAGATGCCGCGCAGCAGGTGATA
>DAOQMM010000114.1:0-11366 GCA_035335645.1 Rhodocyclaceae bacterium | reverse complement strand
CGATGGCCTGCTGGCCCTTCTTGCGCAGGATGAAGTCGTCCACCATGCCCGAGCCCAGCGGGCCGGGGCGGTACAGGGCGAGCACGGCGATGATGTCCTCGAAACGGTCTGGCGCGAGCTTCTTGAGGAGCTTCTTCATGCCTTCCGATTCCACCTGGAAGATCGCCGTGGTGTTGGCGTCCTTGAGGATCTGGTAGGCGGCCGGGTCTTCGAAGCCCAGGCTCATCAGGTCCGGGCGGGCGCCGGTCAGGCGCTCCACGTACTCCAGCGCCAGCTCGATGATGGTGAGGTTGCGCAGGCCGAGGAAGTCGAACTTGACCAGGCCCACCGCCTCCACGTCGTCCTTGTCGAACTGGGACACGGGAGTGGCGTCCTCGCCGTCGGCGATGTAGAGCGGGCAGAAGTCGGTGAGCTTGCCCGGCGCGATCAGCACCCCGCCGGCGTGCATCCCGACACCGCGGGTGAGGCCCTCCAGCGGCTCGGCCAGGCCCCACAGCTCCTGGATGGATTCGCCGTCGTTGCCGTCGACCATCATCTCGTTGATCTGCGGCTCCTGCGCGCGGGCGTCGGCGAGGGACAGGGGCTTGTTCTGCACCACCGGGATCAGCTTGGAGAGGCGGTCGCACAGGCCGTAGGGCAGATCCAGCACGCGCCCCACGTCGCGCACCACGGCCTTGGAGGCCATGGTGCCGAAGGTGGCGATCTGGCTCACCGCGTCCTTGCCGTAGCGCTCGCGCACGTACTCGATGACCCGGTAGCGGTTGTCCTGGCAGAAGTCGATGTCGAAGTCGGGCATGGACACCCGCTCCGGGTTGAGGAAGCGCTCGAACAGCAAGGCGTAGGCCAGCGGATCCAGGTCGGTGATCTTGAGGGAGTAGGCCACCAGCGAGCCGGCGCCGGATCCCCGTCCGGGCCCCACCGGCACGCCGTTGTTCTTGGCCCACTGGATGAAGTCCGCCACGATCAGGAAGTAGCCGGGGAAGCCCATCTGGATGATGGTGTCGGTCTCGAACTTGAGGCGGTCCTCATAGCGCTGACGCTGGGCCGCCCGCTCGTCCGGGTGCGGGTAGAGCTGGACGAGGCGTTCCTCCAGGCCCTTCTTCGCCTCCAGGATGAGGAAGTCATCCAGGCTCATGCCGTCCGGCGTCGGGAAGAGGGGCAGGAAGTTCTTGCCGAGCTGCACGGTGAGGGAGCAGCGCCGGGCGATCTCCACGCTGTTGGCCAGCGCCTCGGGCAGATCGGCGAACAGGGCGCACATCTCGTCCTGGGTCTTGAAGTACTGCGCTTCGGTGAAGTCCCGCGCCCGCCGCTTGTCCGCCAGCACCGTGCCCTGGGCGATGCACACCCGGGCCTCGTGGGCCTTGAAGTCCTCGGGACGGGTGAACTGCACCGGATGGGTCGCCACCACCGGCAGCGCCAGACGCGACGCGAGGCCCACCGCGTCGCGGATGTAAGCCTCGGTGCCAGGATGGCCGGCACGCTGCAGCTCGATGTAGAAGGCGTCCGGGAAACGCGCCGCCCAGTCTGCCGCCAAGCGCTCGGCGAGCGCAAGATTGCCGGCGGCCAGGGCCTGACCGATGTCACCGTCCCTGGCACCGGACAGGCACAGCAGGTCGCTCGCCGTATCCGCGGTGAGCCATTCGCGGCGGATCTCGGCGCGCCCCCGGTACTTGTTCTCCATGAAGGCACGGGTCAGCAGCTCGCAGAGCTGGCCGTAGCCGGCGCGATTGCGGCAGATCAGCAGCACGCGGGCGGGCTTGTCCCGGTCGGCGTCGTGGGTGATCCAGCAATCGGCGCCCACCACGGGCTTGATGCCCTTGCCGCGGGCGCCCTTGTAGAACTTGACCATCCCGAACAGGTTGGCCAGATCGGAGATACCCAGCGCCGGCATGCCGTCGGCAGCGGCGCGGGCGATGGCGGCATCCACCTGCACGATCCCGTCGGAGATCGAATATTCCGTATGGAGACGCAGATGGACGAAACGGGGGGCGTGGGATTCAGACATCCCGCGATTTTACCCGCCGCCGCGGCTCGCCGGAAACGCCGTGACGACCGGTCCCCGCAACGCCGCCGCCGTGTTCAGCGCCGCGACGCCTCCAGCGAATTGCGCAGGCGCATCTGCAGGAGGATGTTGTTGGCCTGCTGCTCCAGGTCGTTGGCCTGCTGTACCCACGCCGCCTGGCGCGTGGAGATGGCCTGGGCCAGGGCTTTGAGGGCATCGCGCCGGGCCGTGGCGTAGTGGATCAGCTCGACGCGCTGCCAGTCCTGCTCGGGCGCTGCAAGGTGATCCGACAGGACACCGATCTGACGGTCCCAACGGGGAATCAGGTCATTGTCCAGGGTATCGAGTGCCTGTACGGCAGTGACCCGACGATGGCGAAGATTGTCCATCAGCAAGGCCTGTTGGCGCAGGAGGTCCTGCTCCTCCACCGAGAACTGCTGGGCATTCTGCTGGAACAGGGTGTTCATCTCGAAACGCTGCACGACCTGGGGCGTGCGGATCCACAGCACGCCGCCCAGGACCAGCGCCACGACCAGGCCACCGATGGCAAGGGGCGACTGCCAGCGGACGGGATCGGGCTCCACCAACGGCCGTGCCAGGGTGGCGCCAAGCAGCAGTCCGCCCAGCAGACCGCCCACGTGCGCCGCATTGTCGATGCCCGGCACCGCGAACCCGGCAAACAGCGAATAGCCGATGAAGCCCAGCGTGCCGCTGCGCATCTCAGCAAAGATCTGCACCGGCACCGACCCCCGCTGCGCCGTCAAGTAGGCCAGCAGCGCGCCGTAAACCCCGAAGATTGCCCCGGACGCCCCGACGCTGACCCCCGACTGCTTCCACCACAGGCTGGCGAGATTGCCCAACAGACCGGCTCCGACATAGATGACCAGGAAACCCGAACGTCCGTAAAGGCGTTCAACGACCTGGCCCACCTGGTGCAGCGCAAGCATGTTGAGGCTCACGTGCAGCAAGCCGCCATGCAGGAACAGGGCGGTCGCCAGGCGCCAAGCTTCGCCCTTCTGGACCAGCGGCGCGAAATTGCCTCCCAGGCGGATCAGCAGGTCGGACGGAAACTGCATCAGACTGCCCGCCGCAAGGGCCGTCAGCAGGAAGACGAGGACGTTGAGCACCACCAGCGCCCGCGTTCCATCGGCCCGCGGCACGCGGGAGAACAGCACATTCAGGAAGGTGTCGTGATTCAAGGAAAGCCGCCGCAGGAAAACCTGAAAATTATACGCATGCAGTTCGCTTGAGCTCGACCGCCAGCGGACGGGCGGCGGATCGTCGGCGAGGAACGAAAGTGTTTCACACCACGAATGGCAATTGACGAGCCGCGCTAAGATACGATCCCGAACGTCCACCGCGCCCATGATCCACATCCTCAAACACGTCGAATCGATCACCCAGCAGCGGGACCGCCCGCTCCTTGAACTGGGCGTCGCCTCTGCCCTCTTCGAGGTGGTGCGGGCGCGCGAGGTCAACCTGTTCAAGGTGATCTACGGGCAGGGCATGCCGCGGGTGGAGCGGGTCACCCACGTGGGTCAGGACGGCGTCCGCTACGTGGACACGGATTTCGTCGATACCATCGAGACCGAGGTCATCGATGCACGGGCCGAGATGGCAGCCTGTGTGATGGACCGCCAGATCGTACGGCGCCACGATCTGGATCGGGGCGTCTATGTTCATTGTTTCCCCGTGGATGTGGACCGGCGCGTGCTGGGCGTGCTCGAGCTGGTCACGCCCCATGTGCTCGACGACGAGCAGATGGGCACCGCCGAGGGCTTTCTCGGGCTGTACCGCAACTATCTCAACATCCTCGATTACAGCGAGCGGGACACCCTGACGGGCATGCTCAACCGCAAGACCTTCGACGACAATCTGGGGAAGCTGCTCGCCGGCCTGACACCCTCCGGCGGAAACGGCAGTTCCCTGCCCGCCCGCCGTGCCGTCGAATGTGGTCGCCACTGGCTGGCGGTCATTGACGTGGATCACTTCAAGCGCATCAACGACCATTACGGTCATCTTTACGGCGACGAGGTCCTGTTGCTGCTGGCGCGCATCATGCAACAGAGCTTCCGGCACCAGGACAAGCTGTTCCGCTTCGGCGGCGAGGAGTTCGTGGTGGTTCTGCGCTCGTCGGGGCCCGGCGAGACGGCCACTGCCCTCGAGCGTTTCCGGACCGCAGTGGACACCCACGTCTTTCCGCAGATCGGTCACGTCACGGTGAGCATCGGCTACACGCCGATCCGCGCAAACGACACCATTCCGGACATCGTCGGACGGGCCGACGAAGCCCTGTATTTTGCCAAGGACCACGGCCGCAACCAGACCGTCAGCCACGACGACCTGCTGGCGAAGGGTCTGATCGCCCCCCGCGAGCGCCCCCAGGGCGACGTGGAACTGTTCTGAACCGACCGGCGCCCCGCGGGGCGCATCCGACCGGCTCAGGCGGAGTGTCAATCCAGCCGTTCAGCGGCTGGCCGCGGCACTCTCCGCATCCTTCCGCGCCTGCTTGCGATCCCCTTCCGCCGCATAGATGAGCCCTTTCTGCTCGTCGCTGAGGGGGGCGCCGAGATCGCGCTCGAGGGCACTGTAGATGCGGCTCAGGCGGTCCGTGATCCGCCCTCTGGCAGGAATCGCCCGCATCACCTGTTCGCGGCTCGCCCCCGTGATGCCCATCACCTTCTGCACGAAGGACTCCTCCACCTTGCGGTGCTCCGCCTGCAGCCAGGCCGACTGGACCGGGTTGAGCAACGCCGTCGAAGGCGGCAGCTGGGCGCCGGCCGGCACCGACAGGGCCCACATCAGGGCCCACGCCACGACACTCCGGACGGGCCATCGGGAAATCATCTTCATCATGGAATCAGTATCGTGGATCCGGTGGTCCGTCGTGCCTCCAGATCCCGGTGCGCCGCGGCGACATCCTGCAGCGCGTAGCGCTGGCCGATGGACAGGCGGACCTGACCGGAGGTGACGACGGCGAAGAGCTCGTCCGCCATGGCGACGAGCTGCTCACGGCGCGCCGCGTAATGGAACAGGCTCGGGCGGGTCAGGAACAGGGAGCCCATGCGGGCCAGCACGCCCGGATCAAAGGCATCCACCGGACCGGACGCATTGCCAAAGGACACCATCATCCCCAGGGGCGCGAGGCAGGCCAGGGAATCCATGAAGGTGTCGCGCCCGATGGAGTCATACACCACCTGCACGCCCTGCCCCCCCGTCAGCGCGCGCACCCGCTCCGACACCTTCTCGCGGGTATAGACGATGGCGTGATCGCAGCCATGGGCCCGCGCCAGGGCCGCCTTGTCATCGGAGCCCACCGTGCCGATGACCGTCGCGCCCAGGGCTTTCGCCCACTGGCAGACGATCAGCCCGACGCCGCCCGCTGCGGCATGGATGAGGATTGTGTCGCCCGACTGCACCCGGTAGGTGCGCCGCAGCAGATACTGGGCGGTCAGTCCCTGCAGCATCATCGCGGCGCCCTGCTCGTAGCTGAGCGCATCGGGGAGGATCACGAGACGGTCGGCCGGCAGATTGCGCACCTCGGCGTAGGCCCCGAGGGGACCGCCGGCATAGGCCACCCGGTCGCCCGGTTTCAGCCCGGTGACGCCCGGCCCCACCGCCTCCACCTCGCCGGCGGCCTCCAGGCCGAGGCCGGACGGCAGCGGCACGGGATACAGGCCCGAACGATGGTAGACGTCGATGTAATTGAGTCCGACGGCATGGTGGCGCACCCGCGCCTCGCCTTCACCGGGCGGCAGCGGCTCGGACTCGCACCACTCAAGGACTTCCGGGCCGCCGGTGCGGCTGAAGCGGATCTGGTGACTCATGGAGCACTCCCCGGGGTCGGACGGAAAGCCCGATTGTACCGGATCGCACCCGGCCGGCGCCCGCACCGCCCGTCGGCGGGCGGGCGCCGACGGTGGCTCAGACCTTTTCCACGCGCTGTTCGGCTGCATCCACCACCGCCAGGGCGGTGATGTTCACCAGACGACGCACCGACGCCGACGGGGTGAGGATGTGCACCGGCAGGGCCGCGCCGAGCAGGATGGGACCCACGGACACGCCATCCCCGTTTGCCACCTTGATGAGGTTGAAGGCGATGTTCGCCGCGTCCAGGTTGGGCATCACCAGCAGGTTGGCTTCGCCGGTGAGGGTCGAGTCCGGATGCAGGCGGTCACGAATTTCGGCCGACAGGGCCGAGTCGCCGTGCATCTCACCGTCGCATTGCAGGTCGGGCGCCTGCACGCGCAGGAGATCACGGGCTGCACGCATCTTGCGGGACGACGCGGACGGCGCGCTGCCGAAGTTGGAGTGGGACAGGAGGGCCGCCTTGGGTTCGATGCCGAAGCGCTTGAGCTCTTCGGCCGCCATCACCGTGATCTCGGCAATCTCCTCGGCACCGGGCATTTCATTCACGTAGGTGTCGGCAATGGCCAGCACGCGCTTGGGCAGCAGCAGCATGTTCATGGCTGCAAACAGGCTGGCCCCCTTCTTCAGGCCGACCAGATTCCTGACGTGGTTGAAATGGTGGTCGTAGGCACCGGTGGTACCGCACACCAGCGCGTCGGCATCCCCGCGGCGCAGCAGCATGCAGCCGATCAGCGTGGTGTCGCTGCGCAGGGCTTCGCGGGCGGAATCCGGGGTGACGCCGTCGCGCCCCATGAGGCGGTAGTACTCGTGCCACAGCTCCCGGTAGCGGCTGTCGGACTCCACGTTCACCACGTCGAAATCACGCCCGGCCTGAAGGTTGAGGCCGAACTTCTGGATACGCATGTCGATGACTGCCGGCCGGCCGATGAGGATGGGCCGCGCCAGATTCTCGTCCACCACGGCGCGCACGGCGCGCAGGACGCGCTCGCTTTCGCCTTCGGTGTACAGCACACGCTTCTTGTCGGCCGGGATCCCCTTGGCCTTGGAGAACACCGGCTTCATGATGATGCCGGACTGGTAGACGAACTCGGTCAGGCTCTGGACATAGGCGTCCATGTCGATGGCACGGGTCGCCACGCCGGATTCGATGGCGGCCTGGGCCACCGCCGGGGCGATCTTGACGATCAGACGGGGGTCGAAAGGCTTGGGAATCAGGTAGTTCGGCCCGAAGCTCAGGTCCGCGCCGCCGTAGGCCTGGGCCACCACGTCGGACTGCTCCGCCTCGGCCAGCTCGGCGATGGCCTTGACGCAGGCGAGCTTCATCTCGTCGGTGATCTTGGTGGCTGCAACATCCAGGGCACCGCGGAAGATGAAGGGGAAGCACAGGACGTTATTCACCTGGTTCGGGTAGTCCGAACGGCCGGTGGCGATGATGGCGTCCGGGCGCACCTCCTTGGCCAGCTCGGGCATGATCTCGGGCGTCGGGTTGGCCAGCGCGAAGATCAGCGGCTTGTCGGCCATGGTCTTGACCATCTCGGGCTTGAGCACGCCCGCGGTGGACAGGCCGAGGAACACGTCGGCGCCGACCATCGCATCGGCCAGGGTGCGGAAGGCCGTGTTCTGGGCGTAGCGGGCCTTGGTGGGCTCCATGTTCTCCTCGCGGCCCACGTAGATGACGCCCTTGGAGTCGCACACGAAGACGTTCTCGCGACGGATGCCCAGGCTGCACCACAGGTCCAGACAGGCGATGGCCGCCGCGCCGGCGCCGGAACACACCACCTTGACCGCGCCAATGTCCTTGCCCACCACCTTCAGGCCGTTGAGCATGGCCGCCGCAGAAATGATGGCCGTGCCGTGCTGGTCGTCGTGGAAGACCGGGATGTTCATGCGCTCGCGCAGCTTCTTCTCGATGTAGAAGCACTCGGGCGCCTTGATGTCTTCCAGGTTGATGCCGCCGAGGGTCGGCTCCAGCGCGGCGATGATGTCGATGAGCTTGTCCGGGTCGTTCTCGGCCAGTTCGATGTCGAACACGTCGATGTTGGCAAACTTCTTGAACAGGCAGCCCTTGCCTTCCATCACCGGCTTGGCGGCCAGCGGGCCGATGTTGCCCAGGCCCAGCACCGCAGTGCCGTTGGTGACCACGGCCACCAGGTTGCCGCGGGAGGTGTATTCCTGCGCATCGGCCGGATCGGCCACGATGGCGTCGCAGGCCGCGGCCACGCCGGGCGAATAGGCCAGCGCCAGATCACGCTGGTTGGTCAGGCCCTTGGTGGGCACCACGGCAATCTTGCCCCGGGTCGGGCTGCGGTGGTACTCGAGGGCGGCGGCGATGAAATCCTTGTCCATGTGTTCTCTCTCGTGTGAAAACGGCTCTGCCGGCTGCCGGAAGGCACCCGCACGGGAAAGCGGATGCGGCGGCGTGCCGGTCTTGTCAGCCGGAAATCTGAAATGTGTGCGGCGGCGGGTACCCCGACTCGGGGCCGGTGCTCTCGTTGACAGTGCCACGGGCATGCCCGCGACACCGGAGTTTCGCCACCGGGAGGAGGTCGCGAAGACTACATGTTGTTTGGCCGGAGTGTACCCGAGCGGGCGCATTTGCGCACCCTCCGGCACGGCCGGGGTGATTGCATGGCACAATCGCGCGCAACGACAGGCATGTCAATCAACAATGATCCGGGGAGGCACGATGCGGCGCGTGGTATTCAACCAGAAGGGCGGAGTGGGCAAATCCACCATCACCTGCAACCTGGCGGCGATCAGCGCCCACCAGGGCCTGCGCACGCTGGTGGTGGACCTGGATCCCCAGGGCAATTCGACCCATTACCTGCTGGGGCACGCCCTCGAAAACGCCGACGACACCCTCGCGGGGCTCTTCGAGCAGACCCTCGCTTTCAAGTTCAATCCCCGCCAGACAGCCGAATTCGTTCAGCCCACGCCCTTTCCCGGTCTCTCGCTGCTGCCCTCCCACCCCAGCCTCGAAGAGCTGCAGAGCAAGCTGGAATCCCGCTACAAGATCTACAAGCTGCGCGATGCCCTGGACGAACTGGCCGACCGGTTCGACGCCGTCTATATCGACACCCCGCCGGCGCTCAACTTCTACACCCGCTCGGCCCTCATCGCCACGCGCCGCTGCCTGATTCCCTTCGACTGCGACGACTTCTCCCGCCGGGCGCTCTACGCGCTGCTGGAGAACGTGCAGGAGATCAAGGCCGACCACAACCGCGATCTGGAAGTGGAGGGCATCGTGGTGAACCAGTACCAGCCCCGCGCCAGCCTGCCCCAGAAACTGGTGCAGGAACTGATTGCCGAAGGTCTGCCCATCTTCAAGACCTACCTGTCCAGCTCCATCAAGATCCGCGAGAGCCATGAACAGGCCAAGCCCATGATCCACCTGGAGCCGCGCCACAAGCTGGCCCAGGAATTCATCGCCCTGCACGGCGAGCTGAAGGGCTGAGCGCCGGCCCGTCGGGCGTGGCGACCGGGGCCGGCGGCGGCACCCGGCTCGGCGTCGCTCAGGCGGCCGTCAGTTTTGCCATCGACAGCATCAGCCATTTGCTGCCGGCAGCGCCAAACTTGACCTGCACCCGCGCATCGGCCCCGCTGCCCTCGGCCGCCACGATCACCCCGTCGCCGAAGCGCGCATGGCGGACATTCTGGCCGATCGCAAATCCGCCCAGATCCCGCGACTTGAGCGGTGGCGAGACCGGCATCACGGCCGCCGCCGGACGCGCCGACGACGGCGTGAAGTAACGCGCCGGAGATTCCGCCGCAAAGCCGCCGTGACGGGTATTGGGCGGCGTCAGCCATTTGGTCAGACCGTCCGGAATCTCTTCCAGAAAGCGCGAACGCAGGTTGTAGCGCACCTGGCCGTGGAGCATGCGGCTCTGGGTGAAGCTCAAGTACAGACGCTGGCGGGCGCGGGTCACGGCCACGTACATCAGGCGCCGCTCCTCCTCCAGCCCTTCGCTTTCCAGGATGCTGTTCTCGTGGGGAAACAGCCCCTCCTCCAGCCCGGACAGGAAGACCACATCGAACTCCAGACCCTTGGCCGCGTGGACGGTCATCAGCTGCACCGCCTCGCTGCCCGCGTCGGCCTGGTGGTCGCCGGCCTCCAGCGAGGCGTGGGCAAGGAATTCGGCGAGCACGGTGGCCGTGTCGGGCGCACCTTCGGAGGCGCCGTTCACCTGGAATTCGGCGCTGAAGTTGGCCGCCGCGTTGATCAGTTCGTCCAGGTTCTCGAGGCGCTCCTGGCCTTCCTTCTCACCCTTGTAATGGTCCCGCAGCGTGGAGCGTTCCAGCACGTGATCCACCCTCTCGTGCAGCGGCAGATCCCGCGTCTCGTGGCGCAGGCGTTCGATCAGGGTGACGAACTGGGCCAGCGCCGTGCCCGGCTTGCCGGACAGGTGCGGGACGGTCTGGTAGAGGGGCGTGTTCCAGGTCCGCGCCGCGTCCTGCAGGGCCTCCAGCGAGCGGGCGCCGATGCCGCGGGTCGGGAAGTTGACCACCCGCAGGAAGGCCGTGTCGTCATCCGGATTGGCCAGCAGGCGCAGGTAGGCCAGGGCGTGCTTGATCTCCTGGCGCTCGAAGAAGCGCAGGCCGCCGTACACCCGGTAGGCGACGCCGTTGGAGAAAAGCTGATGCTCCAGCACCCGCGACTGGGCGTTGGAACGGTACAGCAGGGCGACGCTGGAGCGGCTCACGCCATCCCGCACCAGGGATTGGATCTCCTCGACGATCCAGCGCGCCTCGTCGGTATCGGTGAAGGCCTCGTAGACGCGGATCGGCTCGCCGGCGCCCCGGTCGGTCCATAGATGCTTGCCCAGACGCTCCCGGTTGTGGGCGATCAGCGCATTCGCGGCATCCAGGATGTTGCCGTGGGAACGGTAGTTCTGTTCCAGGCGGATCACGTCGGTCACGTGAAAGGCCCGCTCGAAATCCCGCATGTTGCCGATCTCGGCCCCGCGGAAGCGGTAGATGGACTGGTCATCGTCCCCCACGCAGAAGACCCGCGCGCCGCCCTCCCGTCCGCCGTCGGCGAGCAGGCTCAACCAGCGGTACTGAAGGCGGTTGGTGTCCTGGAACTCATCCACCAGGATGTGACGGAAGCGCGCCTGGTAATGCCTGCGCAGGGGCTCGTTGCGCTCCAGCACCTCGTAGCAGCGCAGCAACAACTCAGGGAAATCCACAACTGACTCGCGCTGGCACTGAGCCTCATACTCCGCGTAAAGCTCCACCTTGCGGCGTGTGAAGTCGTCCCAGGCCTCCACGGCTGGCGGTCGGATGCCCGCCTCCTTCTGGCCGTTGATGAAGTGCTGCAGGTCGCGGGGCGGAAACTTCTCGTCGTCAACATTGAGCGTCTTGAGCAGGCGCTTGATGGCGGCCAGCTGGTCGCCCGAGTCGAGGATCTGGAACAGCTGGGGCAGGCCCGCATCCCGGTGATGCGCGCGCAGGAAGCGGTTGCACAGGCCGTGGAAGGTGCCGATCCACATGCCGC
>DAOQMM010000113.1:0-11499 GCA_035335645.1 Rhodocyclaceae bacterium | reverse complement strand
GTTGGGGGATCGATACGGGTTCGTGGGCCACGATGACGGCTGGCAGAACACAACGCGAAAGGGGTGGGGGCTTTCGTGGCGATCACAAAACAAATGGCCGGTACGGTGCGATCCGTACCGGCCATTTCGTTAGGTGGAGTAGGGCGATTGTCAGCGCGTGATCATGCCGGCGCCGACGGTGTTGTTGGTGGCTTCGTCGATGATGATGAATGCGCCTGTGGCGCGGGAGTCCACATAGGGATCGGCAAAGATCGGCTGGGCGAGCTTGAGGGTGAGGCGCGCGATGTCGTTCATGGCCAGGGTGGTGACCGACTCGTGGTCGAGGCTGTTGATGTCGACCCGGTAGGCGATGCCCGCAACCTTGGCCTTGACCTCCCGTGTCGTATGGCGCAACCAGTAGGTGCGGGCAGGGGACAGGGGCGTTTCAGACATCCAGCACAGCATCGCTTCGATCTGTTTGGTCTGCGCGGGAACCTCGTCGGCGTTGACGATCATGTCGCCACGGGAGATGTCGATCTCGTCCTCGAGGAGGAGCGTCACGGATTGTTCGTGGATGGCGCGCGGCAGGGACTGACCGTTGAGCTGGATGTCCTTGATGCGTGAACTCCGGCCGCCTGGCAGGACGGTGACGGTATCACCGACCTTGGCCTCGCCGGCCTCGACGCGTCCCATGAAGCCGCGGTAGTCATGCAGGTCGGGGTTGTCCGAGGCTTGCGGACGGCACACGTACTGGACGGGAAAGCGAAAACTTTCGGCCTTCTCGGTGTGGGCGGCGGGGGCGGCTTCGAGGATGTCGATGAGGGTTGGACCGTCGTACCAGTCCAGGCGATCGCCCCGATCCACCACCATGTCGCCGTTGAGCGCGGACAGGGGGATGAAGCGCACATCTGTGAGGCCGATCTGTTCGGCGAAGGCGCGGTATTCACCCACGATGCGCTCGAAGGTGGCGCGATCGTAGTCCACCAGATCCATCTTGTTCACGGCGACGATCAGGTGGGGGATTCCCACCAGGTTGGCAAGATAGCTGTGGCGGCGGGTCTGGGTGAGCACGCCCTTGCGCGCGTCGATGAGGATGATCGCGAGGTTGGCAGTGGAGGCCGCGGTGACCATGTTGCGCGTGTACTGCTCGTGGCCCGGTGCGTCGGCGATGATGTACTTGCGTGAGCCGGTGGAGAAGTAGCGGTAGGCCACGTCGATGGTGATGCCCTGTTCGCGTTCCGCCTGAAGGCCGTCCGTCAGCAGGGAAAGGTCCACGGCGGTCATGCCGCGCTTGCTGGAGGTGCGTTCGATGGCGGTGAGGGTGTCGGCGAGGATGGCCTTGGTGTCGAACAGCAGACGGCCGATCAGGGTGCTCTTGCCGTCATCGACCGAGCCGCAGGTCAGGAATCGCAGCAGGCCGCGGTCCTCAACGTGTTGGGCGTTCATTTAGAAGTAACCCTCTTTCTTGCGTTGTTCCATGGAGGCTTCGCTGGTCTGGTCGTCCAGACGGGTCGCGCCGCGCTCGGTGATGGTGGTGGTGGCGGTCTCGAGGACGATCTTCTGGACCGTGTCGGCATCGGAATCCACCGGCGCGGTACAGGAGATGTCGCCCACGGTGCGGAAGCGCACCTGGCGTTCGATGATCTCTTCACCGGGCTTGGGCAGGTTGGTCAGTTCACCGTTCATCAGCGGCACGTTAACCGGCACGATGGCGCCGGCGCGCATCACCACAGGGCGGGTGTGGGCGAAGTAGATGCTGGGCAGTTCCAGTTCCTCGCGCTCGATGTACTGCCAGACGTCCATCTCGGTCCAGTTGGAGATGGGGAAGGCGCGGATGTTCTCGCCCTTGTGGCTGCGGGCGTTGTAGAGGTTCCACAACTCGGGGCGCTGGTTCTTCGGGTCCCATTGGCCGAACTCGTCGCGGAAACTCATGATGCGTTCCTTGGCGCGGGCCTTTTCCTCGTCCCGACGGGCGCCACCGATGCAGGCGTCGAAGCCGAACTCCTCGATGGCTTCGAGCAATGTCACGGACTGGTGCTTGTTGCGCGATTCGTTCTCGTGCTTGAGGACGACCGTGCCGCGCTTCATGGAGTCTTCCACCGAGCGCACGATGAGACGCTCGCCCAGTTCGGCGGCGCGCCTGTCGCGGAATTCGACGACCTCACGGTAATTGTGGCCGGTGTCGATGTGCATCAGCGGGAAGGGGAAGCGGCCGGGCCGGAAGGCCTTTTCGGCGATGCGCAGCATGCAGATGGAGTCCTTGCCGCCGGAGAAGAGCAGCACGGGATTGCTGCACTGGCCGGCCACCTCGCGCATGATGTGGATGGCTTCGGATTCGAGCCAGTCCAGGTGGCTCAGGGTTTGTTGGGTGAGCGTCGACATTGCTTTACTCGGTCAATGATTCCAGGCGGCCAGGGTCACTTCTTGACGTGCAGGCCGCATTCCTTGGTTTCCGGATTTTCCCACCACCAGCGCCCGGCGCGAATGTCTTCGCCGAGGGAAATCGGGCGCGTGCACGGCGCGCAGCCGATGCTGGGGTAGAACTTGTCGTGCAGGGCGTTGTAAGGCACCTGATGGATGCGGATGTAGGCCCACACCTCCTTCTCGCTCCAGTCGCTCAGGGGATTGAACTTGACGAGGCCGTTGCCCTCGTCGAACTGGCGCTTGGGCAGGTCGGTGCGGGTGGTGGATTGCTGGGCGCGCAGGCCGGTGATCCAGGCCTGCTTGCCGGCGAGGGCGCGACCGAGGGGTTCGACCTTGCGCACGTGGCAGCAGGCCTTGCGCAGCTCGACGCTGTCGTAGAAGGCGTTGATGCCGTGGTCGCGGGTGTAGGCCTCGACGAGCTCGTGGCGGGGATAGTAGAACTTGAGCTTGAGGCCGTAGCGCTTCTGAACCTCGGCCATCAGGTCGTAGGTTTCGAGAGGCAGGCGGCCGGTGTCGAGGGAGAAGATTTCGATGGGCAGGCCGCGGGTGGCGATCACGTCGGTGAGGACCATGTCCTCGGCGCCCAGGCTGTTGGCCATCGTGATGGCCGGCAGTTCGGCAGCCCACGCAGACAGGTCGGCCACCAGGGTGGCGACCTTGGCGTCGAGGGCGGCGATCAGGGCGGGATCGTCGAGCTTGGGATGCTGGTTCGGGTGCATGGAGGCTCCTGAATCAGGCGCTGCGCTGGGCGCGGCGGAACAGCGGCGCGGCGTGATCCACGGCGGCCTGGTAGGGTTCGGAAAAGTCGTTCAGGCTGGCGAGGGCGGCCTCGAGCTGGACATCGGAGTACTTGCCTGCCTTCGGCTGGATTGCGTCGAAGCCGCAGCGCTGCATGTAGAAGAACTGGTCGCGCAGCACGTCGCCGATGGCGCGGATCTCGCCGGTGAAGCCATAGCGGCTGCGCAGCAGGGCGGCTTCCGAGTAGGCCCGTCCGTCGGTGAACTTGGGAAAGTTGAGGGCGATGGCGGAGAGCGTTCCCAAATCGTCGGCGAGCTCTTCCACCCGCTCGTGGCTGTCGAGCCAGACGCCCACGTCCGACCGTGAGGCGAGGACGCCCTTGTGGGCCTGCCACACGGCGAGGGGCACAAAGACGGGGCCGTCCGGCAGCGTCAGGGCTTCGGGAGCCTGGGTCTCGTCGAGGACCAGGATCTGGGCGGCGTCGTCGCTCAGACGGCCGTTCTTGATGAGCTTAGACATGCTGCTTCCTTTCCTTGACGGCGGCTTCGCCATAGACGCCCAGCTTGAAGGGATCGAGGCCGATGCGGCGCACGGTGTCGATGAAGGCTTCGGCGGTCTGGCGCTGAGCTACGTAGACGTCGAGGATCTTGCCGATCACGTCGGGCATCTCGGCAGCGGCGAAGGAGCGGCCGATCACCTTGCCGAGGCTGGTGCGCTTGCCCTGGCTGCCGCCCAGGCTGACCTGGTACCACTCCTCACCGTTCTTGTCGACGCCGAGGATGCCGATGTGGCCCACGTGGTGGTGGCCGCAGGAGTTCATGCAGCCGGAGATGTTGAGCTCCAGCTCACCGATGTCGTGGAGGTAGTCCAGGTCGTCGAATCGGGCCTGGAGGGCGTTGGCGATGGGGATGGACTTGGCGTTGGCCAGGGCGCAGAAATCGCCGCCGGGGCAGCAGATGATGTCGGTGAGCAGGCCGAAGGTGGGCGTGGCGAGGCCGGCGTCGCGGGCCTGCTCCCACAGGGTGAAGAGGTCGGACTGCTTCACGTCGGCCAGCACCAGATTCTGCTCGTGGGTGGCGCGCAGTTCGCCGAAGCTGTAGGCGTCGGCCCAACTGGCGACGAGATCGAGCTGCTCGGCGGTGATGTCGCCCGGCGGGCTCTTCGGATGCTTGAGGGACAGAATGGCGATGGCGTAGCCCGGCACCTTGTGGGGCCGCACGTTGCGGCGCACCCACGCTGCGAAGGCCGGCGTATCCGCACGGCGGGCGGCGAAAACAGCGTCTTCCGCGGTCAGGGCGGCATAGGCCGGGGTGGTGAAATGGCCGGCGACGCGCGCCACTTCCGCTTCGGTGAGGGTACTCGGACCGTCCTTCGTGTGGAGCCATTCGGCCTCGACCTGGCGGCGGAATTCCTCGATGCCCAGCGCCTTCACGAGGATCTTGATGCGCGCCTTGTAGAGGTTGTCGCGGCGCCCGTGGCGGTTGTAGACGCGCAGGATGGCTTCGCAGTAGGTGATGATGTGCTGCCAGGGTACGTAGGCGCTGATCTCTTCACCGATGATCGGGGTGCGTCCGAGGCCACCGCCCACCAGCACGCGGAAGCCGATCTGGCCGGCGGCGTCACGTTTCAGTTCCAGCCCGATGTCGTGGCACTGGATGACGGCGCGGTCTTCCTCGGCGCCGTTCACGGCGATCTTGAACTTGCGCGGCAGGAAGGCGAATTCCGGGTGGAAGGTGCTCCACTGACGCAGGATCTCGCACCACGGCCGCGGGTCGATGAGCTCATCGCCCGCCACGCCGGCGAAGGGGTCGGAGGTGATGTTGCGGATGCACGCGCCGGAGGTCTGGATCGCGTGCATCTGCACGGTGGCAAGCTCGGCGAGGATCTCGGGCACCACCTTCAGGTCTGGCCAGTTGAACTGCACGTTCTGGCGCGTGGTGAAGTGGGCGTAGCCCTTGTCGTAGGTGCGGGCGATGTGGGCCAGCGTGCGCACTTGCGCCGAGGAGAGCAGGCCGTAGGGGACGGCGACCCGCAGCATGGGCGCATGGCGCTGCACGTACAGGCCGTTCTGCAGACGCAGGGGGCGGAATTCATCGTCGGTCAGTTCGCCTGCCAGGTAGCGGCGGGTCTGCTCGCGGAACTGGGCGACGCGTTCGTCGACGATTCTCTGATCGTAGGAGTCGTAGCGGTACATGATTAGTCCTGGAGGGGGCGCCGCCGGATCAGGCGACGATCAGTTTGCTGCCGACCAATACCAGCATGGTGGCCAGGATGGGGCGCAGCACCCGGTCGGGCACCCGGGTGGAAACGTGGCTCCCCAGCCAGATGCCGGGCAGGGAGCCGATCAGCAGGCTGCCGAGGAGGGCCCAGTCCACGCTGCCGAGAAACCAGTGGCCAATGCCGGCTACGAGTGTCAGCGGCACGGCGTGGGCGATGTCGCTGCCGATGATGCGCAGGGTCGGCAGGCGAGGATACAGGAAGAACAGGGCGCTGACGCCCAGGGCGCCGGCGCCCACCGAAGAAATCGACACCAGGACACCCAGCACCGCACCGGTCAGGGTGGTGAGCAGGGCGATCCGGCGGGGGTCTTCATGGCCCGAGGAGTGGGCGAGGGCGAAGTTCTGGATCTGCCTGCGGAAGACGATGGCGACCGCGGTGAGCAGCAGGGCAATGCCCAGGGAGAATTTGATGAGCCCGGTGGCGCCGCCGATGCCGCCGGGCGCAAAGTGGCCGACGAGCAGCAGGGTGACCGTCGACGCAGGAATGCTGCCTAGGGCAAGGCGCCGTGTGACGGCCCAGTCCACCGTGCCCTTGAGGCCATGGGCAAGGGTGCCGCCGGCCTTGGTGATGGCGGCATAGAGCAGGTCGGTGCCGACGGCGACCGAGGGATTGATGCCGAACAGCAGCACCAGCAGCGGTGTCATCAGCGAGCCGCCGCCCACGCCGGTGAGACCGACAATGGCGCCAACAGAAAAACCCGCGATGGTGTAGGCAATGCTCATGATGATTCCAGATTCCTTGTGCGGCGCATCGTAAACGGAACCGATAGAGCCAAGAAGGACCTCTGGGTTAGACTTATAGAAAAAAAAGTTATATGTATTCCGAAGGACAGGAGGCCCGGATGAATATCCAGCAACTGCGCTATGTCTTCGAGGTGGCCCGGCATCGGCTGAACGTGTCGGAAGCCGCGGAGCGTCTGTTCACCTCCCAGCCCGGCGTGTCCAAGCAGATCCGCCTGCTGGAGGACGAGTTGGGCATCGAGATCTTCGTGCGTCACGGCAAGCGCCTGGTGGGCATCACCGAACCCGGCCGGCAGGTGTTGAGCATTGCGGGCCGCATTTTGCAGGAAGTGGACAATCTGCGCGAGGTCGGCGCGGAATTCAGCAACGAGGCCACCGGCAGCCTGTCCATTGCCTTTACCCATACCCAGGCGCGCTATGCCCTGCCGCGGGTGGTGCAGGCCTTCATGCAACGGTATCCGAAGGTCAAACTGTCCTTTCACCAGGGCAATCCGCGCCAGGTGTGCGAATACGTGCTGTCTGGCGAGGCGGACATCGCCATCGCCACCGAAGCCATCGCCGAGCACGAGGACATCGTGATGCTGCCCTGCTATCAGTGGAACCGCTGCATCATCGCCCCGCCGCGCCATCCCATCCTGTCCGAACAGCCTCTGACGCTGGAGGCGATCGCCCGCTACCCGCTGGTGACCTACGATTTCGCCTTCACCGGGCGCAACCGCATCAACGAGGCCTTCACCGGCCGCGGACTGAAGCCCAACGTGGTGCTCACCGCCATCGATTCGGACGTGATCAAGACCTATGTGGCCATGGGGCTCGGCGTCGGCATCCTGGCGCGCATGGCCTACGACCCGGCGGTGGACAAAGACTTGGTCATGATGGACGCCTCACACCTGTTTGCGTCCAGCACCACGCGTATCGGTCTGCGCCGCAATGCGTGGCTGCGGGGCTATGTGTACGCCTTCATCGAGCTGTTTGCGCCACACCTGTCCCGGCGCGTGGTGGATGCGGCGCTGGCGGGTGGGGGCGAGGATCCAGGCCTGTGAGCTCAGCCTGGATCCCGGGCCCGTTCAGGTGCGGCGTAGCGGCAGCGCGCGCCCCATCCAGCCGGCCAGCGCCAGCACGGCCAGTGACAGGGATGATGGTTCGGGGATGCGATTCATGGCCGCGCCGCCCATGATGTAGACGTCACCAAACCCGCCCGTGTCGCAGTTGGTGGTCTGGCCCGCGCTCAGATAGCCCTGCCCGTTGTCCGGATCGGTTCCGCCGAAGCAGCCCATCAGCAAGCGGACCGAAATGGTGTCGTAGCCTTGCTTGATGTAGTTCTCGAGGTTGCTGTTGAGCTCCGGCAGGAAGGCCAGGAACTCGGTCCGGTCGGTCCCCTGGGAATTGTCGATCTCGGTGACCAGACTGCCGCCCAGATAGGTTTTCGGGCACGAACCGCCCGGGTAGGGCAGGGCCTGGTTGTTGTCGTACAGGCAGATCGTGCCGGAGACCGTATCGAAGTCGGCGGCGCTGGGCTGGCTGTAGAAGTTCTTGCTGCTCGAGAAGCTGGCATAGCCCGAGGTGTCGCCATTGAACTCGAACTCGATGTCAGGCAGACCCCCATCGGATTTGCGGACGGTGATCAGGCTCCAGATGTCCATGGATGTCGCCGACGCCTGGGGCTGGTTGTAGTCGAAGGCGATCATCAGTTCATGGCGCTTGCCGTCGGCGGTGGTGAGCGCGTCGCGCAGCCAGACGGCGCTCACGTCCCAGGTTCCGATCTTGTCCTGGCTGGCGGTGAGACCGTTGTTGGTCGGGTCCGACATGTTGCCGGCCGACATCGTGGTGCCGTCGGTCTTGCCGGTGGCCAGGTAGTGCTGGCTGCCCGAATTGGACTTGAAGCCATTCTCCACGACGGCCGGTGCGGGCGAGGTGTCGCTGTTGTCCAGCGCGGCATTGCCGCCTGCCTGGATCACGATGGAGTCCTTGAGCAGGCCCTGGGAGGACTGGAGCACATAGCCGCCCGCCGAGGTGGTGGTGCCTTGAGCCAGCCCATCGAGGAAGTTGAGGTAGGGCAGCGAGCAACTGATGGCATCGCCAAAACTCGCGCAGGCGTCAGAAGTCTTGTCGATGGCGGGCCCATCGTAGATGGCGATGGGGCCGGCGTGGGCGGTGGCGGCCAGGCATGCCGTCAGGATTGCGGACGCGGATGCGGCGCTCAGTCGATGGGTTTTCATGGCGAGTCTCCTGGGTGTTTGTTCAGCCACACATGGACAATCGGCGTGGTGTGACAGAAATTTGCATTATTTGTGCCAGGGTGTTCGCGTTTGCTGAAAATGGCGATTTGATGCGGTTTTCGTAGGGCATCAAGAAAATTAATCTTGAGGAACAGTGGCTTTGTGTAAAGAAATCTGACAAAAACATTAAAAATGCTTGTTGCGTGGCGATCTATGCCATGACGTGTTTTGAGACGCTTTTGCAGGCGGCGGGGCTGTCGTTTGTGAGAGACTTTGGCCACTTCGTCCCCGCCTTTTCGTCCCATGCAATCCCTGACCACCTTCGCGGCCCTCCTGCTGGCGACCGTCCTGTTCGTGCCCTGGTTCAAGCGCGCCGGACTGGGCACGGTGCTCGGTTATCTGGCCGTGGGCATGCTCATCGGTCCTTCGGGCATCAAGCTCGTGCGGGATCCGGACAATCTGCTGCACACAGCCGAGCTGGGTGTGGTGCTGCTGCTGTTCGTCATTGGTCTGGAGCTGAAGCCGTCCCGCCTGTGGGCGCTGCGCCATTCTGTGTTCGGGCTGGGGGCCTTGCAGATGGCGGGCGTCGCAGCGGCGCTGGCGGGGGTCGGACACTACTTCGGGCTGTCCTGGTCGGCGGCCTCCCTGGTGGGGATCATCCTGGCCTTGTCATCCACGGCCTTCGTGCTCCCGACCCTGGCCGAGCGGCGGGAGCTGACCACCCGCTACGGCCGTGAATCCTTTGCGATCCTGCTGTTCCAGGATCTGTCGGTGATTCCCCTGCTGGCCTTGATCCCCCTGTTCGGCACTGGCCGGCCCACCGACCTGACCCACCCCGGCGTCGGCCTCGTCCTGCTGGTGGTGATCGTGCTGGTCGGGCGCAGGGTGTTGGATGCGCTCTTTGCCCACGTGGCGCGGGTGAACAGTCGCGAGATGTTCACCGCCGCGGCGCTGGTGACGGTGCTCGGCCTCGCCCTGATCATGCAGGCGGCGGGCCTGTCCATGTCCCTGGGTGCCTTCGTTGCAGGGGTGCTGCTCGCCGATTCCGAATTCCGCCACGAACTGGAGGCGGCCATCGCGCCGTTCCAGGGGCTGCTGCTGGGCTTGTTCTTCATCGCCGTGGGCATGTCCACCAACCTGCAGTTGCTGGTCGATCAGCCCGGACGCATCATCGGACTGACCGTCGGGCTGGTCGCCATGAAGGCGGTGGTGATGTACGTCCTGCGGCGTGTGCTGGGCGGGAGCAAGGGGGACGCGCGGATGCTCGCCCTGGCGCTGGCCCAGGGGGGGGAATTCGCGTTCGTGCTGTTCGACGTGGCCCAGGCGCACCGCATCCTGGGCGAGGTGCAGGCCGATCGCCTGACCCTCGTGGTGGCCTTGTCCATGGCGGTTTCACCGCTGCTGCTGATGCTGGGCGACTGGCTTGCGCGGCTGGAGGCGGCGCGTGAGCCGGCGCGGCCTTTTGACGAACTGCCCGACGAGAGCAGCGAGGTGGTGATCGCAGGCTTCGGGCGGGTCGGACAGATCATCGGTCGCCTGCTGGTGGCGCGCGGCGTGCGCTTCACCGCCCTGGACGCCGACGCGGATCAGATTGACACGGTGCGGCGCTTCGGCTTCAAGGTGTTCTATGGCGACGCGGCCAACCTTGACCTGCTTCACGCGGCGCAGGTGGGGTCCGCCAAGGTCTTCGTGCTGGCCATCGACAACGTGGAGGCGTCCCTGCGTACGGCCGAGCTGGTGCGTCGTCACTTTCCCGACGTGGAGGTGGTGGCCCGGGCGCGCAACCGTTTTCATGCCAACCGCTTGATGGACCTGGGCATCCAGCGACAGATCCGCGAGACCTTGCCAGCCAGTCTGGACATGGCCCGCTGGGTGCTGGAGACGCTGGACGATCCGCCGGATCTTGCGGCCCAGCTGGTGGCCCGCTTTGCCCGCCACGACGCCGATCTGCTGGCGCGCCAGCAGGCCATCTCCCATGACGAGAAGCAGCTGATCCAGAGCTCCCGCGATGCGCGGGCGGAGCTGGCGCAGATTCTCGAGGACGCCCGGCTCGCATTTGCGGGCAAGGGCAAGACCCGCGGAAGCTGAACGCGGCCGGCGTCACGGCCGGACCGTCTGCCGGGCTTACAGGGTGGCGAGGCGCTCGCCGGTCGCGTGGAAGGACATGCCGTCGGCGAGCGCCAGCATCAGGGCGATGCGGGCCTTGAGCGGCGGCAGGTCACCAGCGGTGAGGTAGCCTTCCCCATCGTCGTCAGCGTTGCCATTGTGGACGACCGGGCCGGCGCAGCGACTGGCCCGCAGGAGGCGGACGCCCGCATTGCGCGCCCGGCGCAGGGCCGGAACCCACGCTGCCGGTACGCTGCCATGCCCGGCAAGGGCCAGGACCAGCCCGCGGGCGCCCGCCGTCACGCAGGCGTCGATCAGGTCGGCCGGTGCGCCGGCGTAGCCCGGCAAGATGTCCACCCGCGGCAGGGCAGCGTTGTCCAGATGGGCAAAACACCCGGCGCTGCGCAGGGGCGCGGTCGAGGCTCCGGCTGAAAAGGCGTCCAGGCCAAGGGTCCGCGCCTTGACCAACTCCCGTGCCTGCCACGGCCCGCCGTTCAGCACGATCCGCACGCCGGGGGCGCCCGCGGCTGCATGGCTCACGGCGGCGACGATGTTGGCGGGTCCGTCCGCCTGGGGATGGTCAGCGGGGCGCATGGCGCCGGTCAGTACCACCGGCTTGTCTGCCGGCAGGGTGAGATGCAGGAACCAGGCGGTTTCTTCGAGCGTGTCGGTGCCATGGAGGATCACCACACCGTCGACCCCGGGGTCGCGCAGGGCATCGCAGATGCGGGGCCGCAGCACCTGCCAGTGGCCAGGCGTCATGTCCTTGCTGTCGAGGGCCAGCACCTGCGCCGCGTCCACCTGGGCCAGCGCGGACAGACCTGTGACCTGCCCGACAAGCCGGTCCACATCGACAACCCCCGCCACGTAACGGGCGCCGTCGCCGGCAGGGTCTGATGCACCGGCAATGGTGCCGCCGGTGGCGAGGATGCGGATGCGGGGCATGGCTCAGTGCTGCAGGATCTTCGCCAGGAACTGCTGGGCCCGTTCCGACCTGGGGCGCTCGAAGAAGG
>DAOQMM010000112.1:0-11770 GCA_035335645.1 Rhodocyclaceae bacterium | reverse complement strand
GATGTTCCGGGGCTCCCGCCCCGGCCTCATTGAAGCGCCATCACGTAGGGGTACGCGGAATTCAGGTCATGATGTTCCGGGGCTCCCGCCCCGGCCTCATTGAAGCGATTTCATTCAACCTCCCCGCTCGAATCCGCCTCAGATGTTCCGGGGCTCCCGCCCCGGCCTCATTGAAGCTTGAGGTAGCGCAGCCCGGATGAGATTTCGTCCTGAGATGTTCCGGGGCTCCCGCCCCGGCCTCATTGAAGCCTTGATGTGGATCGCGGCTTTCTTGATTACGGACATGGGATGTTCCGGGGCTCCCGCCCCGGCCTCATTGAAGCTAGCTCTCTCTTTACAGACCAGCGGCCCCACCGCATCGATGTTCCGGGGCTCCCGCCCCGGCCTCATTGAAGCCTCATGCCGCCACCCCTTCCTTGTAGCCGTATCGGGGATGTTCCGGGGCTCCCGCCCCGGCCTCATTGAAGCCGGACCCAGTGCCGGACGGCTTGCTGGTGGTGGCCCCCGATGTTCCGGGGCTCCCGCCCCGGCCTCATTGAAGCATCGGCGATATCGCCGCGGCGGCCTACTACGACAGTGATGTTCCGGGGCTCCCGCCCCGGCCTCATTGAAGCACCAACGCGATCAAGACCGCCGACGCCGTCTCCATGGAGGATGTTCCGGGGCTCCCGCCCCGGCCTCATTGAAGCCCGCCGATCAAGGCGCCATACGCGGTATCAATCGCGGATGTTACGGGGCTCCCGCCCCGGCCTCATTGAAGCAAGCCCAGGATGGATTCCGCTTCCGGCGAGGTGGCGATGTTCCGGGGCTCCCGCCCCGGCCTCATTGAAGCCCCTTCGTCACCGATTGCAGCTTTCGCGCGCTCTAGATGTTCCGGGGCTCCCGCCCCGGCCTCATTGAAGCATGGACGGCACGCACCATCTCAACGAGCCTGTGTAGATGTTCCGGGGCTCCCGCCCCGGCCTCATTGAAGCGTGCCGATGGGCGGGACGAGCATCGGAATGGTCCATGATGTTCCGGGGCTCCCGCCCCGGCCTCATTGAAGCCGGAGGGCGCTTTCAAGGTCACCCCGGAGCACATCGCGATGTTCCGGGGCTCCCGCCCCGGCCTCATTGAAGCGTATCTAGCGCCGGCGTATGTGTCGGCGCTGTTCTTGATGTTCCGGGGCTCCCGCCCCGGCCTCATTGAAGCACCTTGATGTCGGTGATCATGGCCTTCGTGAAGGTTGTCGTTCCGGGGCGCCTGCCCCGGCCTCTTCGAAGCTTCAGCAGCGCAAGTTCTTCACCTGCGGACGCGGGGATAGACCCAGCAGCAAATTCGATTTTTCAAAATAAAAACGGCGGGATTCCCCCGCCGCTTTCACTCCGAGCGTGGCTGCCTCAGACCGCCGCCTTCTTGTGCTTTTTATGCTTCTTGTGCTTCTTGTCCTTGCCGGCCTTCTTGTCTTTCTTGGCCTTCTTCTCGGCCTTGGCTGCGCTGCTCTTCTTCGACTTCTTGGCCTTCTTGGCCTTCTTCACCGTGGGAGCCGGGGTGGCGGGGGCGCTCACGGCAGCGGGGGCGGCAGCGGGGGTGGCGGGCAGGTCGGCGGCGGAGACGGCGGTGGTCGCCGCGAACAGGCCGGCCACCAGGGCGGACAACAGCTTCTTCATGATGATTCCTTGGGCAGATTTATGAGTATGGAGAACGGATGGGCTTCGCTCCCTCCCTGACGGATCGGGCCAGGCCGTACCGGTCAGGTGTTTTTAACAGATTTTTCCCGAATCGTGTCATCGCGCCATGCACCGGGCGTGAGGTTTCCCAGTGTCCACGGGCCGATGGCGACGCGGATGAGGCGCAGCGTGGGATGTCCGACCTTGGCGGTCATGCGGCGCACCTGGCGGTTCTTGCCTTCGCGCAGGACGATTTCCAGCCAGCTCACGGGGATGGCTTTGCGTTCGCGGATGGGCGGGTCGCGGGGCCACAGCCAGTCGGGCTCGGGCACGAGGCGGGCGCTGCACGGGCGGGTGACAAAGTCGCCCAGGTCGACGCCACGGCGCAGGGATTCGAGCGCGGTGACGTCGGGGACACCTTCCACCTGGACGAGATAGGTTTTGGGCAGCTTGTGGCGGGGGTCGGCGATGCGCGCCTGCAGGGCGCCGTCGTCGGTGAGGAGGAGCAGGCCTTCGCTGTCGGCGTCGAGGCGGCCGGCGGCATATACGCCGGGTACCGGGACGTAGTCGGCGAGGGTGGCGCGGCCGGCTTCGTCGGTGAACTGGCACAGCACGCCGTAGGGCTTGTTGAGGAGGATCAGGCGGCCGCCGGAAGGCGGGGCCGCGCGCGGCGCGCGGGGAGAAGCGCCTGGGCGGGCCGGGGTGGCCTGGGGGGCGTTGCGGCGTCCCTCAGAAGCGACAAACCCGCCATCCCGGCGGGTTTGTGCAGGTCTGCGCGGGGGCGGACGGCTCACGCGGCGTAGCGGCGCAGGCGCAGGGAGAAGTCTTCGAGTTGCCGGATGCCGCTGCCTTCGGCGCGGGCGATCCAGTCCTGGAGCTGCTGCAGGAGCTGTTCGCGGGTGGCGGTGGAGCGGGCCCACAGGGCGGTGAGCTCCTGGCGCATGGCGACCACGGTCTGCAGGCGGGCATTGTCCTTGAGCAGGGTGGCGAGGCGCTGGCGCTCGTCGGCGCCGAGCTGGGCTTCGTCGGCGGTGAGCCAGCGGCGCACGTCCTTGATGTTGAGCTTGCCGCCAGACTGGGCCTTGAGGGCTTCGAACTCGTCCTTGGCGATCTGGCCGAGGGACTGCACGTAGCGGGTCATCACGTCGTAGCGGTGAGTGATGACGGCCTGCAGCATGTCGAAGTCGGCGCGGGCCTTGGCGACGCCGAAGCGCGGCGTGGGGATGACCTTCTTGACGCGGGCGAGGCCGAGGATCTCGAGGCTGCGGATGTACACCCAGCCGATGTCGAACTCGTACCAGCGGGCCGACAGCTTGGCGGAGGTGGCAAAGGAGTGGTGGTTGTTGTGCAGTTCCTCGCCGCCGATGAGGATGCCCCACGGGATGAGGTTGGTGGAGGCGTCGGCACAGTTGTAGTTGCGGTAGCCCCAGAAGTGCCCCAGGCCGTTGATGACGCCGGCGGCCCAGAAGGGGATCCACACCATCTGCACACCCCAGATCAGCACGCCGGGCCACACGCCGAAGACGATGGAATCGACGATGAGGGTGATGACGATGCCCAGTTTGGGGGCGGCAGAGAAGATGTGGCGCTCGAACCAGTCATCGGGCGTGCCGTGGCCGTAGCGCTGCAGGGTGTCCTTGTTGCGGGCTTCCTTGACGTAGAGGAAGACGCCGGTCCACAGCACCTTGTTGATGCCGACGATCTGCGGGCTGTGGGGATCTTCCGGGGTTTCGCACTTGGCGTGGTGCTTGCGGTGGATGGCAGCCCATTCCTTGGTGACCATGCCGGTGGTGAGCCACAGCCAGGTGCGGAAGAACAGGGCCGGCAGCGGGTGCAGTTCCAGGGCGCGGTGGGCCTGATGGCGGTGCAGGAAGATCGTCACCGAGGCAATGGTGACGTGGGTCAGGGCCAGCGTGACGACGATGTATCCCCACCAGGGCAGATCGATCAGACCGGAAGACAGCATGTCAATACATCCTTATATTCGAGCGTGGGCGCGATTCTAAGCGAGGGGCTCCGCCAATCCAATATAGACCCGAAAAAAGCCCTG
Organism: Rhodocyclaceae bacterium; assembly: GCA_035335645.1. Taxonomy (GTDB): domain Bacteria; phylum Pseudomonadota; class Gammaproteobacteria; order Burkholderiales; family Rhodocyclaceae; genus Zoogloea. The sequence continues at coordinate 8,071 of DAOQMM010000112.1, read as the reverse complement.
CCGAGCGCTCGCTCAGGCGGGCGATTGTGGCGGAGGGGCCACATCCGGCGCTGGCGGATTGAGCAGACGCACCTCCCGCTGGGGAAAGGGAATCTCGATGCCCTCGGCCTTGAAGCGCCGCCAGATCTCCAGATTGATGGCCGAGCGGATGCCCAGCGTGCCTTCGTGGGGATCGGCGATCCAGAAGCCCAGCTGCAGGTTGATGCCGCTGTCGGCAAAGGCTTCGACGAAGGCGCCGGGCCCCGGATCGGTGAGCACCCGCGGCTGGGTCTTGGCAGATTCGACCAGGATCGTGAGGGCGCGTTCCAGATCGCAGGCGTAGCTCACCTGCACGGGCAGGGCGATGCGCACGCGCGGGTCGGTGAAGGTTTCGTTCTGCACCACGGAGCCCACCAGGGTCTCGTTGGGGACGATGGATTCGATGCCGGTCATGCCCTTGAGCACCGTGTAGCGCGTGGTGATCTGGCTGACCACGCCCCGCTCGGTGCCCACCGAGATGAGGTTGCCCAGGCGGATCGAGCGGTCCAGCAGGAGGATGAAGCCGGACACGTAGTTGGCCGCGATCTTCTGCATGCCGAAGCCCAGGCCCACGCCGAGGGCGCCGCCGAACACCGAAAGCGCGGTGAGGTCGATGCCCACCAGGGGCAGGCCGATGGTCACCGCCAGCACCAGCAGCAAGGCCTTGGCGAGGCGGGCAAAGACCAGCTTGAGGTTGGCGTCGAGCCCCTCCGTGGCCATCAGGCGGCTTTCGATGGAGCCGGACACCCACAGGGCCACGAGGACGGTGAGGAGCACCGTGAGGGCGCCCTGGAAGAGCATCCACAGATTGACGTGCGCGGTGCCGATGCTGAACCCGATCTGCTCGAGCCCGTCGATGACGGTGGGCAGCACGCCGGTGATGTGCAGGGCCACCGCGAGCCACGCCAGGGTGGAGAAGATCCGCTCGAAGGACGCGAGCCAGCCGGCCTGGGGGAAGGCGCGCTTGAGGGCATGCACGATGAGCCGGATCGCCGCCCCCGCCAGCAGCAGGGGCACCGCCAGCTTGAGCAGATTCACGTGATGCCACTTGTGCAGCACGATGCGCGCGAGGAGCACCAGCACCAGCGCGGTGAGTGGAAAGATGACCCGCCGCAGGCCCTCTTCGCCGGCCCCGGCGGCAGCAGCGTCGTCCCGCACGGAGCGGCGCCGGGCGATGATCTGGCGCAGCTGCCGGGAAATGAGCCCGGCCAGCAGCAGACACAGGGCCAGCACGCCCACCTGCCAGAAGATGGCGGGCTCCTGCAGGTCGGCCCAGGTGTCAATCAACAGTTGTGCGATCTGATTCTCTTCCATCCCGTTTGTCCTTCCGTGCGGGCAGGTCGTCGAGGCTGCGCAGGGGCACGGCCTCGGCGCGCTGGCGCTGCCAGGTATCCAGGTAAAGGCGGACCAGCGCGGGGTTGCCGCGCAGGATCAGCAGGTTCTCCGCGTTGCTCAGGCGCGCAGAGCGGGTGTAGTTGTAGGAGCCGGTGGCCAGCGCCGCGTGGGGCGTGTCGGCGTCGAAGAGCATCACCTTGTTGTGGGCGATGTTGAAGCGCGTGAGCATCGCCACCGGCACGCCGGCCTCCAGCAGCTCAGGCAGCACGCTGAGGGAGCCGGGGCGGTTCATCTCGGCGTCGAGCAGCACCTCGACCCGCAGGCCGCGCCGCCGGGCTGCGATCAGGCCCCGCGCCAGCGCCTTGCTGGTGAAGAGATAGGCCTGCACGTGGATGGAATCCCGGGCGTCGTCGATGGCCTGGAGCAGCAGCGCCTCGGGATCGCTCCACGGGGCAAAAGCAACTTCGGCGGTGCCGTGCATCGCCACCGTGCGGGTGGGCTCGACGCCCGGCGTCTGGGCGTCGGCCGTGGCGACCGCGCAGGCCAGCAGGAGCGCCTGGGCGCCGCGGCCGATCATCCGGCGCTGCGCTCCAGCACCGCGGCGAAGAAGCCGTCGGTGTCGTGCTCGGCCGGGCTCAGGTGGAGCTGCTCGGCGTCGCCCACGGTGATGCCCTGCTTACCCAGGATCTCGCCGGCCGACACCTGCACGAAGCCCGGATGGGCCGCCAGGAAGGCCGCGACGATGGCTTCGTTCTCCTCTGGCAGCAGGCTGCAGGTGGCGTAGACCAGGCGGCCGCCCGCCTTCACCAGACGCGCCGCGCTGGCCAGGATGGCGGCCTGTTTGGCGGTGAGCTCGGCGACGGACTCGGGGCTCTGACGCCATTTGAGGTCCGGGTTGCGGCGCAGGGTGCCGAGGCCGCTGCACGGCGCGTCCACCAGCACCCGGTCGATCTTGCCGGCGAGGCGCTTGACGCGGGGATCGTTCTCGCTGGCGATGACCACCGGATGGACGTTGGACAGGCCGGAGCGCGCCACCCGCGGCTTGAGTTTGGCGAGGCGCTTGTCGGACACGTCGAAGGCATAGAGGCGCCCGGAGTTGCGCATCAGCGCGCCCAGCAGCAGGGTCTTGCCGCCGGCGCCGGCGCAGAAATCCACGACCATCTCGCCGCGCTTGGGCTGCACCAGGAAGCCCAGCAGCTGGCTGCCTTCGTCCTGCACCTCGAAACTGCCGTCGAGGAAGAGCGGATGCTTCTGCAGCGCGGGCTTGCCTTCCAGGCGCACGGCCAGCGGCGACAGGGGCGCGGCGGCGCAGGCGATGCCGTCGGCGCGCAGTTTTTCGATGAGGGCGTCCCGGTCGAGCTTGAGGGGATTGACCCGCAGGTCCAGCGGCGCAGGCCGGTTGAGGCTCTGGGCGAGGGCCTGCACCTGCTCCGGGGTGCGCGTGGCGAGGAGGCGTTCGGCCAGCCATTCGGGCAGGTCGGTGGTTTCGGCCAGGCTGCCTTCGGGCAGTTCACGACCCTTGATGGCGGTGAAGAAGTCGGTATCGCGGCCGTGCAGGCCTTCACCGAGCTGGCGCAACGTGAGGCCTTCGACGCGGGCGAGCCAGGCCAGCACCAGTTGGCGGGGCGAGACTTCCGGCCCGCACAGGCGTTCCAGCATGCGCTTGCGGCGCAGCACGCCATACACCGCCTCGGCGACGAAGGCCCGATCGCGGGCGCCCAGTTCGCGCAGGTCGCGGAAATAGCGGGACAGGACCGCGTCGGCGGGGTAATCGAAGCGCAGCACGGCACGCAGGGCCTGGCTGGCGGACTGGATCTGGGAGGCGGTGATGGTCATGGACTTCCGATACTGAAAGGAGCGGTCCCGCCGCGGCGGCGGGACGGACAAAGCCGGGAAAGGGGGGATTTTACTTTTTATCGGCGCGAGGGCCGAGGTCGACGCCCGTCGCGACCTGGTCGAGGACGTCGCCGTTCTTGTCGGTGATCTTGAGCCGGACCGGCAGGTTGGCGTAATCCTTGGCCAGCCAGATGTCGATCTTGAGCTCGCCGTTGTGGCCGGTGCTGCCCAGATGGTAGGCCGAAACCCGGCCCGCGGGGACTTCCAGGTCTTCCAGGCCGAGATTGCGGATCGCCGAACGGACCGCGCTCTTGCCGGTGACGACCAGCAGCTCGGCGTTCATCGGCCCGTCCGGCTGGAGGGAGAGTTGATGCATCAGGGACAGCACGTCCTGGTCGCCTTCGGCCAGATCGAATTCCCGCCGCCGGTCGCCGGCCATCAGCACGACCTTGGCGGTGGACCAGTCGAAATCGGCGCGCTCCTTGACCTGCCCGTCCCGCTCGACGGTAAATTTGTCCGGCAACAGGCCGTGGGCGCCGATGCGGCCCTCGCTGCGCTGGACCATGCGGAAGGGTTTGATGAGCCCCACCAGACCGACGGTCTCGATCACCGTCTCCATGGAGTAGTGCTCCTTGTCATGGGTCCACGCGTGGGTGGTGCGGCCGATGATGAAGTTGCGCTCGCCGCGGATCACGTTGTATTGCACCTTGCCGGAGGCGGCCCACAGCTCGCCCAGGTCGGCGCCGCCGGCCGGCACGTCGGCGGCATTCGGTTCGACGGGCGTCGCGGGCGGGGCTTCGGTGGCGGAGTCCGGGGTGGGCGGCGCCGCAGAGTCGTTGCTGGCCGGGCCGGCCAGCTCCGGCGCACCGGCAGGATCGGCCGGCAGCTCCGCGACGGGCCCGGCGGGCAGCGCCGGGGGGCGCGCCTGCGGACGCGGACGGGGCCGCGGCGGTGGCGCCTCGCCCAGCAGATGACGTTTCTCGTCGGAAGGCTGGAGAACCGGCGGCGGCAGGGGCGTGAGGCGCGCGTCCAGCGGCGGGAGCACGGTGGCGTCGTCCGAGGGCAGACGCCAGGCCGGACTCAGGATCGCCAGCCCATGCACCAGCAGGGACAGGGCCACGGCGATCGCGAGGGCCCGGTTGCGGATCCGACCGACGGCCATCCGGCAGTCTCAGCCCTCGACGGGCGGCACGGTCCAGCCGTCGGGGCCGTCCGCCACATCGGCGACCTGGACCGTACCCGCCGGCGTGAGGCTGAGGCGGCCTTCGACGAACCAGCGCACCGCCTGCGGGTAGATGCGGTGCTCCTGCACCAGCACCCGCGCGGCGAGGCGGTCTTCGTCGTCGCCGGGGCGTACCGGCACCGCGGCCTGGATGACGATGGGGCCGCAGTCGAGCGCGGGCGTCACGAAATGCACCGTGGTGCCATGCACGCGCACGCCGGCTTCCAGCGCCCGCTGGTGGGTGTGCAGACCAGGGAAGGACGGCAGCAGCGAGGGGTGGATGTTGAGGAGGCGGCCGGTATAGCGCTGGACGAAGCCATCGGTGAGCACGCGCATGAAGCCCGCCAGCACCACCAGATCGGGGGCGAAGCCGTCGATGACGTCGGCCAGGGCCGCGTCGAAGGCTTCGCGGCTGGCAAAGGCCTTGTGATCCACCACGCGGGTGGCGATGCCGGCGTGTGCGGCAAACTGCAGGCCCGCCGCGTCGGGCCGGTTGGCGATGACCGCGGCGATCCGCGCGCCGTCGATACGCGCCCGCACGATGGCCTCCATGTTGGAGCCGCGCCCGGAGATGAGGATGACGATATTCTTCATGCCGCCGCCTCAGTTCGCCGCCCGCGCACTGCGACCGCGCAGCCAGCCGACCACCACCGGCATCAGGGACAGGGCGATGATGCCCACGATCACCAGGGACAGGTTCTTCTTCACCTCGGGCAGGTTGCCGAAGCCGTAGCCGAGCCAGGTGAGGGACAGGATCCACACGCAGCCGCCGATGAAGTCCAGGGCCACGAAGCGGGCGTAAGTCATGCGCGCCACGCCGGCCACAAAGGGCGCGAAGGTGCGCAGCAGGGGCAGGAAGCGGGCGACGATGATGGTCTTGCCGCCGTGGACTTCGAAGTAGGCGTGGGTCTTGTCGAAGGCCGCGCGATTGAAGAAGCGGGAGTTCTCCCAGCGGAACACCTTGGGACCGAGGGTGTGGCCGATCCAGTAGTTGGTGTTGTCCCCCAGCACCGCCGCCGCCAGCAGCACGCCGCACAGGGTGGTGATGTCCATGCCGCCGGTCGCGGCCAGGGCGCCCGCCACAAAGAGCAGGGAATCGCCCGGCAGGAAGGGAAAGATCACCAGCCCCGTCTCACAGAAGATGATGGCGAACAGGATGGCGTAGATCCAGGTGCCGTACTGGGCGGTCAGGGCCGCCAGATGCACGTCCAGGTGCAGGACGATGTCGATGAAGGTGCTGAGGAGTTCCATGGGCGGTCGTACGAAATGCGGTGCAACATGATACCGGAGGCGGTCGGCCGGCGTGCGGACAGACGCCCGCCCACCGGCACAATGGCGGGGAAGAAACTGTAAGCGGATTTGCCGCGCATACCCGCTCCGCGCCCGCGCACCCGATGCGGACGCTTCCCGCAGGGCTGCGCCGATCCGCCCGCGACCCGACGCCGGGCCTGCGGACGGAAGGCCGCGCGATACGCTCGCCCCGTGCAACGATGCATTATGATCATCAGGTTTTCAGCCTTCAGTCCTGCATGTCCTGGCCCACCCTCCCCGCCGTCGCTGAAGGTTTCGCCGCCGCGGGTTCGACCCTCGAAAACGTCCGCCGGGATTTCGTGGAGTGGCATCTGGGCCGCCCCCGTTATGCCCTGTGGGCACTGGACGTCGATACGGCATGCGTGCGCCGGATCCTGGACGCCGCCCAGGGCCACCTTGCCGACCTGCTGCTCGACACCTATCGGCGCCAGGCCCACGTCACCCTGGCCCTGCGCGGCTTTCCGGCCGCCACGCCGCGCCGGCATGACGAGTTTGGCGCGGCCGGCCTGGACGCGGATCTCGCCGCCCTCACGCGGCGCGCGCCGACGTCCTTCCTCCTCGAAACCGGCGGCCTCGCCAGCTTCACGTCCGCCCCGTTCATCAGCGTCTCCGATCCCGACGGCGGGATCGCCCGCCTGCGGACGGCCCTTCACGACAGCGATAGCGATCCTGGCGGCCCCTATACACCCCACATCACGGTAGGCCTCTACGCCGGCTGCTGGCCGACGGGGGCCGTCGCCGAGCGCCTCCATGCGCACCCGCTACCCACGCAGACCCTGCACATCGAGCGGGTCTGCCTGATGGCCTATGCGCCGCCGGAGATTGGCGGACCGCTCGAAACGCTCGGCAGCTTTGATCTGGCCCGGCGCTGCTGGACGTGGCATACCGCCACGCCCTTCATCACCCCCTGAACGGCGCATCGGCGGCCGGCAACGTGGGCCCGAGCGCGGCGCTGTTGTCGCGAACCGCGTCCGTGTAAATCGTCACAAAGTGTGTCAAATGATCATCAAGCCGCCCGACCCGCGGCCGTAGCAACGGAAGGACCCTAGAATACGTTTGTCATTATTCCGGAACCCCTCCCATGCACCCTTCCCTCTCCCTCCCGCTGCTTGCCCTGGCCTTCGCAGCACCCCTGGCCCAGGCCGATGCCCCCAGGAACTACATCGTCCAGTTCCATGACACGGCCGTACAGTCGCCCCCCCGAGCCCTCGTCCGTGATCATCGGGTGAACAGTGACCCCTCCGGCTGGGCTTATCTGGACGCCCGCGTGATGGAACGCCTGCAGAGCATCGAAAGCCGCCATGGCATCGTGGCCCGCCACGCCTTCAGCCACGTACTCAAAGGCTTCGCCGCCACGCTCACGGATGCCCAGCTCGCACGCCTGAAGAGCGATCCTGCCGTGATGAGCATCGAAGAGGATCTTCCGGTGCAGATCGTCGGACAGACCATCCCGTGGGGCATCAGCACCACCCGTGCCACCCTGTCATCCACCCTGGCCGGAAACGGCTCGGGCGCGGTCAATGGGGTCAACGTCTACGTCATCGACACGGGCATTGCACCTCACGGGGATCTGAACAAGGTCAATCACCTCAATTTCACGGCCGACGGCAAAAACTACGACTGCCATGGCCACGGCACCCACGTGGCGGGCACCATCGGCGCCCGGGACGACACGACTTCGGTGGTCGGCATGGCGCCCTATGTCCGCCTGACGGGGGTCAAGGTGCTCGACTGTACGGGTTCAGGCTCGGATTCGACCGTGATCAAGGGACTCGACTGGGTCACCGCCAACGCGGTCAAGCCCGCAGTGGCCAACATGAGCCTGGGCGGCGGCGCCAGTTCGGCCCTCGATGCGGCCGTGACCCGCGCGGTCAATGCGGGCGTCGTCTTTGCAATTGCCGCCGGCAACAGCAGCGCCAAGGCCTGCAACTACTCGCCAGCACGCATCGGCGGCTCGCTGAACGGTGCGATCACCACGGCTGCCACCGACAGCAGCAACAAGGAGGCCTCGTTCAGCAACTACGGTAGTTGTGTGGACACCTGGGCGCCAGGGGTTTCGATCCTGTCCACCTACCTCAATTCCGGCGTGGCCACCATGTCGGGCACGTCCATGGCCAGCCCCCATGTGGCAGGCGCCGCAGCGCTCTACCTGGCGCGCAACCCGACGGCCAGCCCGGCCGCCGTGGAAGCGGCCATCAAGCAGGCAGCCGTGCGCACCGGCACCGTCAGCAAGGACGGCCGCGCCATCACCCGGCTCGATGTGATCGGCTTCTGACGCCACCGCGACCACCCCGCTCCCGTCATCGTTGATCGATGGCGGGACGCCGCACGCCTCCCCCTCACGCCCCG
>DAOQMM010000111.1:0-11805 GCA_035335645.1 Rhodocyclaceae bacterium | reverse complement strand
CGGGCAGGTGCGCCAGGGTATAGGCCAGATCCTCCGGCTTGCGGCACTGGTAGGTCGGCACGTTATTGAGCTTGGGCTCTTCGCCCAGGTAGAAGCGGACCATGTCCGGCACATAGGGGTAGATCGACTTGTCGTCTGCCACGCCGGTGCCGATGGCGTTGGCGAGGGTCACGTTGCCGGCCTTGTAGGCCGCCAGCAGGCCGCGCACACCCAGCATGGAATCGGGCCTGAACACCGTGGGATCGAGGAAGTCGTCGTCCACGCGCCGGTAGATCACATCCACGCGACGGCGGCCCTGGGTGGTACGCATGTAGACGGTGTCGTCTTCCACGAACAGGTCACGCCCCTCCACCAGCTCGACGCCCATCTGCTGGGCCAGGAAGGTGTGTTCGAAGTAGGCGCTGTTGTAGGCCCCCGGCGTGAGCACGACCACGGTGGGATCGGAGATGCCCTTGGGCGCCACTGCGCGCAGCTTCTCCAGCAGCAGGTCGGGATAGTGCTGCACCGGTGCCACCTTGTGGATGGAGAACAGCTCGGGGAAGAGGCGCATCATCATCTTGCGGTCTTCGAGCATGTAGGACACGCCCGACGGCACCCGCAGGTTGTCCTCCAGCACATAGAACTCGCCCTTGCCGGCCCGTACCACGTCCACGCCGGCGATGTGGGCGTAGATGTTGCCCACCACGTCCACCCCCATCATCTCCGGGCGGAACTGGGCATTGTTGAGCACCTGCTCGGCCGGGATCACGCCGGCTTTGAGGATCTCCTGATCGTGATAGATGTCGTGCAGGAAGGCATTCAGGGTCTGGACCCGCTGCCGCAGGCCGGCTGACAGGTCGCGCCACTCCGGGGCGGGGATCACCCGCGGGATGATGTCGAAGGGAATCAGACGCTCCTTGCCGCCATCGCCGTCGGACGCATCGCCGTACACGGCGAAGGTGATGCCGACCTTGCGGAACGCCAGATCGGCCTCTGCGCGCTTGCGCTGGATACGCTCCGCCGGCGAGGACGCCAGCCATGCCGCATAGCGCTCGTAGTGGGCACGTACCCCGCCGGCGCCATCGTGCATTTCGTTATAGAAATTCATGCTCGGGCCTCCCTGTACCTAAGAATGGAAAGTCTGTCGCAGAATCCATGCCAAGGTACTCTTTCAATAAAATTCAACACCTTAATAACAAGACATGCCGCCTCGTGCCCCGCTTCGGACAGTGCGCACCGGTCTGGAAAGACGGCCGCACCAAAACGGTGCCAGAAACGGAAATCAATCACTGACGCGGATCTGTCCATATATACCCCGCCGGACTTCGACCGGCGCAAAGCCCGGCACGAAAGAGACATACTCCCCATGCCGGTCATCCAGCAGATTCTGCCCGACCAGCGCCACTTCCACACGACGGTCCAGGCGCCGGGCCAGACGCAGGTCCATCCGGTTGCTGGCCGGCAGCGCCGCCTGCCCCGGCACGTTCCGCGGACCGACGCGAACGAGCCACAGGTCCAGGTCGGTCCGGCTGCCCAGCCGCCAGCCGGACAACAGGTTGGCGGCTCGCCGCGGCGCCTGACTGGCAAACAGATCCTGAAACATCGTCGCGCCCGCCTCGAAGGGCGACGTCACGCGGTAGGTGGCCGCGGCGCGCAGACGCCAGCCTTCCACCGGGCGCCAATGGGCTGCCGCCTCGACGCCCCGCAGGGTCTGCTCGCCCAGATTGGAAAACAGGGCGGGAATCACCATATAGGAAGCGGAGGCCGCCATTTCGGGCGGTCCGCCGGACGCCGTGCGCAAGCCACGGTAGCGGTGCAGGAAGACCGACGCATCGAGCACCAGACCGGCCCCCGGCTGACCTCGCCAGCCGGCCTCCCAGGCCGTCAGGTGTTCCGCCCCGTACCCACCGGAACCTCGCACCTCCAGCAGTGCCGGCAGCGGCGCCGGATTGAGGGGACTGGCCGGCGGCAGCACGCCGAGCCGGTAATCGGTCGTGCGTTCTCCGCGGGAGGGCAGGCGCAGGGCCTGGGAGACGGCGGCCCACGCGGTCTGCCCGGGCGCCGGTTGCCAGAGCAGACGCGCAGAAGGCTGCAGCCCGGCGCCGGTGTACTTCTGCTGATCGAGACGCGCGCCGAGTGTCAGGCGCACGGTCCCCGTGACGGCGATCTCATCCTGGGCAAACAGGCTCGCCACCACCAGAGTCTCCCGCGTCCGCGTGAGATGGGTCACCGCCCCATCCCGCGCATCGTCCATGAAGCCGCGCAGACCCGCACCCCAGGTCAGGCGGTGCCCCGACCGGGGCGGCAGGCGGTGCTGGACCTCCATGTCCACGATGTCCTGGCGTTCGCGGGCCAGCAGGCCCGAGTCCAGATCGGCGTGAGACCAGGCCACGCTGGCCTGCACCTCGCCCCCGTCGTCCAGCTGACGGGAGAGCCGGCCGTGCACATCCACTCCGGAAAAATCGTCCGCCAGAGCCACGTTGCGCCCAAAGCCCGCTCCAGCCGCCAGCGGATCCGGCACCCGCCCCGTGCCCCCCACCCGGCTGCGGTAGACGGCACTGTTGAGCATCCACGCGTCGCGCCCGCGACGGGCATCGATCCGCAGCCCGGCCCCGCTGTCGACATTGCCGTCCGGTCGATCCTCACGCCCCGCCGCGGCCAGTCCGGCGCCGCGCGTGGCACTCACGTAGGCGCTGTAGAAAGTGTCCTCGTCGAACCGGCCACCCTGCCGGGCCAGTCCGAAACTCCCCTCCGCAGAGCCATGCCCGGCATTGACCAGCGTGCCCTGCGTGGCCTGCGCTGGTCGCGTGATGATGTTGATGATCCCATTGACCGCGTTCGCCCCCCACAGGGCGCCCCCCGGGCCGCCGATCACCTCGATGCGCTCGATGTTCTCGAGGGGCACCTGCACGGTGTTCCACAGCACGCCGGAGAAATTGGGGCTATAGACGCTGCGCCCGTCCACCAGCACCATCAGCTTGTTGGCGAGGTAGTCCGTATGCCCCCGCAGCGACACGGCCCAGCGGTCCGCACCGATCTGCGCCACATCCACGCCGGGCGCCAGCCGCAAGGCATCCGGCAGGGTGCGCACCCCCGCGTGGCGGATCTCCTCGGCGGTGATCACATGCACCGCAGCGGCCGCCTCCGCAAGACGCTGGGCGTGCCGGCTGACCGTGCTCACCTCCACCTGCAGGAGATCCTCAAGGGGCAGTTCCGCCAGGGCATCGACGTCGGAACCGCTCCACGCGCGCGAGGCCAGAACCCCGCCAGTCAGGACGAACGCGGCAAAGGTGCGGCGCCGGCCCAGGGGCCACGGCGCGCTGCCATGCTGTGTCACCTACCGCCCCCGATCCGCATCCCGCCTCCGTCCCCCAGCCATTGATCCGTTCACGCACCACAGATCTTAACGTACCGGTCATCCACGGACTTGAGATGCATCAGGGCGCGCGCATCTCCCGACCGGTGAGCACGGCGTCTACCCGCGCCAGACATCCGCAACCTGGCCGCGGTTCGAACAGGGCCCCGCCACCACGCACCCGCAGGGAACGTCCGTCGGCCGGCTCGAAGCCTTCCAGCAGCATGCCTGCCGGTGCCGCATAGTGGGCGATCAGCCGCCCGTTGGCCGCGTCATGCAGATCCAGTTCCCGTGGCCCCAGCACCCAGGCCCGCACGGCCCGCGGATCGACCGCGATGCCACGCACAGCGCTCCGGTCGCGCTGGCGCAGCACGGCCACGGGCGTCAGGCCGGAGCGCAGCGCCAGCACCTGGACCGATCCGCCGTCCCGATCCGCCACGAAGACCCATTGCCGCTCCGGCCACCACACCTGCGCACGCGCCCCGCCCGCCAGCGCCAGCAGCGGCAACAGACCGATCAGGGCGATCAGCCCACGGATGCTTGCTCCCCGTCCCATGCCCGCACTCCCCTCAAGCTCAATGAGCCTGACAATAGCGGACACTTTTTCAACATCACAGATACAATTTTCGGACAACTCACTACACCGTACCGGCCCTTCGACCGGTACGCCGAGGTCAAAGCCATGCTGCGCATCACCCTGTCGCCAGACAGCCCGACCCCCCTCACCGACCAGATCGTCGCGGCCCTCTGCGCCCGCGTGGATGATCGCGTCCTGCGGCCTGGCATGCGCCTGCCGCCCATCCGCCAGTTTTCCGCGGACCACGGCGTCTCCCGCTTCACGGTGGTGGAAGCCTATGACCGCCTGGTGGCCCTGGGTTACGTGCAGTCCCGTCGCGGCTCCGGCTTCTATGTGGCCGGCCGGCCGGCACCCGCCCGCACCGGCGAGACGGACACCGGCGTGGAGCGCGCCATCGATGCAGCGTGGCTCATGCGCGAGATGGCCTCCGGCGGTCCGGAGCGCCTGCTCGCCGGCACCGGCAACATGCCCGTGGCGTGGCTCGACGAGGCGGGCGTACGACGCGCCCTGCGCAGTCTTGCGCGGCGCCCTGACGTGCGCCCGGCCAGCTACGGAACCGCCCAGGGCTACGCGCCCCTGCGCGCCCAGTTGCAGGTCCAGCTTGCCGGCCACGGGATCCGCGCCACACCGGAACAGATCGTCCTCACCTACGGCGCCCATCAGGCCCTGGACATCCTCTGCAAATACTTCCTCAAACCCGGCGACTGCGTGCTGGTGGACGATCCCGGCTACTGGAATCTGTTCGGCAACCTGCGCCTCTACGGTGTCGCCCTGCTGGGCGTGCCGCGCACGCCGGAGGGCCCGGATACGGCGGCGCTGGAAGCCCTCCTCGCCCACCACAAGCCGCGCCTGTTCTTCACCCAGTCGGTGTTCCACAACCCGACGTCGGGCTGCCTCAGCCCGGCCTGTGCCTTCCGCGTACTGCAACTGGCGGCCCGCCACGACTTCATGATCGTCGAGGACGACATCGTCGGCGACATTGCCGGCCCCGCTGCCACCCGCCTGGCCAGCCTCGACCAGCTCGAGCGGGTGATCTTCGTGGGCAGCTTCTCCAAGACCCTGTCAGGCAACCTGCGGGTCGGCTTCCTGGCCTGCCGGCCCGATCTGGCACGCCTCCTCACCGACGTGAAGATCGTTTCGATGATGTCCTCGGCGGAGTTCTCCGAGCAGCTCGTCCACCAGATGCTCACCGACGGCCACTACCGCAAGCTGCTGGAGCGTCTGCGCGACCGGATTGCCGATGCCACCGGACGCAGCCTGCGGCAGCTGGAGCGCCTCGGCCTGCATCCCGACCCCGAACCTGCCGGCGGCACCTTCCTGTGGGTGCCCCTGCCGGGCGTGGAGGACACCGCCGAGCTCGCCCGCGTCGCGCTTCAGGATGACATCCTCCTCGCGCCGGGCAGCGTGTTCCGTCCCCAGAACCAGCCCTCCCCCTATCTGCGCGTGCACGTGGCCCACGGCGACGACCCACGCCTGCTGCGCTTTCTGGCCCGCGCCCTGGACGACGCACACAAAAAAAGGGCGTCCCCTGAAGGACGCCCCGGAGAGGCACTCACGAATGCGGCGGACCGGCTCAGCGGGATTCCTTGATGAGACGCCCCTTGATCGACTGCACCGGGCGGGCGTTCATTGGATACAGGCGCGAGAAGATGCCGATCTGGTCCGCAGACATCTGCGCCGGCTGCTTCAGAACCATCCACAGCACGCCCTCGCTGCAGGGCGGCGTGGTGAGGGAACCCATGTAGGTGTAATAGCTGCGGTTGTCCGGCAGGAGCTGGTTGAGATCGATGGACACCCCCTCCGGGCCGTACTCCACATTCTTCTCCAGCGGCAGGTTGTTCCACAGGGTCTGGATCAGCGGATGGGCGCTGCCCCGCTCCAGCAGCACGGCCACCACGGCCAGACGGCCGTCCAGGTCCTTGTGGACCAGGTGCGCAACCATGTCGAAGCCCTTGCCGTTGATGCGCTCCTCCGACGGCCGGTGAAAGTGGAACTGCACCAGATCGTACTGGCGCCCCATCACCGAGAGGGTATTGCCCGGACCCAGGTTGACCTGGATCGTATGGCCGTTGTCCACCACGCGGAAATATGAGGGTTTGTAGTCGAAGCGGATCGGCTCCAGCTCCACCTTGATGCCCTCACGGATGTCGATCGGCGACTGGCGCTCGCCGGTGCTGCACAGCCCCCATTCGGGCTTGAGCACGCCCCAGTTGGGCGGGCCGCCGTCGCCGTCGTAACTCCAGTGGATCTCGTGATGGGCGAGCGGCGTGCCGGCGGCATCCGGGCCATGGCCGGCGCCCGCCTCCACCGCCACGGCGGGCATGCGCACCACCCGCGGCCGCGGCGGCACATAGGCCGGCACGCGACGCACTTCCGGCGGAGCCGCTTCGACACGGGGTGCCGGCGCCTTCTCGGCGGTCTTCTCGGCAGGTTTTTCGGCCACCTCCGCCTTGGGCGGTGGTGCCGGCTTGTCGATGAAATTCTTCTTGATCGGCGTCGCCGGCGGCTCTTCACCCTTCCCTTCATTCACCTGACGCACCGCGGGCTTTTCGGCACCTTTGGCGGGACGATAGTCGGCTGCACGCAGATCCGGCTTGGCGGCCGCGGCCTGGGCCGCCTTCGACGCCTCCTGGGCAACCTGATTGAGCCCCTTGGTGCCGCCGGGCTGGCAGACCTCCTTCCACAACTTCTCGTCCACGCTGCCCGCGGTGATGGGCATGTCCTTCTCGACCTTGACCTTCTCGTCCTTCAGCACGGCTGCATCGCCATCCAGATAGACGCGTTTGATGGTGGCGAAGGTCTGGTTGCGGCAGTCGTAGCGGTTGAGGGCCTTCACGGTGGCGTAGCCAGCCGCCTCGGCCTCGGCATCGGCCAGCACGATGCGCCCCCAGGCCACCTTGGTGCCCGGATCGGATTGCAGGATGCTCGCCCGGTCGAGTTCGATCTTGCGCTTCTTGTCCGCAGCCACGGTCTGCCAGTCGGCGGCCAGGGCCTGGGACGCGCCGGCCAGGGCCAGCAGGACGACGAGGGGACGCATGCGCAGTCGCATGGTGATTCTCCGAAAAGGGATGCAGGGGCCGCAATGGACCGGATGCCTCCTATTTCGGCGGGGTGCCGCAAAGCTTTAGAAACGCTCCGCAGCGCCGGGGAATGGCGCGGAGCCTTGATTTTCCGGAAAATCTTGCAATGACCGGCCGCTTCCAGTACTTTCCGGGCCATACGTTAGGGGTGCCGCTGCCCATGCGCGCGGCTGAGACTTACCCTCCGAACCTGATCCGGGTCGTACCGGCGTAGGGAAACGTGGCTCCCGCCGTCGTTTCCCCCGCCCGCGGCCCTCCCCTGGGAGCCTTCATGAACGCCACCGACAAATTCATTGCTTCGTCCGCCCACGTGGACGAAGCGGCCATCGCGCCCCTGCCCAACTCCCGCAAGATCTACGTGGAAGGCTCCCGCGCCGATCTGCGCGTGCCCATGCGCGAGATCCGCCAGGCCGACACGCCCACCGCCATGGGCGGCGAACAGAATCCGCCGATCTTCGTCTATGACTGCTCCGGCCCCTACACCGACCCGGCCGCGCGCATCGACATCCGCTCCGGCCTGCCTGCCCTGCGCCAGGCCTGGATCGCGGAGCGCGGCGACACCGAGGTGCTGCCCGACCTGTCCTCCGAATACGGCCGCGTCCGCGCCGCCGATTCACGCCTCGATGAGCTGCGTTTCCCCGGTCTGCACCGCGCACCGCGGCGCGCCCGCGCCGGCGCCAACGTGACCCAGATGCACTACGCCCGCCGCGGCGTCGTCACGCCCGAGATGGAGTTCGTGGCGATCCGCGAGAACCTGCGCCGCACCGAATACGTGGAGTCCCTGCGCGCCAGCGGCCCCCTGGGCGAACGCATGGCCAAACTCCTGACCCGCCAACACCCCGGCCAGAGCTACGGCGCCGCCATCCCCGCGACGATCACGCCGGAGTTCGTGCGCGACGAGATCGCCCGCGGCCGCGCCATCCTGCCGGCCAACGTCAACCATCCGGAGACCGAGCCGATGATCATCGGCCGCAATTTCCTGGTGAAGATCAACGCCAACATCGGTAACTCGGCCCTGGGCTCCTCCATCAACGAAGAAGTGGACAAGATGACCTGGGCGATCCGCTGGGGCGGCGACACGGTGATGGATCTGTCCACCGGCAAGAACATCCACGAGACCCGCGAGTGGATCATCCGCAACAGCCCGGTGCCGATCGGCACGGTGCCCATCTACCAGGCCCTCGAGAAGGTGGAGGGCAAGGCCGAGGAGCTCACCTGGGAGATCTTCCGCGATACGTTGATCGAGCAGGCCGAGCAGGGCGTGGATTACT
Organism: Rhodocyclaceae bacterium; assembly: GCA_035335645.1. Taxonomy (GTDB): domain Bacteria; phylum Pseudomonadota; class Gammaproteobacteria; order Burkholderiales; family Rhodocyclaceae; genus Zoogloea. Next base: position 3,543 of record DAOQMM010000111.1, on the reverse strand, counting down.
TCACCATCCACGCCGGGGTGCTGCTGCGTTATGTGCCCCTCACGGCCAACCGCATGACCGGCATCGTCAGCCGCGGCGGTTCGATCATGGCCAAGTGGTGCCTGGCCCATCACAAGGAGAGCTTCCTCTACACGCACTTCGAGGAGATCTGCGAGATCATGAAGGCCTACGATGTGGCCTTCTCCCTGGGCGACGGTCTGCGCCCCGGTTCGATCTACGATGCCAACGATGAAGCCCAGCTGGGCGAGCTGAAGACGCTCGGCGAGCTCACCGACATTGCCTGGCGGCACGATGTGCAGGTGATGATCGAGGGGCCGGGTCATGTGCCCATGCACATGATCAAGGAGAACATGGATCTGCAGCTGGAGTACTGCAAGGAGGCGCCGTTCTACACGCTGGGTCCGCTCACCACCGACATCGCGCCGGGTTACGATCACATCACCAGTGGCATCGGTGCGGCTCAGATCGGCTGGTACGGTACGGCGATGCTGTGCTACGTGACGCCCAAGGAGCATCTGGGCCTGCCGGACAAGAACGATGTGAAGGAAGGCATCATCACGTACAAGCTGGCGGCCCACGCCGCCGATCTGGCCAAGGGCCATCCCGGCGCCCAGATCCGCGACAACGCGCTGTCCAAGGCCCGCTACGAGTTCCGCTGGGACGACCAGTTCAATCTGGGCCTCGATCCGGACAAGGCCAAGAGCTTCCATGACGAGACCCTGCCCAAGGAGTCTGCCAAGGTCGCCCACTTCTGCTCCATGTGCGGGCCCCACTTCTGCTCCATGAAGATCACCCAGGACGTGCGCGACTTCGCCGCCCAGCAGGGCATCGGCGAGGCCGAGGCGCTGGAGAAGGGCATGGAAACGAAGGCCGTCGAGTTCGTGCGCACCGGCGCCGAGGTGTATCGGAAGGTGTGAGCGCGTCCGCGCATCGGCATCACCCGATGGACGGGGCCCGCGGGCCCCGTCCGACTTTTCAGGACGCCTCGGCTCCGCGGCACGCAGGCCTCAGTCGCGGAACTCAATCGCCTGCGGCGCCAGCAGCAGGCCGAAGCGGGTGGCCGGACGGCGGCCAGTCTCGTGGATCAGGTAAGCCTCCGCATCCACGCCCAGGGCCGTACGCAGAGCCCGATTGACGCGAGACTTCTTCTCGGCGAAAAAGGTGTCGGTCATGCCGTCCCGCAGAACCTCCGCCGCCGTGTCGTAGTCGTGGGAGGCGATCCCCACCACGCTCCGGTAGCAGGCCAGGAAGGTGCCGGCGATGTCCGCATCAGTCCAGCGCACTGCACCGCCATGTTCCGCCCCGCTCTTGCGGCGCTGGGCCAGCCACAGATACCAGGCGAACAGCTGGGGCGGCAGGGCCACCTCCCGCTCGCCGCACAACAGCCGCCGGCTCGCCCGGGCCACCACCAGCCGGTGGGGCTGCATGGATTCACGGGTCAGGGCGACCGCGGTGGAATAGCTCACCACGCCGTCCAGCACCTCGCTCGGCAGCAGGCCGCGCAGGCTGACGAAGGGGATCTCCGCCAAGGTGACCGACGCCGCACGGGTGCTGACGGAACGGTTGCTGATGCGGTCGATGAGCACCCCGGGCTGGGGCGGCGGGTAGTAAAAATCGTGGTTGTGGGTGAATTCCGGCGGCACCATCACGTGGGACAGACGATCCTGGCGCCGTCCGAACAGGCTCAGGGCATAGCCGAGATAGACGCCCATGGTGTTGCGCCCGCCCGAGATGCACACGTGCAGCGCGCAATCCGGATCGGCCGCCAGATCGCGGATGAAGGCGGTGATGGAGTCCGCCGCGGCCACGTTCTCGGGCCCATCGCAGACGTCGTCCAGCGCCCGCCCGAGGCCGTCGCGGATCAGCTCGAAGTGTTCACTGCCGAAGGCCACCTGGCCGACCAGGCCGTAATCCCGCAGTAGGGCGTGGAATTTGCCCTGCTGGGGATGAAGCAGCGCCAGCTCGCATTGCTCGCGCCCGACGGTGGTGGTGACGACGCGGATCTCGGTGGGTACGAAAGGCGGCACCCGCACACAGGCCAGCCAGTACAGGGCCTCCGTGATCACCTGCGGCGCCAGCCCGCCCACTGCCACCAGCACACGGCGGGCAAAGGACTCGGGCGGCCGGTCCCTGACCGGCATCGACAAGGCCCACTCCCCGTCGCCTTCCGGTGCACCTTCGCCCGCCCGGCCACTCCAGTCGTTCGTCATCGCTTTTCTCCCCAAGCCTCGCACTGTAGCGCATACGCGTGACAGATATTCACCATGGCAAGCTTGTCTTGAAAAAGCCTGCAGCCGGCGCGGGAATCGGTCGGCGCAGCGGGCTCCCGCGCCCCTGAAGCGATGACCCTGGCGGCAACGTTGTCATGTCGGCGCATCGCGGGGGGCGCGCATTAAGCTGGGCTCATCGCGGCACCAGACCGCATTTCACGGGAGCTCACTACGATGACGTCACCGATCCGCCCCCTCCGCGTCCCGCCCACCCCCTGCGCCCCGCGCGTCATGCGCGCCAGCGACCACCCGCTCGGCATCGACCGCGCCATCGCGGCGACCCTTTCGGCAGTCCTGCGTCCGGCCTGGCAGGCATGGCTGCAGGCCCCCCGCGTCCGCCTGCTCGAACGCCTCGGCCCGCTCGGACGCGGCGTGATCGCCATCGCCCCGGAGCGCAGCGCGGAAGACGGCTGCAGCACCGATCTCGACCCCGCACTGACGGGCCGGTGGCTGACCCTGCGGGTGCTCGACGAGCGTGGTCGCGTGTGCGAACTGAGCGCCCCCGACGCGACGCTGGCGCAGCTCGCCGACGATCTCGACCGCCTCGACGACACGCGCCTCGCTCACGCACTCGCCGACTGCTTGCGCCAAGATGTCCTGCAGGCGGTCTGCAGCGACGAAGAATCCCCGTGGCCCGTCCTCCGCCACGCCATTCCCCACGCCAACGCCGCTGCGGAGTTGCTCTTTCTCGCGCCGGAAGGACGCTTCGACCCGGGCGTGCGGGGAGCGCTGCTGCCCGCCCTGCGCCAGCGCGAGCGGCAACTGCAGGAGGCGGCCCACCAGCACCTGGCGCAGGGCCTGGACAGATCCCTGGCGGCCCGCCTGCACTCCGTCGGCGTGGCGCCCACCCTCACCCACATCAACTGGCTGGCAGGAACGGCGTCGGACGTGCAGGCGCGTCGCCTCCACGCACTGCTCATCGCCCCCCGCTTCTGCCGGGCATTCCTGACCGGCGATGTGGCGGCGCGGGGAGCCTTCGAGGCGGCGGTCGATGCGGGCGCGTCGCTGTGGTCCTTCCTAGAAGCCCATTACCGCCTGCCGGTCGTGGGCCTGCGGGACGCCGACCCTCCGGACCGCTCGGGCAGTCACGCGCCCCGCAACGGCCCGCCGCTCCGCCGGCAGGGCTGACCTCGTCCGGCCGGCATGCCGCGCCGGCCCTCGCCAGGAGGCGTATCATGCACGCCAACGATGCATTGCCCTTCCGTTCCGGGGAACCCTCATGGTCACCGACTCGTTCATCGTGGATACCATCGGACATGCCCTGCATGCCCAC
>DAOQMM010000110.1:0-12038 GCA_035335645.1 Rhodocyclaceae bacterium | reverse complement strand
TGCACGTGGAGCGCACCGCAAGCCGCGGCATCGTGGGCAACATCTACCTGGGCCGTGTGGTGCGCGTGCTGCCGGGCATGCAGTCCGCCTTCATGGACGTAGGCCTGGAACGCACCGCCTTCCTGCATGTGGCCGACATCTGGACCGACCGCCACGGGGGCGAGGCACCGCGTCCCATCGAGCGCATCCTCGCCGAAGGACAGAACCTCATGGTGCAGGTCCTCAAGGACCCCATCGGCACCAAGGGCGCGCGTCTGTCCACGCAGATCTCCATCGCCGGGCGCATGCTGGTCTACCTGCCCCAGGACAAGCACATCGGCATCTCCCAGCGCATCGGCGACGAAGCCGGCCGCGAAGCCCTGCGCGAACGCGTCAGCCGCCTGCTGCCCAAGGATGAGAGCGGCGGCTACATCGTGCGCACGATGGCCGAGAACGCTACCGACGACGAACTCGCCGCGGACATCGCCTACCTGCGCAAGCTGTGGGCCGAGATCCGCAATCGCACCATCGGCGCCCGGCCGCCATACGTGCTGTACCAGGATCTCAACCTCGCCCAGCGGGTGCTGCGGGACCTGGTCACCGACGCCACCACCCGCGTCGTGGCGGATTCCCGCGAGAACTTCCAGAAACTGTCGGCCTTCACCACCGAATACATGCCTCAGGTCGCCGAGCGCCTGGAACACTACACCGGCGAGCGGCCCCTCTTCGACCTGCACGGCGTGGAAGCCGAGATCGAGAAGGCCCTGGCGCGCCGCGTGGACCTCAAGTCCGGCGGCTACCTGATCATCGACCAGACCGAGGCGATGACCACCATCGACGTGAACACCGGCGGCTTCGTCGGCGCACGCAACTTCGACGACACGATCTTCAAGACCAACCTGGAGGCGGCCCAGACCATCGCCCGCCAGCTGCGCCTGCGCAACCTGGGTGGCATCATCATCGTGGACTTCATCGACATGGAGAGCGCCGAGCACCGCACCGCCGTGCTCGACGAGTTCCGCAAGGCCCTGGCCCGCGACCACACCAAGATGACGGTCAACGGCTTCACCAGTCTGGGCCTGGTGGAAATGACCCGCAAGCGCACCCGCGAGTCCCTCGCCCACCTGCTCTGCGAGACCTGCCCCACCTGCGGCGGTCGCGGCGAGGTGAAGACCGCGCGCACCGTGGCCTACGAGATCCTGCGCGAACTGCTGCGGGAGGCGCGCCAGTTCAATGCGCGGGAGTTCCGAGTGCTCGCCGCGCCGCAGGTCATCGACCTCTTCCTCGACGAGGAGTCCCAGGCCCTCGGCATGCTCTCCGACTTCATCGACAAGACCGTCTCGCTGCACCCGGAGGCCAGCTACGGGCAGGAGCAATTCGATATCGTGCTGCTCTAGGTCGACTTTCCGACAAACCCATTGGAATAACAGCACCAGAACGGTGCACGCCAGTCGCCACAAGGCTTTCGAGGATTTCGCCCCGAATCGGTGCATCAAAAAAAATTCATCGGAACGGCGTTGACCCGGGGACCGTGACGGGTTGAAAATCCGCGCCCTCATCCCGGCTGGACTCCCATCATGCACGCCACCCCCGACACCCCGCTCCGTCTCGGTCAGACCCACGGCTACCGCTTCGACGGCGACGTCGTCCACCTCAACGCCGAACTGCAGATCACCAACCCGGCCGCCACCGCCGCCGGCGAATGGGCCCTGCAACTGTGGGCCTGCGACAGCGTCGCGCCCGGCGCGCTGCCCGCCGGTATCAAGGTGGCCGAGCTGCGCTGCCAGCCCGACACGACCTTCGACACCGCGTGGATCGATGCCACCGTCGCCGCACTGCCGCCCGCCGGCCAGGGCGAACACGTCATGGTGCTGGCCCTCGTGTCCGGTCACGACGGCCGCTTCGACACCCTCTGCGACACCGCCCGCTTCCCGCGCACCGAACGTTTCGTGCAGCCCCGCCTCGTCGGCAGCACCGGTTTCGGTCTCGAGTCGAACCACGTCACCGTGCACGTCGACCGCGTCGACAATCCCCGCGACGCCGACAACCTGAGCGGCAGCCTGAGCCTCGAACTGTGGGCCCTGTCCGCTCCGTACACCTCTGACGAACCGGCGGGTACGCGCCTCGCCACGGCGGCCCTGGGCGTGCTCGGCGGTGGCCAGAGCGTGGACACCCTGGACTTCGATCTGCCCCTCGCCGCCCGCCCGGCCGGCACCTGGCACATCGCCCTGCTGCTGCGGGAATGGACGGGCGAAGCCTACGCCACCCGCGACTTCAGCAACTTCACCCTGCCGGTGAGCTTCGCCGCCGAGCCGGAAAGCCCGGCCGCTGCGGCCGAGGCACCCGCCGCCCAGGCCATCGAGGCCGCCGAGGCCGAAGCCGCGCCCGCACCTGCCGCCAAGAAGCCGGCCGCCCGCAAGGCCTCCGCGAAATCGGCCGCCCCCGCGTCCGGTGTCTGCATCAACACCGCCAGCGCCACTGAGCTCTCTGCCGTCAAGGGCCTGCCCAAGACGGTCGCGGCCGCCATCGTCGCGGCCCGCCCCTTCGCCCGTCTTGACGACCTGCTGGCCGTCAAAGGCATGGGTGAGAAGCTGCTGGACAAGCTGCGCGCCGCCCTGCGCGTCTGACGGCGCCGCGCACCGCGCCCGGACGACCGGGTGGCGGTGCGCGGTTCAATGATCGGCGCTTCGTGGACAGCGGACTGCCGCGTACGGCTGCCATGCGCGCCCTCGCCGCAGTCCTCGCGCCGTCGCCTCGGCTGATGCGCGCGCGTCAGCGCCCGCCCGCCACGTCCAGGTTCGCCCCCGTCACGTAGGACGCGTCGTCCGACAGCAGCCACAGGATGGCCCGCGCCACCTCGTCCGGCTCGCCGCCCCGCTGCATCGGGATGGCCGAGGCCAGGCGCGCGACGCGGCCCGGCTCACCGCCAGCCGCATGGATGTCGGTGGCGATCAGGCCGGGACTCACCGCATTGACGCGGATGCCCTCGGCCGCCACCTCCTTTGCCAGCCCGACGGTGAGCGTGTCGATGGCGCCCTTGGAGGCGGCGTAGTCGATGTATTCGCCGGGCGAACCCAGGCGCGCCGCCCGCGACGACAGATTGACGATGGCCCCGCCATGGCCGCCGTGGCGCGTGCTCATGCGCCGCACCGCCTCGCGGGCGCACAGGAAGCTGCCGGTCACATTGGTAGCGAAGACCCGCTGCAGGCGCGCCGCGTCCATGTCTTCCAGGCGGCACTGGGTGTCGAGCACGCCGGCATTGTTCACCAGCGCCGTGAGCGGCCCCAGGGCCCGGTCCACGGCCGCGAAGAAAGCCTCCACGGAGGCTTCCAGCGCCACATCCACCTGCAGGGCCCGCGCCACACCGCCGTTGGCCACGATCTGAGCGACCAGCGCCTCGGCGGCGTCCCGTCGCCCCAGGTAGCCGACCGCCACCGCATAGCCCTGGCGGGCCGCCAGGCGGGCTGTGGCGGCCCCGATGCCGCGGCTGCCACCGGTGATGCACAGGATCCGATCCATCAACACCTCCCCGTTGAAAAGGGACACCGTCAGTTCATCCAGCGGCGGGCCACCGGCACGGCATGCGCGCTGACGCCCCCACATGATCTCCGTCCCGGATTCCACCGCGCCCGGTGCGGCGCCGGGCCGGCCCGTCAGGATCGCCGGCCGCGCGGTTTGCCGGATACGGGCGACGGGGCGGTCCCGCGCCGCAGCGGCGGCGGGGCGCGCCGCGCCCCCACGGGATTGGCGGCCTTGCCGGTGCGCCGTCTTTCGCCGCCGCCTTCACCCAGCACCACCGGCTGGTCGCGGGGCACCAGGTGGCGCGGCGAGCTGCCGATCAGGTCGCTGCGCCCGAGGGCCCGCAGGGCCTCGCGGATCAAGGGCCAGCCTTCCGGATCGTGGTAGCGCAGCAGGGCCTTGTGGAGCCGGCGCTGACGGGCGGAACGGGGCGAGGCCACCTCTTCCGACGTGGCCGAGACCTTGCGCAGCGGGTTCTTGCCCGAGTGGTACATGGTGGTCGCCAGGGCCATGGGGGTGGGCAGGAAGGTCTGCACCTGGTCGAGACGGAACTGGTTGGCCTTGAGCCACAGGGCGAGGTTCACCATGTCCTCGTCGCGCGTGCCCGGATGGGCGGCGATGAAGTAGGGCACCAGGTGCTGCTTCTTGCCGGCCTCCTGGGAGAAGCGCTCGAAGAGTTCCTTGAAGCGGTCGTAGGTGCCGATGCCGGGCTTCATCATCTTGGCGAGGGGCGCGTCCTCGGTGTGCTCCGGCGCGATCTTGAGCAGGCCACCCACGTGGTGGGTGACCAGCTCCCTGACGTACTCGGGCGAGCGCACCGCCAGGTCGTAGCGCAGGCCGGAGCCGATCAGCACCCGCTTGACGCCGCGGATCGCCCGCGCCTTGCGGTACAGGCGGATCAGCGGGCCGTGGTCGGTGCCCAGGTTGTCGCAGATGTCGGGGAAGACGCAGGACAGGCGGCGGCAGGCGGACTCGATCTGCGGGTCCTTGCAGGCCATGCGGTACATGTTGGCGGTGGGGCCGCCCAGATCCGAGATGGTGCCGGTGAAGCCCGGCGTCTTGTCGCGGATCTCCTCGATCTCCCGCAGGATGGACGCCTCCGAGCGGCTCTGGATGATGCGCCCCTCGTGCTCGGTGATGGAGCAGAAGGTGCAGCCGCCGAAGCAGCCGCGCATGATGTTGATCGAGAAGCGGATCATGTCCCAGGCGGGAATCCGCGCCTCACCGTAGGCCGGGTGCGGGCGCCGGGCGAAGGGCCGGTCGAAGACCCAGTCCATCTCGGCGGTGCTGAGGGGAATGGGCGGCGGATTGAGCCACACGTCGCGACGACCCGGTCCGCTGCCATGGCCCTGCACCAGCGCGCGTGCGTTGCCGGGGTTGGATTCCAGGTGGAAGGTGCGCGAGGCGTGGGCGTAGAGCACCCGGTCATCCTTGACGGCCTCGTAGTCGGGCAGGCGGATCACCTGCTGGGCACGCGCCGCCTTGCGCGCGGCGACCCGCTCGGCAGCGGGGACGATGCGCACCGGCTGGGCGCCATCCGCCGGCGCGGCGGGTGCGTCTGGCGCCATCGCGTAAGGGTCCGGATGGGCCTCGACGGGACCGGGGCGGTCGATGGCGCCGGAGTCGATCTCGACGAAGCCCGCCGGACGCCAACCCGGCTTGACCATGAAGGCGGTGCCACGCAGGTCGCGGATGTCGGCGATGGCCTCGCCGGCGGCAAGGCGGTGGGCCAGGGCGATCACCGCCCGCTCGCCGGAACCGAACACCAGCAGGTCGGCCTTGGAATCCAGCAGCACCGAGCGCCGCACCTTCTCGGACCAGTGGTCGTAATGGGCGATGCGGCGCAGGCTGGCCTCGATGCTGCCGAGCACCACCGGCACCTCGGGAAAGGCTTCGCGGGCGCGCTGGGCGTACACCACCACAGCCCGGTCCGGGCGTTTGTCGGGCAGGGCGTCGGGGGTGTAGGCGTCGTCGGAGCGGGGTTTGCGGTCGGCGGTGTAGCGGTTGATCATCGAGTCCATGTTCCCGGCGGTGACGCCGAAGAACAGGCGCGGCCGGCCGAGGGCGCGGAAGGGCTCGGCGGAATGCCAGTCGGGCTGGCTGATGATGCCAACGCGGAAGCCCTGGGCCTCCAGGGCGCGGCCGACCAGGGCCATGCCGAAGCTGGGATGGTCGATGTAGGCGTCGCCGGTGACGAGGATGACGTCGCAGGCATCCCAGCCGAGGGCGTCCATCTCGGCCCGGGACATGGGCAGGAAGGGCGCGGGACGCAGGTCCGGCCGATGGCGCGGATAGGAGGGCAGCAGGCGGGGCGTGTTTTCCATGGGCGCGATTGTACGGGAGCCCCCGTTGGAACACCCGCCGCCACGGACGTTCCCGACCCGCGGCGGCTCACACGCCGAGGGCGTCCTTTACGGTGGGCCACTGGCGTCGGCTCACCGGGAGCTGGTCGGGCAGGCCGTCCAGGAGGATCACCCAGTGGGCCTCACCGTCCTCGCTGGTGGTGGCGCGGGCCACGCCGCGCACCGCATGGCGGGCGATCAGGCAGTTGCGGTGGATGCGCAGGAAGCGCTCGGGGAATTCTTCCTCAAGCTGCACGAGGGATTCGTCCAGCAGGTATTCCCGGTCGACGCAGCGGGCCACCACGTATTTCTGCTCGGCCTTGAGGTAGAGCACCTCGGGCACCGGCACGAGGAGGATGCGGCCGCGTTCGCTGACGCTGAAATGGCTGCGCCCGGCCGTGGCGATCTGGCGCAGCACCGTGTCGGCAGGCGGATGGAGGCGGCGGGCCTTGGCCAGGGCCTCGGCCAGCCGCGCGGCGCGGACCGGCTTGAGGAGGTAATCCACCGCAGCCAGCTCGAAAGCGCGCACCGCGTATTCGTCGTAAGCGGTGGTGAAGATGACCGCCGGCGGCGGATCGAGGCGGGCCGTGTGGCGGGCCAGCTCGATGCCGTCCATGGCCGGCATGCGGATGTCGGTGAGGATCAGGTCGGCCGGCGTCGTGTCGAGCAGGGCCAGGGCCTCGATGCCATTGGCGGCCATGCCCACGAGGCGCGTCGGATGACGCTCGGCGATGTCGCCGAGGAGGTCACGCAGGCGCTCCCGGGCGGGCGCCTCGTCATCCACGATGAGGACGGAGAGCGGGGTATCGGGGGCGGGAGGGGTGTGTTCCTTCATGTCGCAGTGCGGTAAGGCAGTCGGATGCGGACGCGGTGGAGGCCATCCGCCTGTTCGGTCTCCAGGCCGGCTTCCAGGTCGAAGAAGAGCATCAGGCGCTCGCGGATATTATCCACGGCCATGCGGTTGCCGCCAGGATGACTGTGACCACCCTGCAGCGGATTGACGATCTCGATGCGCAGTTCGGGACCGTGACGCCGGATCGCGATGGCGACCTCACCCGGTCCGGCACCCGGCTCGATGCCGTGATAGACGGCGTTTTCGACGAGGGGCTGGAGGAACAGGGGCGGCACCTGCGCCGTCCCGACGTCCGGGGCGCAATCCCAGCGCACGCTCAGGCGCGGGCCGAGGCGCAGGTGCTCCAGGGCCAGATAGCGCTCGCACAGCGCGATCTCGTCGGCCAGCGGCACCAGATCGCGGTTTTCGCGCATGAGGGCGCGAAACAGGTCGGCAAGCTCCTCGAGGGCCGCCTCGGCCCGGCGCGGATCGGAGCGCAGGATGCCGAGCACCCCGTTGAGGCTGTTGAACAGGAAATGGGGCCGGATGCGCGCCGTCAGGGCGAGCAGGCGCGCCTCGGCGAGGGACGGGGCATAGACCGCCGCGAGATAACGGAAGTAGGCCCGCACGGCTACCACGAGCAACGCCGTCCAGCCCAGCCAGCTCGCCAGGTCGCCCACGTCCAGCGGCGCGAGCAGGGTGTTGAACAAGGCTGCGGCCGCCAGGGCCACGGCGCCGACACCGACCCAGCCTGCCGGCGCTGGCATCCGCGCCAGCACTGGCTGGAGCAGGAACAGGGCGGCCACCGCCACGATCAGGGGCGGCTCGACGCACATGGCCATGTCCATGAGCGCTCCGCCGAGGCTCGACCACTGCCCGCTGCGGGCCAGCACGGCGATCAGCCCGAGGCCATTCACGCCCACCAGGACGCGCAGCACCACCCCGAGATTGCGGAAATCCGGCAACGGCCCGTCGTGCCGGCGGCCGGTGCGGCCGGGGTTTTGCTTTATACTCATGAATCAAAAAGAAACCGGGGCAAGACCTTGAATCTGCGGGCATCCCCGCGGCAGGGCGCCCCCTCGAACCGCTGAGAGCATTCCAATTATGGCAGATCAATCCGCCCCGCAGGACGGCGCCGCCAAGGCCTGGTCCGGGCGCTTCTCCGAACCCGTTTCCGATCTGGTCAAGCGCTACACCGCGAGCGTGTTCTTCGACAACCGGATGGCCGCCCAGGACATCCGCGGCTCCCTCGCCCACGCCCGCATGCTGGCCCGCCAGGGCATCATCGGCGCCCAGGACCTGGCCGACATCGAGCGCGGCATGGCCCAGATCGCGGGTGAGATCGAGCGCGGCGAATTCGCCTGGAACCTGGACGACGAAGACGTCCACCTCAACATCGAGAAGCGCCTCACCGCCCTGGTGGGCGACGCCGGCAAGCGCCTGCACACCGGCCGCAGCCGCAACGACCAGGTGGCCACCGACATCCGCCTGTGGCTGCGCGACGCCATCGACACCGTCCTCGGCCTGATCCGCGAATTCCAGCTGGCCGTCCTCGACCTGGCCGAGCACCACGCCGCCACGCCGCTGCCCGGCTTCACCCACCTGCAGGTCGCCCAGCCGGTCACCTTCGGCCATCACCTGATGGCCTACTTCGAGATGACCCGCCGCGACGCCGAGCGCTTCGCCGACTGCCGCACGCGGGTCAACCGCCTGCCTCTGGGTTCCGCCGCCCTGGCCGGCACCACCTTCCCCATCGACCGGGAATTCGTCGCCGCGCAGCTGGGCTTCGACGAAGTGTGCTTCAACTCCCTCGACGCCGTCTCCGACCGGGACTTCGCCATCGAATTCTGCGCCGCCTCGGCGCTGCTGATGACGCACCTGTCGCGCTTGTCGGAAGAACTGATCCTGTGGATGAGCCCGCGGGTCGGCTTCATCGACCTGGCCGACCGCTTCTGCACCGGCAGCTCCATCATGCCCCAGAAGAAGAACCCGGATGTGCCCGAACTGGTCCGCGGCAAGACTGGCCGCGTCAATGGCAGCCTGATCGCCCTGCTGACCCTCATGAAGGGCCAGCCCCTGGCCTACAACAAGGACAACCAGGAAGACAAGGAACCCCTCTTCGACACCGCCGACACGGTCATCGACACCCTGCGCATCTACGCCGACATGATGGGCAGCCGCGTCGAAGCGGGCCAGAAGATCTTCAACGTGCGCGTCAAGCCCGAGGCCATGCGCGCCGCCCTCAGCCAGGGCTACGCCACCGCCACCGACCTGGCCGACTACCTGGTCAAGAAGGGCCTGCCCTTCCGCGACGCCCACGAGGCCGTGGCCCTCGCCGTACGCGCCGCCGAGGCGCGCGGCTGCGACCTGCCCCAGATTCCGCTGGCCGACCTGCGCGCCGCCATGGCCCACGTGCCGGGCGCCGTCGAGCGCATGGGCGACGACGTGTTCCAGGTCCTCACCGTGGAAGGTTCCCTCGCCGCCCGCAATCATGTGGGCGGCACGGCGCCGGAGCAGGTGCGCGCCGCCATCGCTCGCGCCCGCGCGCGTCTGGGCTGAGGCGCGCGGCCATGGAGCGGATCGGCAAGTACGAGATCCGGCGCCTGCTGGGAGAAGGCTCCACCAGCGCCGTCTATCTTGGCTTCGATCCCTTCACCCAGCGGGACGTGGCCATCAAGCGCCTGCACCCCGAGGTGACCCGCAATTCGTCGCGCGCCACCCTGTACCGCCAGCTCCTGCTCAACGAGGCCGTGCTGGCGGGCCAGCTCCATCATCCCCACATCGCCCAGATCCACGACGCGGTCATCGACGAGGACGACGCCTACGTGGTGATGGAGTACGTGCCCGGCGGCACCCTGGAGCCCTTCACCGATCCTGCCCGGCTGCTGCCCTTCGAGCGCCTGATCGAGATCATCTTCAAGTGCACGCGGGCCCTCGACTACGCCCACCTGCAGGGCATCACCCACCGGGACGTGAAGCCGGCCAACATCCTGCTCACCTCGCCGGACGGCCAGGACATCAAGGTCTCGGACTTCGGCGCGGCCCTGTTCACCGCCTCCGAAACCACCCAGCTCGCCGGCCTCGGTTCGCCGGCGTACATGTCACCCCAGCAGGTACGCGAGCTGCCGGTGGATCACCGCACCGACATCTATTCCCTCGGCGTGGTGATGTTCCAGCTCCTCACCGGCCGTCTGCCCTTCGAGGCCACGTCCAACGTCAATCTGATCTACCAGATCGCCCACCACGTCCCGCCTCCGCCGTCGAGCGTCCGCCCGGAGGTGCCGCCCGAGCTGGACGCCATCGTCGGACGCGCCACCCAGCGGGACCTGGCCGACCGCTACGCCACCTGGGCCGAGTTCTCCCACGATCTGGCCGAGGCCTACCGCAACCGCGATCTCGCCGTGAGCCCGCGGGAGCCGCGGGACAGCGAAAAGTTCGAACGCCTCCGCGCCTTCCGTTTCTTCCGCGAATTCAGCGACGTGGAGATCTGGGAGATCGTGCGCTTCGCCGAGTGGCACCTGTACCCGCCGGGCACCGTCGTCATGAAGGAAGGCGAACCGGGCAACCATTTCTGCTTCGTCGTGCAGGGCACCCTGCGCGTCGTGAAGGGCGGACACCTCCTCAACGTGCTCACGCCGGGCGACTGCTTTGGCGAGATGGCCCTCTTCTCCACCGGGCGCGGGGCCCGTACGGCCTCGGTCGAAGCCGAAGACGCCACCCGCGTCCTGACGATCCGCGCCCCGTCCCTGCTGCGCGCCTCCAGCGAGTGCCAGATGCACTTCTACAAGGGCTTCCTCGAAGTCCTCGCGGCGCGCCTGACCCTCGCCAACCGGCGCATCACCGGGCCCTGAGCGGCGCTCGCCGATCACAGCCCGCAAAAAAGCCGCCCGCGGGCGGCTTGAGCGAACGGGATGCTGTTCGGGCGCTCAGTCGGCAGCCAGCATCTGCTTGAGCTCGCCGGACTCGTACATCTCGCGCATGATGTCGGAGCCGCCGACGAATTCGCCCTTGATGTAGAGCTGCGGAATGGTCGGCCAGTTGGCGTATTCCTTGATGCCCTGGCGGATGGCCTCGTCGGCCAGCACGTCCACCGAGAAGAATTCCTTCACGCCGCAGGCGTTCAGGATCTGCGCGGCCAGCGACGAGAAACCGCAGCGTGGCATGGCCGGCGTACCCTTCATGTACAGCACGACCGGGTGGGTGGTGACTTGTTCGTGGATGATCTGTTGGACGTCCATCGTGGTGTTCTCGCTAAATAGTTGAGCAATTCAGTCGGAAAAGTCTAGGCCCCTCGCCGCAGGGCGTCAAGCCCGTCCGGACACCGCCCGAAGCTGATCCGCTCGATGCCGGCCAGATCTCGCGCCGAATCCACGGCACCCAGACCCTGCTCCGCAAGCAAGGCGCGTACCGCTTCCGCCTGGTCATAGCCGTGCTCGACGATCAGCCAGCCGCCCGGCACCAGAAATGGCGGCGCGGTCACGGCGATGCGTGCAATGTCGTCCAGCCCGCGGGGGCCCGAAGCCAGTGCGGAGCGCGGTTCAAAGCGCACATCGCCCTCGGCCAGATGGGGATCGTCGGCCGCCACGTAGGGCGGATTGCTGACAATCAGGTCGAAACGCTCTGCCGGTTCCAGCGCCGCGCACCAGTCGCTCTCGAGCCAGCGCACCGAGGCGCCGAGGGCCGCCCCGTTGGCCGCCGCCACCGCCAGCGCGGCGGGCGAACGGTCGATGCCCGTCACCGCGGCGGCCGGCCACTCCAGTGCCAGGGTCACCGCCAGAGCACCGCTGCCGGTGCCCAGGTCGAGGACACGGGCCGGCGCATCCGGCGCCAGCCGGGTCTTGGCCCAGTCCACAATCAGCTCGGTCTCCGGGCGGGGAATCAGCGTGGCGGGCGTGACGCGGAAGCACCGTCCGTAGAATTCCCGCTCGCCCAGCAGGTAGGCCACCGGCTCGCCGGCCGTGCGGCGGGCCAGCCAGTCGGCGAAGCGGGCGGCCTGCGCCGGCGTCAGGTCCCGCTCCGGATAGGCGGCGAGCTGGGCCGCCGACACGCCGGCAATGGCCCGCAGGAAGAGGCGTGCCTCGCTCTGGGGAATCCGCCCGCGGGCCGCGACAAGGGCCGCGCCGAGGGTCGCCGGCGCGTCCATCAGGCCTCGTCCGCAAGGGCGGCCAGGAGCTCGGCCTGGTGCTCGGCGGTGAGGGCGGCGATGACGTCATCCATCTCGCCCTGCATCACCGCGTCGAGCTTGTAGAGGGTCAGGTTGATGCGGTGATCGGTGAGGCGGCCCTGGGGGAAGTTGTAGGTGCGGATGCGTTCGGAGCGGTCGCCGCTGCCCACCAGGCTCTTGCGCGTGGCGGCCTCGCGGGCCT
>DAOQMM010000109.1:0-12107 GCA_035335645.1 Rhodocyclaceae bacterium | reverse complement strand
TCAGCCCCGCGCCGATCCCGGCACGAAAACGCCCCCGCATGTCGGGGGCGTTTTCGTTCGGGCCAGTGCGTCGGGCGCGGCCCCAAAACAAACATGGCCCGCACCGTTGCCGGTGGGGCCATGTCGCGATCAAGACCGCGCCGGAGCGCGATCCGGATCCGGGTGAAACTTAGGCAGCCTTCTTGGAAGACTTGGCCGGGGCGCTGACGGCCTTGACGGTGGCGCTGGTGGCAGCGGCAACGTTGGCTTCGGCGATTTCGGCGACTTGCTTGGCGGCCTTGGTCACGCTGTCGTAGGCGGAGTTGGCGGCGGCGATGGCGGACTTCACGGCAGCCACGGCGACGTCGGAACCGGCGGGAGCGGACTTGGCAGCCTTGTCGAGGGCGGCAGCCAGGTTCTTGTTGGCTTCAGCGACTTGGGCTTCGAACAGCTTGGAGACTTCTTCCTGGGTCTGGGAAGCGATCTCGTAGACGCTGCGGGAGTAGGCCACGGCCTTTTCCACGACGGGCTGCAGCAGGGCGGCTTGCAGGTTCACCAGCTCTTGCACGTCCTTGGCGGACAGCAGGGACTTGGCGTTGGCAACGCTGTCTTCCAGCACGGCGCGGGCGGTGTTCAGGTTCAGGGCGGCGAGACGCTCGGCGCTGGCGAAGGCGGTGTTGGCCAGGGTCAGCAGGGTTTCGACGTTGGCCTTGTTGAGGGCGACGAATTGCTCGGGAGTGGTGCTCATGGTGATCTCCTAAAGGTAAAAAGGGTGATTACGTTCTGTGTCGGGGCGTTGCTTTATTGCGCTGCAACATGGGTTCCATTATATGCACCGAAAGAGTGCTGTCAACACTTTTTTGTTGCGCCGCACAAAAATATTTGCGGCCTGTATTTCCGTTTCAAAACAATGGGGTTAACACGCTGACGAGGTGCCATCCGGATAGCAGGCGTGAGTCGCCCGAAATGCAGCAGGCACGCCGATTTCGGGCGTTTCGGGGGCTTCCGGAAGCAGGCTCGGAGACCCCCGCGACGCCCGCGCTGCACCGCTTTGGACCGTCCGGACCACCCTGCCATGCCGCCAGGAGAAATCGATGCATCTGGCACCTGATCCCGCGCCTTCCGATCGGCGGCGCAGCCGTTTTTCAGGGTCTTCGCCCCGCCGGTGGCGCCTCCGCGGGGTGGGGGCGCTGTTAAAATGCGCATTCCCGTCATTCCCCAGCCCGGATCTTTCCCATGTCCCGCCTGACCCTCACCCGCCCCGACGACTGGCATCTTCATGTGCGCGACGGCGGCGCCCTCGCGGCCGTCGTGCCCGACACCGCGCGCCGCTTCGGCCGCGCGCTGATCATGCCCAACCTCAAGCCGCCGGTGACGAGCGTGGCGCAGGCCGCCGCGTATCGCGAACGCATCCTCGCGGCCGTGCCCGCGGGGCTCAAGTTCGCCCCGCTGATGACGTTGTACCTCACCGACACCCTTCCGCCCGACGAGATCGACCGGGCTGCCGCGAGCGGCTTCATCCCCGCCGCCAAGCTCTACCCGGCCGGCGCCACCACCAACTCGGACGCGGGCGTCACCGACATCGCCAAGGTCTATCCCGTCCTCGAACGGATGGCCGAAGCGGGCATCGTTCTCTGTGTTCATGGCGAGGTGACCCATGCTGACGTGGATATCTTTGATCGCGAGCGCGTCTTTATCGATCGCGTGCTGGCGCCGCTTGCAACGCGCTTCCCGTCCCTGCGCATCGTCTTCGAGCACATCACGACGGCCGATGCGGCGCAGTTCGTGACGGACGCCGGGCCCAACGTGGGCGCCACGATCACCGCCCACCATCTGCTGCTCAACCGCAACGCGATCTTCACCGGCGGCATCCGGCCCCATCACTACTGCCTGCCGGTGCTCAAGCGCGAAACCCATCGCGAGGCCCTCGTGAAGGTCGCCACCTCCGGCAGCGCCAAGTTCTTCCTCGGCACCGACTCCGCGCCCCACGCCCGCAGCACCAAGGAAGCCGCCTGCGGCTGCGCCGGCTGCTACACCGCCCACGCCGGCATCGAGCTCTACGCCGAAGCCTTCGAGCAGGCCGGCGCGCTGGATCGACTGGAAGCCTTCGCCAGCTTCCACGGCCCGGATTTCTACCGCCTGCCCCGCAACGCCGACACGATCACCCTGGTCAAGGACGCCTGGGACGTGCCCGCCGCCCTCGACTACCTGCCCGGCGATCCCCTCGTGCCCCTGCGCGGGGGCGAGCAGATCGGCTGGAAGCTCGCCTGACATCCGCCACCACGATGCGCCTGCGTGCCCTGTTCCTCCTCGCCGCCGTGCCCTTCCTCGCTGCCTGCGAGAACGAGGGCATCGCCTACCTCATCGACGGCAAGGACCATTCCATCGCCCTGATGCGCGAACAGAAGTGGTTCTGGAGCGACGAGGTGGATCAGGCCATCGTCGTCTCGCGCATGCCCACCTGCCTGCGCCGCTACGACATCAAGTCCGGCGTCGCCGGCAGCGTCAAGATGGAAGTGTACGAAGCGGGCGACTACCTGTGGGCCCTCAAGCAGGGCAAGAACTGGTACCTCGCCGGCACCGAGAAGTGCGAGTTCCAGCGCTGGAAGGACGCCCCCGAGACGCCGCCCGGCAAACTCGTCGGCACCTTCACGCGCAAGGACGGCCGTCTCCAGTTCGTGCCCGCCGACGCCGCGCCCAAGCCCATCAAGCCCGCCGAAGAGTGATCCCGCCCGCCGCGCCGGCCGCCCTGGCGGCGCGTCCCCTGTTCGAGCCCCTGCGCGGCCTGCTCGAAGCCTTCCGCGATCCCGTTCTGCCCGACGCTGCAGCCCTCACCGCCCTGCTGCACGCTCACGCGCCGGGCGCCGTCAGCGGCAGCGGCCGGCCGATCCGCTTCGTCCTGCCGCCGCCGGGTGACACCGCCGGCTACGAAGCCCACATCCACGCCACCGGCGAAGTCCCGACCCGCCCGGACGACTGGCACGACTTCTTCAACGCCCTCGCCTGGGCCGTGTGGCCGCGCACCAAGTCCGCCTGCAACGCCCTGCACCTGCAGGAAATCGCCCGCCGTCAGGCTGCCGGCCAAGCCGGCCGCGGCCCCGTCCGCGACGCCCTCACCCAGCTCGACGAATGCGGTGTGATCGTCGTCACCTGCGACCCGGCGCTGCCCGCGCGCCTCGCCGACCATCAATGGGACACCGTCTTCGTCACCCACCGCGCCCAGCTCGCCACCACCACCCGCTTCCTCGTCCTCGGCCACGCCACCTGGGACCAGCTCCGCGCGCCCTTCGTCGGCCTGTGCGGCAAGGCCCTGTTCCGCTGTGTCGAACCCGCCTGGTTCGCCCTCGATCCTTTCGCGCAGCAGGCCGAATGCGATGCCTGGCTCGCCGAATCCCTCGTCGCCCGCGCCGCATCCCTCACGCCCCGCGCCTGGTCGCCCCTGCCGCTGCTGGGTATCCCCGGCGTCACGCCCGAGAGCGAAGATCCGGCGTACTACCGGGATACGCGGCAGTTCAGGGCGAAGCGCCGGGCGACATCCTGCTGCTAGTACGAGCGCTAACGGATCGAGCATCCGCAGGGGTGGGCTATAGTGGACAGGTTAGCTATTTCAGCGAGGAGCATTCCCATGCGGACACTCACTTCGGTCGAAGCCCAGAATCGTTTCGGTGAGTTGATCGACAGCGCCCAACGCGAGCCGGTCAGCATTACCCGCCGTGGCCGGACGGTGGCCTTTGTGCTCTCGCCCGCCGACATGCAGGCCTTACTTGCCGTCCGTCAGCAGCGTGAGCGCGTCGTGGCGGATTTCGAAGCTTTTTTCAGTGAATCGGATGCCCGCCTCGACCCTCAGGCCGATCCGCTTTCCGACGCGGATATTCAGCGGTTGGTGAATGAACTGCGTTGAGCGGGTCGTTTTCGACACCAGCACGCTGATCGGCGCGATGCTGCGGCCCACCTCCATCCCTCGTCAGGCGTTTCTGAAGGCCGTCCGTCAGGCCGAACTCTGCGCCTCGCCCGCAACCCTGGCCGAACTCGAAGTCGTGCTTTTGCGGGACAAGTTCGACCGTTACCTCGGCCGCGAGCATCGCCTGCAATTCCTGGAGCTCTACCGTCGTCACGCCCGACTGTTCGCCGTATCGGACGCCGATGAGACCGAAATGCCCTGTCGCGATCCGCGTGACAACAAATTCCTCGCGCTTGCGCTGGCGTGTTCTGCCAACGCAATTGTCAGCAGCGATGACGATTTGCAGGTTCTGAACCCCTTCCGCGAGATCCCCATCCTGCTCCCCCGGGACTATCTGGACCGATGACGCGGGTTCGCCGCGCTCGCACTTGAATGGTGTCGCGCGCGAGGGCGCGATGAGCGCCCCCCCACCCCGGCCACCCGTCACGAACCACCTGACATAAACCTGTCTTCACCCCCTCATTTGAAGGACAATAGCGCCCTCGCCGGGGGCCGTGGGCGATGCGCCCCGCCGGACCGGCCTCGCGTTCATCCTTCAGGAAGCCCTCCATGCTGCAGAAACTCCCCGCCTTCCCCGGCGTCGCCGGTCCGGTCGTCGTCATCGTCCTCGACGGCTACGGCCTGCCCAAATCCGACGTGGGCAGCGCCATCGCCGCCGCGCGCAAGCCCACCCTCGACCGCCTCTTCGCCGAATGTCCGCACATCCGCCTGCGCGCCCACGGCACCGCGGTCGGCATGCCCTCCGACGACGACATGGGCAACTCCGAAGTGGGTCACAACGCCATCGGCGCCGGCCAGGTGTATGCCCAGGGCGCTGCGCTCGTCTCCAATGCCATCGCCGACGGCGCCATCTGGCAGGGCGAAGCCTGGCAGCAGATCATCGCCGGCGCCAGGGCCGGCCGCGGCGTGCTCCACTTCATCGGCCTGTTCTCCGACGGCAACGTGCACAGCCACATCGACCACCTCAAGGCCATGGTGATCCGCGCCAAGGCAGAAGGCATCCCCACCGTGCGCATCCACGCCCTGCTCGATGGCCGCGACGTGCCCGAAACCAGCGCGCTGGACTACGTCGTGCCCTTCGAAGCCTTCCTCGCCGAGCTCAGCAGCGGCGGTTTCGACGCCCGCATCGCCTCCGGCGGCGGCCGTCAGGCCATCACCATGGACCGCTACGACGCCAACTGGCCCATGGTGGCCCGCGGCTGGCGCACCCACGTCCTCGGCGAAGGGCCCCAGTTCGCCAACGCCACCGCCGCCGTCCACGGCCTGCGCGAACGCCATCCCGGCACCATCGACCAGGACCTGCCCGAGTTCGTCATCGCCGACGCCGGCCAGCCCATCGGCACCATCGAAGACGGCGACGCCGTCGTCTTCTACAACTTCCGCGGCGACCGGGCCATCGAGATCACCCGCGCCTTCGTCGACGAAAGCTTCGACAAGTTCGACCGCGTGCGCACCCCGCAGGTCACCTACGCCGGCATGCTCCAGTACGACGGCGACCTGCAACTGCCCAAGCGCTTCCTCGTCGCCCCGCCCGCCATCAAGGACACCTCCGGTGAATGGTTCAGCCGCCTCGGCCTCACCCAGTTCGCCTGCTCCGAGACCCAGAAGTTCGGCCACGTCACCTACTTCTGGAACGGCAACCGCTCCGGCAAGTTCGAAGGCGAAACCTGGCAGGAAGTCCCCAGCGACGTGGTGCCCTTCGAGCAGCGCCCGTGGATGAAGGCCGCCGAAATCACCGACGCCATGATCGCCGCGGTCCAGTCCGGCCAGTACGCACTGCTCCGCTGCAACTACGCCAACGGCGACATGGTCGGCCACACCGGCAACTTCCGCGCCGCCACCATGGCCGTCGAGGCCGTGGATCTCGCCCTCGCGCGCCTGCTCCCCGCCATCCAGGCTGCGGGCGGTGTCGCCCTCATCACCGCCGACCACGGCAACGCCGACGAGATGTTCGAGCTGGACAAAAAGACCAAACAGCCCGCCCTCAACACCGACGGCTCCTACAAGGCCAAGACCGCCCACACGCTGAACCCCGTGCCCCTCGTCCTCTTCGACAAGGTCACAGGCGGCCGCCTCGGCCTGCAGCAGACGGACACCGCCGGCCTCTCCAACATCGCCGCCACCGTCGCCAACCTCCTCGGCTACGCCAAGCATCCCGCCTGGGACGACAGCGTCCTCACCATCGACTGATCCGCGGTGGTATGCGCGGGCGGCCTGCGCGGCGCCCGCCCTCTGTGGGCGTCGCGGCCACCGCCGCGGCGTTCCGCGACGGGGTGATCCACCTCACCGCGCGCCGCGTGTCTTTCAATCCTGCCTGAGAGAGCCAATGCCCACCGATCCTGCCGCCGCGATGAACCTCGAAGGCGTCGAAGCCTGCCACTGGCAGGACGTCCCCCCGCGCCCACTGGAACACCCCGGCTTCAGCACCCGTCTGCTGTGGCGCGGCCCGGACGGGCGGCGGGCGCTGATCTTCGAGATCGCCCCCGGCGCCGTCTATCCCGAGCTGGACGTGCATCTGCCCGGCGCCGAGGAAGTCTTCGTCGTCTCCGGCAGCTTCTGCGACGGCCGCAACACCTATCCCGCCGGCACCTTCATCCATCACCCGGCCGGCTCGTCCCACGTGCCCCAGTCGGAGGAAGGCTGCGTGCTGTTCGTGTATTTTCCGGAAGGTTGAGACGGCGTTATCGGTCGCGGGGCCGCCGTCATGGCGCCCGACCGGAACGCCTCCCGCTGCGCGCGCCCCTTTCGATCCCCCGCGACGGGTTGGTGCAAGCCGCCCCGGCGCATCCGATGGCGGCGAACGCCCCGCAGACGGGGGCATGTCCTTCCGGGCGCGCGCATCCCGGCACGTGGGGTGCATCATTCCGTCAGCGGAAGGGGAAAGCCCATGAAGACCGTCTCTGTCACCGACTTGCGCCGCAAACCCATCGAAACCGCCCTGGCCATTGCGGCCGCAGTGCAGGGCGGACAGGGGCTGGAAATCACCCGTCGGGGGCGCGTGGTGGAGGTCATCGGCGCCGACCGGCCGGGGAAGGATGAAGTGGCGCGCCAGCTTGACGTGATGCGCCGGGCCGACGCCACTGACGACTTCGCCGACTTTGCCGAATGAAGCGCGGCGAACTCTACTGGGTGGCCAGCTTCAAGGACTTCGGCAAGGTCCGTCCGGCCGTCGTGGTCCAGGCCGATGCCTTCAACGAAAATCCCACCAGCGTGACTGTCTGCCTGCTGACCGGAGAACGGGTGGATGCGCCGCTGTTTCGACTCGACGTACCGGCCGACACGGAAACCGGCCTCGACAAGCCGTCGCAGATCATGGCGGACAAACTGATCACCGTGCCGGTCGCCCGCATCAAGGAACCCATCGGCAAGATTCCCGCACGCACCCTGTCCAAATTGGACGATTCACTCCGCCTCGGGCGGTCCCTTTAAAGAATCCGGGCGCGATGCCCGGACATGTTCTGCACGTGAAAGCCTTGTCGTAGACGCCTCTGCCAATGGGGGCCGCTGGCGATCAGGGCCCGCGCTGCCTTGGCCCGCGTCTCAGATCTGCGCGGAAGAGACCTGCACACCAAAAACAGGCCAGCCTCCGCTCACTGGGAAGACGTCTCCGCCGCCGCCTTCATCTCCTCCCCGAACTCCTGCTGGATCTTCAGCAGTGCGGGGGTCACGGAGACCATGGTCTGCTGCATTTCGCGCATGGTCTGGGCCATCAGCACTGGCATCTTGTGGATCACCGCCTGGCCGGCGGGGGTCTTGTAGAAGGCGAGGATGCCCTTCAGTTCCTCTTCGCTGAAGGCTTCCTTGTAGAGGCGGATGTTCATCGCCTCCAGCTTGTCCCAGGCCAGTGCGTCGCGCAGGGTCGTCACCATGCGCGCCTTGAAGCGCTCGATGGCCTGCTGCTGGGCCGGGTTGGGCTGTTTGCCCTGGAGGGACTGGTTGATGCCCTGGCTGATGTTGGCATCCATCTGGGTCAGCACCGATTCCGCCAGGGCGCGGGCGTTGGTCACCGACAGGATCTGGCGGATCGTCTCCTCGGAGGCGGGCGCGGCGAAGGCGGAGGTGGCGCAGCACAACAGCAGGGCGACAAACAGGCGGAGGGAACGCATGGGAGAAACCTCGGAGGCAGGCGTGGAACGGATCGCAGGTCCATCGCCGGGCGGCGCAAACAAAGCCGGCGCGGCGGCGGGGTCGGGTGAGGCAGCATTCTGGCATAGGGCCGGCCGCCTGTCCTGCGCGGGGGGCACGCCGGGGGGACGCACGCCGTGCACGCCGCGGCGAAGGGCGCACAATCCTTCCCGCGTCGCTGCGCGGGCGATTCACGCCCGGCGGAATGCCTCGCGCAGCCGCCCGAGTGCAGTGTGGACGCCGCCGGAGCCTTCTCCGCTGCGGCGGGCGCCTTCACCGCCGACGTCGAATCCTTCCCGCCCGGCCGCGCATCCTTCAGTGCCGTGGCACCGCCGCACTCTGGCCGCGTCCCATTACAGACACAAGGCGTCCGGATCGGCGCGCATCAGGCGCTTGTTCATCTTGCCCACGCTGGTCTTCACCAGGGTCTTCACGAAGCGCACCTGCAGCAGCACGCCGTAGCGCGACACCCCCGCGGCCTCGATGGCGTGGGCCGCCCAGTTGCGCAGGGCCCGCTCGGTGATCGTGTCCGCGTGCTCGGGCTTGAGCAGCACCAGGGCGAGGGGGCGCTCGCCCCATTTCTCGTCCGGCACGCCGATCACCGCCACCTCGTGCACCGCCTCGTGCTTGCCGATCAGGTTCTCCAGCTCCAGGGACGAGGTCCATTCGCCGCCGGTCTTGATCACGTCCTTGATGCGGTCGGTTACCTTCAGGTAACCGGCGGCGTCGATGTGGCCGATGTCCGCCGTGTGCAGATAGCCGCCCGCCCACAGGGCCTCGGAGGCCTCCGGCGCATTCACATAAGCCTGGGTCAGCCACGGCGCGCGCACCACCACCTCGCCGGTGGCCTTGCCGTCGTGGAGCATGTCGCGCATCTGCGGGTCCACCACGCGCAGATCCACCAGGGGCAGCGGCCGCCCCGTCTTGGCGCGGATTGCGGACTGGGATTCCGCCGAGCCGGCCAGCGCCGCGCTGTCCAGATGGGCAATCGTCAGCACCGGACAGGTCTCCGACATGCCGTAGCCGGTAAAGAGGTCGATGCCGCGCTTCTGCGCCGCCGTCGCCATCGCCTCCGGCAGGGCCGAACCGCCGATCAGGATCTTCCAGCCCGCAAAATCCGTCGTCTTCGCCAGCGGATGGCCCATCACCATGTGCAGGATGGTCGGCACGCAGTGGGAAAAGCTCACCTTCTCCTCCGCCACCAGCCGGCAGATCAGCTCCGGCTGATAGCGCCCCGGATACACCTGCTTCAGCCCCATCATCGTCGCCAGATACGGAAAGCCCCAGGCGTGCACGTGGAACATGGGCGTCAGCGGCATGTACACATCCTCCCGATGCACCCGCCCCTGGGTCGTGGCCCCGCCCAGCGCCGCCGCACAGCCCAGCGTGTGCAGCACCAGCTGGCGATGGCTGAAGTGCACGCCCTTCGGATGGCCCGTCGTCCCCGTCGTATAAAAGGTGGTGGCCTGGGCGTTCTCGTCGAAATCGGGGAAAGCGTAGTCCGCAGAGGCCCCCGCCAGCAGCGCCTCGTATTCGCCGACCGCCGCAAGGGGCGCGGCCGCCGCCTTGCTGTCCTCCACGATGGTCACCACCGTCTTCACCGTCTCCAGCCGCCCCGCGATCTCGCCGAGGGCCGCAAAGAACTCGCTGTTCACGATCAGCACGTCCGCGCGGGCGTGGTTGAGGGTGTACAGGATCTGCTCCGGGCTGAAGCGCACATTCACCGTCTGCAGGATCGCCCCCATCATCGGCACCGCGAAGAAGGCTTCCAGATAACGGTGACTGTCCCAGTCCATCACCGCCACCGTCTGCCCGGCCTCCACCCCCAGCCCGGCCAGCACATTCGCCAGCCTGCCGATGCGGTCCTTGAGCGTGCGGTAGGTGTAACGCACCCGCCCCTGATAGGTGATCGTCTGCTCCGGCACCGTCGCCAGCGGCGTGAGGAGCAGATGCTTGATCAGCAGCGGAAACGCGTAGGCGGACGGGGTGGGGGCGATGAGGCGGACGGGCATGAGGGGCTCCGGCGGGCGGGATTCGGGCGGATATTTTACGCCTGCGTGACGACCGGACCGGTGTGTACCAAGGCGAAGTGATGCTGTCTGCCAACCGCCGTGGGGCCTTGTGACGGCGCATTCAAGCAATCACTCAAGCGTGACGGTCTCACCCTTGACACGCTCAACAATCCCCCCGGCGCC
Source organism: Rhodocyclaceae bacterium (assembly GCA_035335645.1). Classification (GTDB taxonomy): domain Bacteria; phylum Pseudomonadota; class Gammaproteobacteria; order Burkholderiales; family Rhodocyclaceae; genus Zoogloea. The sequence continues at coordinate 1,847 of DAOQMM010000109.1, read as the reverse complement.
ACCGCCGACCCGGCCTTCACCGCCGGCAATGGCACCTACACCATCAACCTCAAGGTCAAAGACCTCACCGTCGACGGCAAGACCTACCGCTACTTCGACTCCGCCAAGGCCGTCCGCAACGGATTCCCGGAGATTTCACCTGATGCATCCCATCCCCCGTCGCCGCGGGGGATGGACACTGCGACGCGCCATGCCCGCCCTGGCCGTCGCAGTTTCCTTTTCTGCCGCGGCCAAAGATTTGAGCTTCGACACCGTCTTCCGCACCCAGGGCGAACCGCCCACCCTGCACTACAAGGCCCTCGTCCTCGCCAAAGGCCAGGAACGCCCCCTCGAAGTCTGGCGCGACCACGACCGCCGCCTCAAACGCGTCACCGGCGACGACCTGGAGGTCTACGCCACCAAGTCACCCGGCCAGACCGAATTCAGCCTTTCGATCCTCGACAAGAAAAAGCGCATCCACACCCGCATCGACCGCAGCAACCTCTACCGCATCGGCAACTTTGCCGACTGGTTCGACCTCGCCCACGGCTTACGCCACCCCGCCGGCCCCCACCGCATCGCCCAGAGCAACGCACCCAAAGATGCGCCCCAGGCCGCCGTGCCGTGCACCTGGTACGCCATCACCCAGGACCCGCGCACCACCCACGTCTGCTGGAGCACCGACCTCCGCATCCCCGCACTGATCGTTGCGGAGGATGGGCGGGGGCTGTGGAAGCTCGTCGCGGCGGATAAGAAGCCGATTCCCGCCGGCACCTTCGAGATTCATGATGAAGGGTTCGTGCGGAACGATGCGAATCGGGATATTGAGAGTGATTGAGGAGGGGATGGCCCTGACGGGGATTCAGGGCTGTCTGGCGGAAGGCGGGGCTTGGGAGATGTGATTGCTGATGTCCGCTACCGATCCAGAGCAGCCGTAAAGCTCTTGGGAAAGCTGTCGTTCAACGTTTGAATTCACCGGCCTGCGCGGCTTTTCGCGCAGGTCCGCTCAACTGCCGGGTTAGCCGACAATGCCTGAATGCTCATGGTTTACGATCCATGGAATTCTCTCGGGACGTTTGCTGCCCGAGTTGTTGGGCGAGACCAATGAGAATGCCTTCAGGCCCCCGGATGTAACAGAGCCGGTAAATGTTTTCGTAATTGACAACTTCATCGACCACCGTTGCACCGAGCTTACTAAGTCGGGTGAGGGTATCGTCGAGATCATCAACGGCGAACATGACGCGCATATATCCCAAAGAGTTCACTGGTGCTGAACGGTGATCGGACGCAATGGCGGGGGCGTCGAAGCGCGAAAGCTCGATGCGGCTGTGGCCGTCGGGGGTGCTCATCATGGCAATCTCGACGCGCTGACCGCGCATTCCGGTTACGCGGCCGGCCCACTCGTCTTCGATGGGCATGCGGCCTTCGAGAGTAAGGCCGAGTTCAGCAAAGAACTCAACGGCCCCATCAATGTCTTCAACCACGATGCCCACGTTGTCCATACGCTTGACTGTCACGATGTCTCCTAGGCAGCTAACGTGCTAGCTCAGCGGACGGCGGGCAGCGAAGCTGGCCGACGGTCCGCTGGAGCGGGATGTTAGCGGCGGCGCGGCGACGACGAATGGCTTTCACTACTTTTCCCTCCGTGATTGCCTGAGTGTGCGGAAGCTGGCTGCGATGAACATGAGTGCGAATGGAACTGAGATAGCCGCTACGAGCACAGAAACCCACAGATAGTTGGAGGGAACGAAACGGCCGCTGAACCCAGCAAAAGCCAAGAGCAACGGCCCTGGAATGAAGAAACACTTCATTTGTTCATCGGCTGTGGGTGGTAGTTTCATTCGGGGTTACCAAGAAGACGCTAACGT
>DAOQMM010000108.1:0-12120 GCA_035335645.1 Rhodocyclaceae bacterium | reverse complement strand
GGCTCGGGCATGGTGGACGACTTCATCCTGCGCAAGAAGGGCCAGCAGGCCATCGATTACTTCCACCCGGACCTCAAGGCCTGCCTGGAGCCCACCTACGGCGTCATCGTGTACCAGGAACAGGTGATGCAGATCTCCCAGATCATCGGGGGCTACACGCTGGGCGGCGCCGACATGCTGCGCCGGGCGATGGGCAAGAAGAAGCCCGAGGAGATGGCCAAGCACCGGGAGACCATCGCCGCCGGGGCCCGCCAGCAGGGTTACGATCCGGCCCTGGCCGAGCAGCTCTTCGACCTGATGACCAAGTTCGCGGAGTATGGCTTCAACAAGTCCCACACCGCCGCCTACGCCGTCGTCACCTATCACACCGCCTGGCTCAAGGCCTACCACTGCGCGGCCTTCATGGCGGCGACCATGTCCTCCGACCTGGACAACACGGACACGGTCAAGATCTTCTACGAGGACACCCTCGCCAACGGCATCACCGTGCTGCCGCCGGACGTCAATTGTTCGGACTACCGCTTCGTGCCCACCGACGCCAGGACCCTCCGCTACGGTCTGGGCGCGGTCAAGGGCGTGGGCGAGCCGGCGGTGCGGGCCATCCTCGCGGCGCGCAGCGAGGGCGGACCGTTCAAGGATCTGTTCGACTTCTGTCAGCGGGTGGACAAGCGCCTGGCCAACCGGCGCGTCATCGAGGCCCTGATCCGCGCTGGCGCTTTCGATGCCATCGCGCCGGACCAGCCCGCCGAGCGCGCCCGCCTGCTCGCCTCGGTGGGCATCGCCATGGAGGCCGCCGAGCAGATCGCCGCCAATGCCCTGCAGGGCGGCCTGTTCGATTTTGCCGACGAGCCCGCGGCGCCGATGGTCGATTACGTGTCGGTGCGACCCTGGGGCGAGCGGGAGAAGCTCAAGGAAGAGAAGCTCGCCATCGGTTTCTTCCTGTCCGGCCACCCCTTCAATGCCTTCCGGGACGAGGTGCGGCGCTTCGTGCGGCGGCCCTTGTCCCAGGTCGAGCCGGGCAAGGAACTGATCATGCTGGCCGGCGTGGTCATGGAGGTACGCGCCAAGATGACCGCCCGCGGCAAGATCGCCTTCGTGCTGCTGGACGACGGCACGATGCCGCGGGAGGTGTCGGTGTTCTCGGAAGTCTTCGACGCCAACCGCCAGCGCATCGTGGTGGACGAAGTGCTGGTGGTGGAGGCCAAGGTGAGCAATGACGATTTCTCCGGCGGCCTGCGCATCGTCGCCGACCGCCTGATGACCCTCGGCGAGGCCCGCGGCCGTTTTGCCCGTGCCTTGCAGATCCGCCTCAATGGCGAGGTCGCCGAGGCCGGCGGCGCAGCAGCTGCGGCCGAGCGCCTGCAGACCACGCTGGCGCCCTTCCGCGAGGGCGAATGCCCGATCCGCGTGCGCTACCGTAACGCCGAGGCGGAGGCCGATTTCCCGTTCGGATCGGGTTGGCGCGTGCGGCCCGAGGACGGCCTGCTGGACAGCCTGCGGGAATGGTTGCCGCCCGAGGCAGTGGAGGTGGTGTACGGATGAGTGCGAGCTTTCTCGATGCGGATCTCCTGGACGGGCTGGTGACGCAAGCCCGCAGCGTCCCGCGAAGGCGGGCGCACCATAACCTCCACACGGACCTCGCCGCCCCCGCCCAGCGCCTGCTGGTGGCGATGGAGCCGGACTCCTTCGTACGGCCGCACCTGCACCTTGATCCGCACAAGGCCGAAACGCTGGTCATCCTGCGCGGGCGGCTGGGGGTGCTGCTGTTCGCGCCAGACGGGTCCGTGATCGGGACGCGCCTGCTGGTGCCCGGGGGCGCCTGCCTGGGGTATGACGTGGCGCCGGGCTGCCTTCACGCCGTGATCGCGCTGGAGCCGGGCAGCGTCTTCCTGGAAGCGAAAGCGGGCCCCTACATACCGCTGGCGGCCGCCGAGATTCCCGCCTGGTCGCCGGCAGAAGACAGCCCTGAGGCCGCCGGGTGTCTGCGTCGCTGGGCGGCCTTGTTCACATCGGCATGAGGGGGGCGGCGGGCAGTACGCCGATGCGCAGCAGCTCCGTGATGGCGGCTGGCGGCAGGGGCGGGCTGAACACATAGCCCTGTGCCGCGGCGCAGCCTTCGTTGCGCAGGAAGTCCAGCTGCTCGGGGGTTTCGGTACCCTCCGCGATCACGTCCAGACGCAGGCTGCGGCCGAGCTGCACCACGGCCCGCACAATGGCCGCGTCGTCCGGATCTTCCGTCAGGTCGCGCACGAAGCTGCGGTCGATCTTGAGCTGATCCACCGGAAAGCGCTTGAGATAGGCCAGGCTGGAGTAGCCCGTGCCGAAGTCGTCGATGGACATGCGCACGCCCAGCGCCTTGAGCTGCTTGAGGATCTGCACGATGTCCGGGCCGGACTGCATCAGCAGGGACTCGGTCAGCTCCAGTTCGAGCCAGGCGCCGGCCAGACGGCTTTCGGCCAGCGCCTGGGAGACCGTGGCGACGATGTCGTTGCGACGGAACTGAAGGGCCGACAGGTTGACGGCCACCGGCACGGCGGGCAGTCCCAGGTCCTGCCAGGCGCGGGCCTGGCGGCAGGCTTCGTGGAGGACCCATTCGCCGATGGGCACGATCAGGCCGCATTCCTCGGCCAGCGGCACGAAGCGCACGGGCGACACGTTGCCGAGGGTCGGGCTGAACCAGCGCAGCAGGGCTTCCAGGCCGATGATGCGGCCGGTCACCAGGTCCACCTGGGGCTGGTAGTGCAGCTCGAATTCCGCGTGCTCCTGGGCCCGGCGCAGGGCGTTCTCGAGGTGTAGGCGCTCCAGCGCGTTGGCGTTCATGGCCTCGTCGAAGAAGCGGTAGGTGTTCCGGCCGCTCTCCTTGGCGTGGTACATGGCCGTGTCGGCGTTCTTCATCAGGGTTTCCGGGGTGGTGCCGTCGTCCGGATAGAGGGCGATGCCGATGGAGAAGGAGGTGCCGAGCTGGTGGCCGTCCAGATCGAAGGGCGCCGTGATGCGGTCGAGGATCTTTTCCGCCACGCGGGCGGCGTCGTCGGGGATGTTGAAATCGGTGAGGACGATCAGGAACTCGTCGCCGCCCTGGCGGCTCACCGTATCGGTCTCGCGGATGCAGGCGCTGATCCGCTCGGCCACACCCTTGAGCAGACGGTCACCGATGAGATGGCCGAGGGAATCGTTGATGGTCTTGAAGCGGTCCAGGTCGAGGAACAGCACGGCCAGACGACGGTCGTGGCGGGCGGCCGCCGCGAGGGCCTGTTCCAGACGGTCGTGGAGCAGGGCCCGGTTGGGCAGGCCCGTGAGGGCGTCGTGCTGGGCGAGGTAGGCGATGCGCGCCTCCGAGGCCTTGCGTTCGGTGATGTCGGAAAACACCGACACGTAATGGGTCAGGCGGCCGCTGCGGTCATGCACGGCGCTGATGGACATGGCGGCCGGGTAGAGGCTGCCGTCCTTGCGCCGGTCGTAGATCTCGCCCTGCCAGAAGCCGGCCGTGTCGATGGCCGCCCAGATCGCGTCGTAGAACGGGCGGTCGTGCAGGCCGGACTTGAGGAGGCGCGGCGTCGCGCCGATGGCCTCGGCCTCGGAATAGCCGGTCACCTCGCAGAAGGCCTTGTTCACGGAGATGATGCGGTGACTGGCGTCGGTCACGAGAATCGCTTCCACGCTGTTGCGGAACACCGTCCACGCCAGGCGGAGCTGTTCCTCGTGGAGGCGCCGTTCGGTGATGTCGGCGATGGTGGTGACCACCGCGCTGGCCTGCTTTTCGCCGTTGTTGAAGAGGGGCACGCAATTGGTGAGCAGCCAGCGCCGCTGCCCGTCGGGGCGGTCGATGCCGATCACGCCGGAGCGGGGCTCGCCGCTGGCGATGGCCTGCATGGCAGGCAGCTGGGCAGGCTCGACCGGCACGCCCTCCTCGTTCACGTAGGCAAGGAAAGGCGAGAATACGTTCCAGCGGGCCAGGTCGGACGCCGTGAGGCCGAGGATGCGCTCGGCCGCGGCGTTGTGCATGAGGATGTCGCCGCCTGCGTCGCGCATGATGACGCCTTCGCCCATGGAGGCGAGCAGGGTTGTCATGCGGTTTTCCCGCTCCTTGAGGGCGGCCTCGGTGTTGCGGCGGTCGGTGATGTCCAGGCAGGAGCCGATGTAGCCGGCGAATTCCCCGGAGGGGGTGACGATGGGCCGGCCGGTGTCGAGGATCCAGCGGTATTCCCCGTCATGGCGACGCAGCCGGTATTCCATCTCGAACGGCGTCCGCGCCGCGAAATGCTGCAGGTAAGTGCCGACGCAGCGGTCGAAGTCTTCCGGGTGTACGCCCAGCGTCCAGCCGTCACCGATCTCTTCGGCCAGACTGCGACCGGTGAAATCCAGCCACGTCTGGTTGAAATACGAGCACTGGGAGTCTGGCCCGGACCGCCAGATCAGGGTGGGCAGATGCTCGAAGAGGAACAGGGGGAATTCCCGTTCTTCGGACGCGGAGGGCGGTTGGGCGGTCACGTGGGCGGGGGTAGGGATTGAAGCCGGGGTGTGCACGTCAACGGAGGTCACGTGGCACATCTTTAGACGCGCACCCGTGAGACTCCGAAGGCCCTGAATTGTTCAGGGTTGTCCGGTTCAAAGGTTCAGGCGCGGTGCCCGCAGAGGTGCGGTGTGACGCGGTGGCGTCGGGGGATGCCGCCGTGACCAGGGGCCACCGGACGTTTAGGCCGGCTGTCAGGCGGTCGGGAGGCGCCGGAAGCCGGGTTCCGCCGCGCTGTCGGCCGGTATCGCGTCCACGCCGCTCACCCGCGCGGCCGGCGGGCCGCGCCGGGCCCACTCGATGAGGGTGTTCACGGCGGTGGTCGGACCCTCGGCGAGGGCTTCGACGGTGCCGTCGGTGCGGTTGCGCACCCAGCCGTCGAGGCCGAGGCGGCGGGCCTCGGCGAGCAGGGCGTTGCGATAGCCCACGCCCTGCACTAGGCCGTGGATGCGCAGCAGGCGGCCGCTACGGTCAGAGGTTGTCTTCATCCATGAAGCTCGGCAGCAGCACCTTGGCGCGGGCGAGGGCCGCGTACATGTCGGCGCAGAGATTGTTGACGCCCACCTCCTCGGCGAAGCCCGAGCGGCGGATGAGGGATTCGGGCTGCGGATTGAGGGTGCACAGAAGGAGCGCGCAGCCCTTGCGGTGGAGATTCTTGCACAGGCTTTCGAGACCTTCGAGGCCGGTGGTGTCCAGATTGACCAGGTGCAGCATGTCGAGGATCACCACCTCCGGGTGGCGCTCGGCGGGGTCGAGGAGGGTCTCCAGCTTGTGGATGGCGCCGAAGAACAGGGAGCCGTAGAGGGCGTAGGCCACGACCCGCGGCGAGCCGTCCGGGTACAGGAAGTGGGGCAGCAAGGTGAGCTCCGGCAGGGGCTCCCGCTCGACCCGGGTCAGGTCCGACATGCGGTAGATGAAGAACAGGCTCGCCAGCACCATGCCCAGTTCCACGGCGAGGGTCAGGTCGAAGACCACGGTGACGAGGAAGGTGGACAGCAGGGTGGTGCGGTAATTCACCGAGAAGCGGCCGAGGCCGCGGAACTCGTGCCATTCGCCCATGTTGACCGCCACCACCACGACGATGGCCGACAGGGTGGCCAGCGGGATGTGGCGGGCAAAGGGCGCCAGGGCCAGCACGATGGCGAGCAGCACGCCGGCGTGGAGCATGCCGGCCACGGGCGTGCGGCCGCCGGTACGCACGTTGGTGGCCGTGCGGGCGATGGCGCCGGTGGCGGCGAATCCGCCGAAGAGGGGCACAATCAGATTGGCGATGCCCTGGCCGATGAGTTCCTGGTTGGGGTCGTGGCGATCCTCGATGGTGGCGTCGGCGACCCGCGCCGACAGGAGCGACTCGATGGCGCCCAGCAGGGCGATGGTGAGGGCCGGGGAAATCAGCTTGCCCAGGGTGGCGAGCGTCAGGTCGGGCAGCGCGAGGGGCGGAATTTCCTGGGGAATGCCGCCAAAGCGGCTGCCGATGGTTTCCACCGGGAGGTGCAGGATGGCATTGGCCACGGTCGCCACCACGAGGACCCCGAGGGGACCGGGGACGCGCCCCAGTGCAGGGTAGCGCCGGGCCACGCCGTTCCACGACAGCAGTACCGCCAGCGAGGCGACGGACAGGGCCAGGGTAGGCACGTCGAGGGTGTCCAGGTGCGTGAACAGGGCATGCACCTTGCCGAAGAACTCGCCCGGCAGGTGCTCGATGCGCAGGCCGAGGAAGTCCTTGATCTGGGCGAGGAAGATCACCACCGCGATGCCGTTGGTGAAGCCGATCACCACGGTCTTGGGGATGAAACGGATCACGTTGCCAACACGGAACACGCCCATCAGTACCAGCATGGCGCCGGCCAGCATGGTGGCCACCAGCAGGTTCTGAACGCCGTACTCGACGACGATGCCGTACAGGATGGGGATGAAGGCCCCGGTGGGACCACCGATCTGCACCCGCGAGCCGCCCAGCGCGGAGATCAGGAAGCCGGCGACGATGGCCGTCCAGATACCGGCGGTGGGGGACATGCCCGAGGCGATGGCGAAGGCCATGGCCAGGGGCAGGGCGAGGACGCCCACGGTGAGGCCGGCGGACAGGTCGCGGCCGAACTGGCCGGCATCGTAGCCGGGCAGGGTGTCAAGGAGCTTGGGGTGGAACGAGATCTTCTTCATGGAACCTCCGCAATCGGTCGATTGGAACGAAGGCGCCGGGTGGCGCCACGTGCGGAGGCTTCGGCCCCGGCCCGGTACGATGCTGGACGAACCATCGTTTGCAGGCGGTGAGGGGCATGGTGAGGGAAGCTCTAGCGGCCGAAGGCGTCGTCGTTGGCGGCGCCACCGCGCTTGTTGGCGTGCATCACTTCCACCAGCATCTTGACGGCGGCCACGAACAGGGTGCCCAGACCGCCGACCACGCAGATCCAGGCCTGCAGGGTGTTGGCCGGGAAGCCAGGCAGTAGGGATGCGCGGCCCTCGATGAGCCAGGCGGCGCCCACTGCCATCACGGCGACGCCGATGAGATCCACCAGCGCCCAGCCAAAGAAGGCGGGCGGCAGGCGCAGGGTGGGGACGGAGCGTTCAGTCATGGGCGGGCACTGTGCGAGAAGAGGCTGACGGCAGGCTTACGCCGGCCTTACTTGACGCGCATGCCGGGCACGGCGCCGGCGTCCGGCGACAGGATGAACAGCCCCGCATGGGTGCCCGACTCGTCGGAGGCGGCGAGCACCATGCCTTCTGACATTCCGAACTTCATCTTGCGCGGGGCGAGGTTGGCCACCATCACGGTGAGCCGGCCGACCAGGGTGGCCGGGTCGTAAGCGGACTTGATGCCGGCGAAGACCTGACGTGGCTGCGCCTCGCCAATGTCGAGCTGGAGGCGCAGCAGCTTGGCGGCGCCGTCCACGTGCTCGGCGGAGACGATGCGGGCGATGCGCAGGTCCACCTTGGCGAAGTCGTCGATGCCAATGAAGGGCTCGAAGGCCGAGGCATGGGCCGCTTCGACCTTGGCCGCGTGGGCCTGATGCTGGGCGTGGCGCTGCTCCGAGTGGGCGGGCTGGGTGGTCTTGTCTGCCTTGGCCGGCGTGGCCGCCGCGGGGGCGAGGGATTCCCGGTTGGCGTCGAGGAGCGCATCGATCTGCTTGCGCTCGATACGGGTCATGAGGTGGCTGTAGCTCAGGATGGCATGGCCGGCCGGAAGTGGTGTGAGGACATCGGCCCACTGGAGAGGCTCGATCCGCAGGAAGGTCTCCACCTGGCTGGCGAGGGCCGGGAGCACCGGCTTGAGCAGTCCGCTGAGGGCCTTGAAGAGGTTGAGGGCGGTGGAGCACACGACGTGCAGGCGCGCCGCCTGGCCGTCCTGCTTGGCGAGCTCCCAGGGCTTGTGGTCATTTACGTAGGCATTGGCCTGGTCGGCGAATTCCATGATGCGGCGCAGGGCGCGGCTGTAGTCACGGGCCTCGTAGGCAGCCGCCACCTCGTCGGCGCTCCAGGCCAGGTCGAGGGCGCTGTCGTGGGCGGCGAGCTTGCCGTCGAAGCGCTTGGCGATGAAGCCCGCGCAGCGGCTGGCGATATTGACGAACTTGCCTACCAGATCGGAATTGACCTTGGCGATCATGTCGTCCAGGTTCAGGTCCACGTCTTCCATGGTGCCGTTGGACTTGCCGGCAAAGTAGTAGCGCAGCCACTCGGGGTTGAGCTTCTGTTCGGTGTAGGAACGGGCGGTGATGAAGGTGCCGCGGCTCTTGCTCATCTTGGCGCCATCGACGGTGAGGAAACCGTTCACGCACAACTGGGTGGGCGTGCGGTAGCCGGCGAAGTGGAGCATGGCGGGCCAGAAGAGGGCGTGGAAGTAGAGGATGTCCTTGCCGATGAAGTGGATCAGTTCGGTGCCGGTGGCGGCTGCGGGGCCGGCTTCGGTGTAGTCGGCAACGTCGATGTCGCCACGCAGGATGGCCAGGTGACGGAAGCTGGCGAAGTAGCCGATGGGGGCGTCCAGCCACACGTAGAAGTACTTGCCCGGCGCGCCGGGGATCTCGAAGCCGAAGTAGGGTGCGTCGCGGGAGATGTCCCAGTCGGAGAGCGCGTTCTCGCCGGAGTCGCCGAGCCACTCCTTCATCTTGTTGGCCGCCTCGGCCTGCAGGCGGCGTTCGCCTTCGGGTGTGGTGCCCTGGGTCCATTCCCGCAGGAATTCCACCGCGCGGGGATCGGATAGGCGAAAGAAATAGTGCTCGGAGGTCTTGAGCACAGGTTCGGCGCCGGACACGGCGGAGCGGGGGTGCTTGAGATCGGTGGGCGCATACGCAGCGCCGCATACCTCGCAGTTGTCGCCGTACTGGTCCTGGGCGCCGCACTTGGGACATTCGCCCTTGATGAAGCGGTCGGGCAGGAACATCTCCTTGACCGGGTCGTAGAACTGTTCGATGGCGCGGGTCTCAATGAGGCGCGCGCTGTCCCGCAGGCGGGTGTAGATGTCTTCCGCGTACCAGCGGTTCTCGCTGCTGTGGGTGGAATGATAGTGGTCGAAGGCCACGCCGAAGTCGGTGAAGTCGCGCAGGTGTTCGCCATGGACGCGGGCGATGAGCTGCTCCGGCGTGAGGCCTTCCTTTTCGGCCCGCAGCATGACCGGCGTGCCGTGGGTGTCGTCGGCACAGACGTAGTGCACCGTGTGGCCGCGCATGCGCTGGTAGCGCACCCAGATGTCGGCCTGAATGTAGCCGACGAGGTGGCCGAGGTGGATGTCGCCGTTGGCGTAAGGCAGGGCGTTGGTGACGAGGATCTTGCGCGTGGTCATGAAACAGGCCTGGATCGGTGGATCGAATCCTGCATTCTACCAAGCGACGAGCCCATCGCGGACCGGCCCGCTTTTGGGTAAACTGGACTAAATCACTCGGGTTTGCGCCTCCGGATGGGGAGGCGTGCCCGCATCATCCACCCTTTCCGAATCGCCGCAACGCGGCCTGCGCGCCCATGAGCCTCACAGAACAGAGCATTCTCGACAGCCTCCGGCAGTACGCCGACCCCAACACCGGCAAGGACTATGTGACGTCCCGCGCCGTCAAGAACCTGCGCCTGCACGGTGCCGACGTGTCCTTCGATATCGAACTGGGCTATCCCGCCGCGAGCCAGATCGACACGATCCGCCAGGCGGTGATCGCCTGTGCGAAGTCCGTGCCGGGCGTGGGCAATGTGAGCGCCAATGTATTCACCCGGATCGTCGCCCACGCCGTGCAGCAGGGCGTGAAGCTGTTGCCCGGCGTGAAGAACATCATTGCCGTGGCCTCCGGCAAGGGCGGCGTGGGCAAGAGCACCACGTCCGCGAACCTGGCCCTGGCCCTCGCGGCTGAAGGCGCCACGGTGGGCATCCTCGACGCGGACATCTACGGCCCGTCCCAGCCCCAGATGCTGGGCATCGGCGATTCCCAGCCGGAATCCCGCGACGGCAAGACCATGGAGCCGCTGGAGGCCCACGGCCTGCAGGTGATGTCCATCGGCTTCCTGGTGGACGTGGAGACGCCCATGGTGTGGCGTGGCCCGATGGCCACCCAGGCCCTCAACCAGCTCCTCAAGGAGACCAACTGGCGCGATCTGGACTACCTGGTCATTGATATGCCGCCGGGCACCGGCGACATCCAGCTGACCCTCTCCCAGAGCGTGCCGGTGACCGGCGCGGTGATCGTCACCACGCCCCAGGACATCGCCCTGCTGGACGCCCGCAAGGGCCTCAAGATGTTCGAGAAGGTGGGCGTGCCGATCCTCGGCATCGTCGAGAACATGAGCATCCACATCTGCTCCCAGTGCGGCCACGAAGAGCACATCTTCGGTTCGGGCGGCGGTGCGACGATGGGTGAGGACTATGGCGTGCCCTTCCTCGGCGCCCTGCCGCTGGACATCCAGATCCGTCGCGAGGCGGACGGCGGTACGCCGACCGTGGCGGCCGATCCGGATGGGCGCGTCGCGCAGGTCTACAAGGAGATTGCCCGCAAGGTGGCGATTGCCGTGGCCGAGCGGCAGAAGGACATGAGTCACAAGTTCCCCAGCATCGTGGTGCAGAACACCTGATGCGGCGCCTGCGTGCGTGGGGACCGGCCGTCGTCCTGGCGGCCAGTCTGTCGGGCTGTGTTGTCGGCACCGTGGTCGGCACGGCGGTAGATGTGGGCGTCGAGGTGGTCAAGGTGCCCTTCAAGGTGGGCAAGGGCGTCTACGATGCCGTAAAGGACGACGACGTCAAGGACGCCGGACGCTGATGCGGGCCCGTGCGGCGGGCGGGTCGAGGGGCCGTAAGGCCCCGATTTTTTGGCCGGTTTTCCAGACGAAGGGATGTAGAATGCGCGTTTTTGTGCGGGGGCAGCCAGCGTGAGCATCAAGTCGGACAAGTGGATTCGTCGCATGGCGGAAGGCGATGCGAAGATGATCGAACCCTTCGCCCCCGAACTGGTGCGCCAGAACGCAGGCGGCAAGATCGTCTCCTACGGCACCTCCAGCTATGGCTACGACGTGCGCGTGGCCAACGAATTCAAGATCTTCACGAACATCAACTCCACCATCGTCGATCCCAAGGCCTTCGACGAGCGCAACTTCGTGGATTTCACCGGCGACGTGTGCATCATTCCGCCGAACTCCTTCGCCCTGGCCCGCACCGTCGAGTACTTCCGCATCCCCCGCAGCGTGCTCACCGTGTGCCTGGGCAAGTCCACCTACGCCCGCTGCGGCATCATCGTGAACGTCACGCCGCTGGAGCCGGAATGGGAAGGCCACGTGACCCTGGAGTTTTCCAACACCACGCCGCTGCCCGCCAAGATCTACGCCAACGAGGGCGTCGCCCAGATGCTGTTCTTCGAGTCGGACGAGATCTGTGACACGTCTTACCGTGACCGCGGTGGCAAATACCTGGGGCAGACCGGCGTCACCCTGCCCAAAATCTGAAACACGGGTCGGCTACAGTCCGATAAGGGGCGGATCCTGCGCGCAGCCACGCAGATCCGCCCACGCCTTTTTTGTTGAGCCGTCCGCGCGGCGGACATCGAGGAGTCGAGCATGCGCTTCAATTTTCCGGTCATCGTCATCGACGAGGACTTTCGTTCGGAAAACACGTCCGGGCTGGGCATCCGCGCCCTGGCGGAAGCCATCGAGAAGGAAGGCCTGCAGGTGGTGGGCGTGACCAGCTACGGCGACCTGGCGTCCTTCGCCCAGCAGCAGAGCCGCGCCTCCACCTTCATCCTGTCCATCGACGACGAGGAGTTCTCGTCGCCGGAGGCCGCTGCCAAGGCCATCGCGGACCTGCGCGCCTTCGTCAGCGAGATCCGCCTGCGCAATGCGGACATCCCCATCTTCCTGCACGGCGAGACGCGCACGTCGCGGCACATCCCCAACGATGTGCTGCGAGAGCTCCACGGCTTCATCCACATGTACGAGGACACGCCGGAGTTCATCGCCCGCAACGTGGTGCGCGAGGCCCGCGCCTACATGGATGCGCTGCCGCCGCCTTTCTTCCGGGCGCTCACCCATTACGCCTCCGACGGCTCCTATTCGTGGCACTGCCCCGGCCATTCCGGCGGCGTGGCCTTCCTGAAGAGCCCGGTCGGGCAGATGTTCCACCAGTTCTTCGGCGAGAACATGCTGCG
>DAOQMM010000107.1:0-12319 GCA_035335645.1 Rhodocyclaceae bacterium | reverse complement strand
ACGTCGCGCACCATGTCCTCGACGAACTTGGGGTTGTCGTAGGCGCGCTCGGTGACGAACTTTTCGTCCGGCCGCTTGAGCAGGCCGTAGAGTTCGCAGGAGGCCTGACCCTCGACAAGCTGCACCAGTTCCTCGATCCACAGATGGTCGTTGGTGGTCGCCGTGACGGTGACGTGGGAGCGCTGGTTGTGGGCGCCGTAGGCGGAGATCTTCTTGGAGCAGGGGCACAGGCTGGTGACCGGCACCACGACCTTCATGGTGAATTCGTACAACCCGCCGGCGCGGATCTCGCCGATGAAGGTGATCTCGTAGTCCATCAGGCTCTGCACGCCGGAGACTGGCGCGGCCTTGTTGATGAAGTACGGAAAGGTCATCTCCACGTGGCCGGTTTCCGCTTCGAGCTTCTTGACCATCTCGCGCAGCATGGGCTCGAAGGATTCGACGGAGATCTCCCGCTCGTGGCTGTTGAGGATCTCCACGAAGCGGGACATGTGGGTGCCCTTGAAGTTATGGGGCAGGCCGACGTACATGTTGAAGACGGCGATGGTGTGCTGCACGCCACCGTTCTTGTCCAGGACCTTGATGGGGTGACGGATGGACTTGATGCCGACCTTGTTGATGGCCAGCTGGCGGGAATCCGCGGAGTTCTGGACGTCCGGGATCGCTGAAGGGGTCTGTTGCACGGTCATGACTGTTCTCGGTGTTTCTACGGGTAAAGGGATCTGACGCCCCATGGAGCGTCGATCCTATCATTTCCCGACAATTTTTCTCAACTATTCTGCGGATAGACCTGCGCTATGCGGGCGCAGATGGCGGCCGCGTCGAGCCCGACTTCGGCCATCAGCTGGGTCTGGTCGCCGTGATCGACGAAGCGGTCGGGCAGGCCCATCTGGATCAGGCGGACCGGGACACCTGCTTCGGCGAGCACACGGGCCACTTCCGAACCGGCACCACCGATCACCGCGTTTTCCTCCAGTGTCACCAGCAGCTCGTGACGGGCGGCCAGATCGAGGATCAGATTCCGGTCGATGGGTTTGACGAAGCGCATGTTGGCGACGGTGGCGTCCAGCGCGTCGCCGACCTGCAGGGCTGGCGCGAGCAGGCTGCCGAAGGCGAGCAGGGCGGTACGGCGGCCTTCGCGGCGGATTTCGCCCTTGCCGATGGGCAGGGTGTGCATGGCCGCCTGTGGCGCGATACCCAGGCCGCTGCCGCGCGGGTAGCGGACCGCCGTGGGACCGTTGTGGTGGTAGGCGGTGTACAGCATCTGCCGGCATTCGTCTTCGTCGGCCGGGCAGAAGAGCGTGAGGTTGGGGATGCAGGCGAGGTAGGACAGGTCGAAGGCGCCGTGGTGGGTTGCGCCGTCGGCGCCCACCAGCCCGGCCCGGTCGATGGCCATCATCACGGGCAGGTTCTGCAGGGCGACGTCGTGGATGAACTGGTCGTAGGCGCGCTGCAGGAAGGTGGAGTAGATCGCGACCACCGGGCGGAAGCCTTCGCAGGCGAGGCCTGCGCCGAAGGTGAGGGCGTGCTGCTCGGCGATCCCCACGTCGTAGAAGCGGGACGGGAATTCCCTGGCGAAGCGCACCATGCCCGAGCCTTCGCGCATGGCCGGGGTGATGGCGACGAGGCGCTCGTCCTGAGCCGCCATGTCGCACAGCCAGTCGCCGAAGACCTGGGTGTAGGTGAGCTTGCCGCCGCCCTTGGCATCCTTGCCGGTGGCAATGCCGGCGGCGTGGTCGAACTTGGAAACGCCGTGGTAGAGGATGGGGTCGGCCTCGGCGAGCTTGTAGCCCTGGCCCTTGCGGGTGATCACGTGCAGGAACTGGGGGCCCTTGAGGGTGCGCAGGTTCTGCAGGGTGGGGAGGAGGGCGTCCAGGTCGTGACCGTCGATGGGGCCGATGTAGTTGAACCCGAACTCCTCGAACAGGGTGCCGGGCATCATCATGCCCTTGACGTGTTCCTCGGTGCGCTTGGCCAGTTCGAAGACCGGCGGGGGCAGGTTTTCCAGGAAACGTTTGCCGATCTTGCGGGCGCCGTTGTAGATGCGTCCCGAGAGCAGGCGCGACAGGTGCTTGTTGAGGGCGCCCACGGGCGGCGAGATGGACATCTCGTTGTCGTTGAGGATCACCAGCAGATTGGTGTCGTGGATGTCACCGGCGTTGTTGAGGGCCTCGAAGGCCATGCCTGCCGACATGGCGCCATCGCCGATGACAGCGATGGCGCGTCGATCCTCGCCGCGCAGTCGGGCTGCCTCGGCCATGCCCAGGGCGGCCGAGATGGAGGTGGACGAGTGGGCCGTGCCAAACGTGTCGTAGGGGCTTTCGCAGCGCCGCGGGAAGCCGGAGATGCCGTGATACTGGCGCAGGCCGGCCATGGCCTCACGGCGGCCGGTGAGGATCTTGTGGGCGTAGGTCTGGTGACCCACGTCCCAGACAATGCGGTCCTCCGGCGTGTTGAAGACGTAGTGCAGGGCGATCGTCAGTTCCACCGTGCCCAGGTTGGACGAGAGGTGACCGCCGGTACGGGAGACCGAGTCAATCAGGAAGCTGCGCAGTTCGTCGGCCAGAGGCTTGAGCTCGGCCGGAGCCAGCTTGCGCAGATCGGCGGGCGACTCGATGCGTTCGAGCAAGGGGGTTCGGGGCGTGGCAGGCGACGTGGCGGAGGGCATTCCGGGCGTTGAGGGCAAATGACGTGGATTCGGTTCAGAACTGACGCTGCACGATGAAGCGGGTCAGTTCGCAGAGACGATGGGCGCTGTCGCCAAATCGGGCAAGCCGGTCGAGGGCGTCCTGGCACAGTTCGCCGGCCAGTTCGCGCGCGCGGACCACTCCGAGCAGGCTCACGTACGTCGGCTTGTCGTGGGCGGCATCCTTGCCAGCCGTCTTGCCGAGGGTGGCGGTGTCGGCCTCGGTATCGAGGATGTCGTCGACCACCTGGAAGAGCAGACCAATGACCTTGCCAACGTGATCCAGGTTGTCCAGTTCGGTTTCGGGCAACGCGCGGCCGCATTGTACCCCGAGAAGCAGTGCGGCCCGAATCAGGGCGCCTGTCTTGTGGATGTGCATGAATTCAAGTTCGGCCAGACTGAGCTGACTGCCCACCGAGTCAAGGTCGATGGCCTGACCGCCGGCCATGCCGCGGGACCCCGAGGCCTGGGCGAGCAGGCGCAGCATGCCGATCTGGCGCATCGGGTCATCACACACGGGTGCCTCGGCCAGGTGCAGGAAGGCCTGGGTCTGGAGGGCGTCGCCGACGAGCAGTGCGGTGGCCTCGTCGTACTGGACGTGAACGGTGGGTTTGCCACGGCGCAGGACGTCGTTGTCCATGCAGGGCATGTCGTCATGCACGAGGGAATAGGCGTGGATCATCTCGACGGCGCAGGCGGCCCGGTCGAGATGTTCCGGCGTGGCGCCCGACAGGAGGCCTGCCGCGTGGACGAGGAGCGGGCGAACCCGCTTGCCGCCACCGAGTACGGCGTAACGCATGGCATCGTGAAGGCGTTCCGGTGCGATGCCGGCGGCCGGCAGGGCGCGGTCGAGAGCGGCTTCGGTGCGGGCCTGGACATCGGCCATCCAGTGGGCGAAAGAGGTGTTCATGCGTCGGAGTCACCCGCGGCGGCCGGCGCACCGGCCTCGATGGTGCGAAGGGTCTGCTCGGCCTTGTCCAGGACGTCCTGGCAATGGCGGAGCAGGGCGGTACCGCGCTGGTAGCGGGTCAGGGCTTCATCGAGGGGCAACTGGCCGGATTCCATTTCCTGGACGATGGACTCCAGCTCGGCGACAGCCGTTTCGAAACTCGGCGGGGTGGAGGCTTTAGTCTTGACCATGGGCCGGGACCGCTCAGGGCAAACGGTAAAAATAGCGCAACAAGCCCTACTGGTCAAATTGGTGATGCTATATAATACTCCGTTTTACGTTTCGGGCTTTCGTTTACGAAAAGGGGGTTCGGGATGTCTGACATCACTTCCCATGCACATCTGGCGCCGGCAGTTTCCCAACTGCCGGTATCGTGGTATTTCGACGAAAAAATCTTCGAATTGGAGAAACGCCTCCTCTTCGATGCCGGTCCCGGCTACGTCGGCCACGCGCTGATGGTGCCGGAAGTGAACCAGTTCCGTTCCCTGGAGTGGCTCGATCACGCGCAGATGCTGGTGCAGCGCGATGACGGGTTCTATCGCATGTCCAACATCTGTCGCCATCGCCAGGCGATCATGATGGAGGGCTCCGGAACGGCTGAGCGCAACATCGTCTGCCCGATCCATCGCTGGACTTACAACCCGGACGGGTTGTTGATCGGTGCGCCGCATTTCCAGAACAACCCCTGCCTCAACCTGGATCGCCACAGGCTGGAAAACTGGCACGGCCTGCTGTTCAAGGGGCCCCGTTCGGCCAACGTGGATCTGGGCGGGATGAATGTGGCGCAGGATCTGGATTTCTCGGGCTATAAGCTCGACCGCGTCGAGATCCATGAGTGCAATTACAACTGGAAGACCTTCATCGAGGTCTATCTGGAAGATTATCACGTGGAGCCCTACCATCCCGGACTTGGCCAGTTCGTCACCTGCGACGATCTGACCTGGCAGTTCGGGGAGTGGTACTCGGTGCAGCGGGTGGGCATCACCTCCCTCAAGAAGCCGGGGTCCATGACCTACGAGCGCTGGCATCAGGCAGTGCTCACCTATTACAACGGTGAACTGCCCCGGCATGGCGCGATCTGGCTGACCTACTTCCCCAACATCATGGTGGAGTGGTATCCCCATGTGCTCGTGGTGAGTACGCTGATCCCGACGGACGTGCACAAGACCACCAACGTGGTCGAGTTCTATTACCCCGAGGAGATCCTGGAATTCGAGCGGGACTTCGTCGAAGCCGAGCAGGCCGCTTACATGGAAACGGCCATTGAGGACGACGACATCGGTGAGCGCATGGACCGGGGGCGATTGGCGCTGCTCAAGGAAGGCCGTAACGAGGTGGGGCCGTATCAGTCGCCCTATGAGGACGGGATGCAGCACTTCCACGAGTTCTATCGCCGCATCATCCAGCCCCATCTCTGAAGACCGCCGGCAGCTTGAAACGCAAAGGGAGCCGTGTGGCTCCCTTTGCACGTTTGCGGTGACGCAGACTCAGCGATTGGATTCCCGCACGATCTTCCACTGACCGTTCTCCAGCTGGAACTGGAGCGTCTTGTTCATCACGTCCGAGTAGCCGGACGATGTGTAGTGCTGGACGAAGCTGGCTTCGGCCGAGGTGGCGGACAGGTTGCGGGTGCTGAGCTTGTCCACCTCGACGGCGATGCTGCCCGGCTTGGTGACGCGCTTTTCCCGCATGGCCAGCCAGGCCTCGGGCGTACCCTGGTCTGGTTTGAACTGGCTCGAGTAGAAGCTGCGATAAGCCTTCAGATCCTTGGCAGACCAGGCTGCGGCCCAGGATTTGAGCAATGGTTCGAGCGGCGAGAGCGGAGCCGTCGCAGCGTTCGGCGCAACAACCGGCATGGCCGTTGTTGCGGGCAGCGGTGTCGCGGCGGGTTGCGGGCGTCCCTGCAGGGCGCCAGCGGTATCGAGCGGGGCGACCACCGGCACATCGGCACTGCAGCGCAGAGCTTCGTCGTCAGCGGGTTCCGTGGCGCCCGCCTCGTCGGGACCGGTCTTGGCGATGGGGGCGAGCTGCACCGCCGGCAGGATCTGGTGGGCGCTGGCCAGCACGCGCAATTCGGCCAGCGTCATGTCGAAGCGGGCATTGGCCGTGGCGCGTTTGGCCTCGAACAGCTCGTTTTCAGTGTTGAGCACGTCCAGCAGGCTGCGCTGCCCGATGTCGAACTGCTGGCGATAGGCATCGCGGGCCTTTTCGGTGGAGAGCTGGTGCTGCTCGAGGTAGGTGAGCTGCTCCTTGAGCTTGCGCACGTCGTTCCACGCGATGGCGGTCGTCTGGCGGACGTCGCGGCAGGCCTTGTCGCGCAGGTCGGTGGCGGTGTAGAGCTGTTCGTGGGACTGGCGGATGCGCGCTTCGTCGGAGCCGCCCTTGAGGAGATTCCAGTTGAGCAGCACCTGCACCGCACTGGTGTTGGTCTCGCCGGTGACGCCGAGCAGATTTTTGTCCATGCCGGTGCTGGCCAGCAGCTGCACCGTGGGCGCGTAGTTGGCGCGCTGGACGTCCACATTGGCGCGGGAGGCGCGAATGTTGGCGACGGCGGCGCGGAAGCCGGGGTTGTTGCGGACGGCCTGGGCGATCACTTCCTTATCGCCTGGCAGCTTGTCGGAGAACACCGGCGCCGGCGCCAGGCGTTCATCCGGTGCGTCGCCGACCACGCGCTCGAAGCGGCGGCTGACATCATGCAGGTTGGAGGTTTCGGTGAGCCAGTTGGATTGCGCCAGGGCGAGGCGGCCAAAGGCCTGTTCGAGGTCAACGCGGCGTCCGACGCCGGCCTTCACGCGGCGCTCGATCTGATCGACGGTTTCCTTGTGGACGGCCCAGTTTTCCTTGGCCAGATCGGACAGCTCGCGGTAACGCAGGACGTCGAGATAGGCGCGCGAGGCTTCCAGCGCCGTGTCGTCGCTGGTGCCGAGGAGTTCGAAGTAGCGCACGGCGCGGGCGTAGCCGAGGCGTTTGACGTCGTTGCGGGTGGCGAAACCGTCGAAGAGCAGCTGACGCAGCTGGAGCTGGGCGCCCGGACGGCTGTAGGTGGTGGTCGGCGTGACGGGCGTGTCGCGGCGCTCGCGCCCGGTGTATGCCTGAAGATCGACCCGTGGAAAATAGCCGCCGCGCGCCACATCCCTTTCCGCATCGGCGGCCTGATATTCATGCAGCCGCGCAAGCACCTCGGGGTTGCGCAGGATGGCCTTTTCGACGGCGTCCGGCAGCGTGCCGGCGGCGCATGCAGCAGTACTGGCGCAGGTCGCGAATGCGATGCTCAGACAGGCGGGCAAAGTCTTGGCAATGAACATGATGTTGTGATTTTTTCCGGTGAATCGAACGTTTGCGCGTCCAGGCGCATCAACGTACAACGTCCGCATGAATGGATTCTATGCGCCGGAATATGCGCAGAATGCGGAATATTTGTTCATTCCTGCCCCTGTCACCCTGCTTTTGAGGGGTACGTATGAACTTTTTACATTTGTCGGCCGCTTTGCGCGATTCCTTAATTTTCGCGGACTTGCGCCGATGTTTGGAGAGATTCAAGGGCCGGTGCTCCACGCGCGGCTGATTTCAGTTTCCTGTCATGACCCGTGCGCATTGTGCGCGCGTATCCCGGATGAATGTATTTTGCGCCGATTACCCTCGCTGGATAAAAGGCATCCGTGACGGTGTGCTGGGGGCCACAATGGTCCTGGTGCTGGGACGTGCGGGGTGGTCCGGGCTGAACGGTGACCGCATGCGCCTGCTGGCTCAGCAGCGGTACGGTGCCGCGGCCGCGGAGGCCGTGGAGGTCTGGCGTGGGAGCATGGCGAGCTGGCGGGACCTGCCCGAGGAGGATCAGCTGCGCCGGGTAAATGAGTTCTTCAACCGGCGCGTGCGCTTCGTGGATGATGTGGAGGCCTGGGGTCAGGCCGACTACTGGGCGACGCCGCTGGAAGTGCTGGCGCGGGGCGTGGGGGATTGCGAGGATTTCGTGATCGCCAAGTATTTTTCCCTTCGTGACCTGGGCGTTTCGGACGCGCGCCTGCGACTGACCTACGTCAAGGCGCGGGTTGGCGGACCCGGCAGCTCGGTGTTCCTGGCCCACATGGTCCTGAGCTATTACCCGACGCCAGATTCGGTACCGCTGATTCTCGACAATCTGATCCGGGACATCCGGCCGGCAAGTTCGCGACCGGATCTGGCCCCGGTATACAGTTTCAATTCCCAGGGCATCTTCGTCGGAACGGCCAATCAGGTCGCGTCCCCGGTGGATCGGGTGTCACGCTGGCCGGAGCTGCTCGTGCGCATGCGCGCGGAAGGATATGAACCATGAACGTGATGAGCCCCGCGCAGGGCGGGCCTGGATGGTGGATCGGAGGCCGGTCATGTCGCTCTTGAGACAGTTGTGGGTCAGCGTGGTGGTGGCGATGGCGGTGGTGCTGAGCGGCGCCTTCGGCATCAGCCTGATCACCGCGCGCAATTACTTCGAACAGCAGCTGCTTGCCCAGGCCAACGACGGGGCGGTGTCCCTGGCCCTGTCCATGTCCCAGCAGAGCAAGGACCGGGCGACGCTGGAGCTGCTGGTGGCGGCCTTGTTCGATGGCGGCCATTTCCGCTCGATCCGCCTCACCGATCCCGCCGGTCAGGTGATCGTGGAGCGTAACCAGCCGGACACCGCCGAAGGCGTGCCGGCGTGGCTGCCGGATCTGCTGCCGATGGAGGCCCGCCCCGGACAGGCCCTGGTGAGCGACGGCTGGCACCAGCTCGGTCAGGTGACGGTCACTGCCGCACGGGGCTACGCCTACCGCGCCCTTTGGAAGGGCTGCCTCCAGCTGGGCAGCCTGATGCTGGCCATCGGCCTGTTCTGGGCGGTGGCGGTGTCGGCGCTGCTCCGGTGGGTGCGACGGCCGTTGCAGGACATGGCAGAGCAGGCGGAGGCGGTCGGCGCCGGACATTTCCGTATCCTGGCCGAACCGAGGGTGATCGAACTGCGCAGCATGGCACGCGCCCTCAATCACATGTCCGAGCGGGTCCAGTCTCTGTTTGCCGAACAGGCAGGGCGCATCGAGTCACTGCGTGACGAGGCGACCCATGATCCGGTGACCGGCCTGTTCAATCGCGCCAGCTTCTTCGGTGAATTGCGGCGGGCGCTGAGCGATGTCACCGCGCCGCCTTCCGGCACCATCGGGCTGCTGCGGGTGGACGATCTCGGCCGGGTCAACAAGACGCTCGGGCGCGCCCGGACCGATGAATGGCTTGCGGCGCTGGCCGAGGCCTTGCGCACCTCCCAGGACGGGCTGGAGGAGATCCTGCTGGCACGCATCGGAGGCGCCGATTTCGCATTCCTCCATCCCGGAGGGGATTCCGATGCGGCGCAGCAGACCCTCGAGCGGGCTCGCGCCGCGGTGAAGGCGCTGGACCTGCGCCTGGAGAGTGACGAGGAACCGATGCGTCTCGTGGGCGCGGCGACGGTCTACCGTCAGGCTGAGGCGATCACCGACCTGATGGCGCGCCTCGATCTGTGCCTGATGCAGGCGGAAAGTGGCGATAGCCCGGCCCACGCGACAGTGGGTGATCTCCCGGTTCCGGGGCAGGAAGGCTGGCGCGGCGCGCTGGAGCACGCCTTGGCCGAACGCCGCTTCGCCCTGGCGGAGTACCCCTTACTGGCCAACGACGGACGTCTGATCCACCGGGAGTTCATGCTGCGTCTGACGACCGCGGAGGGGAGCGTGATGAGTGCCGGCCACTTCATGCCGGCTGCGGTGCGGGTGGGCCTGGCGGCGGCGTGCGATCTGGAGGCCTTGCGCCTGGCGCTGCTGCGCCTCCCGGAGGGGGCCGACCCGGTGGCCGTGAATGTCGCACCCCGGTCATTGACGGAGCCGGGCTTCCTCGACCGCCTGGACGTGTTGCTCGCGGGGGCCGGCAGCGCGGCATCGCGCGTGGCGGTGGAGGTGAGCGAGCGGGGGCTCGACGCCCGTCTGGCCGGGCTGGAGGCCTTGGCCGACGTGCTGGCCCGTCACGGGGCCGCGCTGGGGATCGAACACTTCGGGCGCCAGCTGGCCGCCTTGCCCCGCCTGTATGCCTTGCGCCTGTCCTATCTCAAGCTGGATGGCAGTTTCGTGGCCGGTCTGCCCGATAACGAGGCGAACCAGCGCCTCGTGAAAGCCATTGTGGATGTCGCCCATGGACTTCATGTGGCCGTCTATGCCGAGCAGGTGTACAGCGCAGAGGAATGGGCTGCAGCGGCGGCGCTGGGGGTGGTTGGCATGACCGGGCCGGAGGCGTCGCGCCGGGCGGGTCGCTGACGCGAGCAGGGCGCATCAACGTACTCCGTGGACACGTAAAGCCAGCTGCAGGCGGTCGGCAACCTCCAGTTTGGCGAACACCGCTGTCAGGTGGGCCTTGACGGTCCGCTCGGTGATTCCCAGTGTCGTGGCAATGACGCTGTTGCTGGCGCCCTGTGCGGCGAGACGCGCGACCTCCTGTTCACGGGGTGTGAGCGGTACGGCCCATGCCGGCGGCGACGTCGGGCGCAGACGTTCGTCGACCCGATGCAGCAGACGCGCAAGCAGGGCGCGCCCGACCCAGAGCTGACCCTTTTCGATGATCTCCAGCGCCTGATGCAGGTGTGTGGCAGGCAGCAGCGCGTGTCCATAACCGCAGGCGCCGGCCTGCAGAACGGCGAGGCCTTCGTCGTCGGATGGCGCCATCGACAGGGCCATCACGGCCAACCCGGACCCGTGCGCCCGCCATGCCGGGCTTTCCCACAGGGGGACGCGGTGCGCGTCCCGAAGACGCAGATCGGCCAGCACCAGGCGCCGACCCGCGGCATGCCAACCCGTCAGGGCGTCGGTGTCCGTTGCCACCTGCGGGTGAGCGCTGACGGATTGCCAGCGTGCTGCGAGGGCTGCATCGCGGGTCAGCAGCAGGACGGGGGCAATCAGGGCTGGCCGGGCAGTGTCGGGGGAGGATGGGAGGAGGGCGCTCATGCGGGTGAAATGGGATGTGCAGGGCCGGACTCAAGTAATTTGCCTGCAAATCCGTAAGGTCTACATCAAGGGACGATCCGGCGCGTCAATTTATGTGACGTCGCGTGGCCGCGGCGATGCCGCGGAGGCGACGCAGCGCCGGGAAGAGTCCGATTCTAGCCGTGCGGGGGGGACGTGCCGGATCACGTGAAGACGAATCAATGGGCGGTGAGCCGCAGGCCGGATCTCCTTGACCGGTGGCGGAGCGCCTTTCCGGGGGGCGGAACCTTGTCACCCGAGGCGGTGACGGGGCGTGCGTTTGACCGCCCGGCCGTGTTGTGGGTCGATGTCTGCCAGGACGGTGGTGTCTCCGAGGCGCTCATCGCGTCCCTGCACAGCCTCCATCCGGATATTCCGATTGTGGCGCTCGATGCCGAGCCGGACGCGGCGGGCGCGCTCCGGGTCCTTCAGGCCGGCGCAGCGGGGTATTGCCACCGCCTGGCCGCGCCCGAGATCTTCCATCAGGTGGCAACGGTCGTGCGCCATGGCGGACTCTGGCTGCGGCCGGAATTGATGGGGCGGGTCCTCGGCGCCACCTTTGCGGTGACGTCCCGTCCTGCGAGCGTGCCGGCCGGGCTTCAGCGTCTCTCGCCACGAGAGCGGGAGGCGGTGCTCGCCGTGGCACGGGGTGGGACCAACAAGGAAGTCGCCCGCCAGCTCGGCATTACCGAACGGACCGTCAAGGCCCACCTCAGCGCAGCCTTTGAAAAACTGGGGGTGCGCGATCGCTTGCAACTGGTGCTCGCACTGGGGCGCGACGCACAGCTGCTCCCTGCGGCCTGAGTTCCGCGTCGGCCCGCGTGCATTGTCCACCAGGACAATTCAAGTGCTTGTCGCCGACCGCTAGACTGCATCCCGATACGCATTCCGTCTGCCGGTCCGATCGCCGGCAACCCTCCTGGAGACTGTCATGGCTTCGACCCCTTCCATCGCCACCGTCCTTCACGTCACCGGCAAGGCCTTTGCGCGCGACACCGCCGGTCATCTCAGGGCGATCCGTCCGGGGGACAGCGTGCGGGAAGGCGAGGTGGTCGTTACGCGTGACGGCGCCACGGTGGAGCTGACCCTTGCCAACGGCGAGCACCTGGCTGTCAAGCCCGACCAGTCGGTGAAACTGGATCCCGAGTTGCTCGGCTCCGGTCACGTGGATGTCTCCGAAAATGCCGTGGCGGCCGACAGCATCAAGGATGTGCTGCGGCTGCTGAGCGAAGGCAAGGATCTGGACCTCGATGCCCCGGGAGCCGGCCTGCCGGGTGGCGGCGTCGGCGACGAAGGGCATAACTTCGTGCGGCTGGTGCGCATCCTGGAAAACGTCTCGCCGCTGGCCTTTGCCTTCGGCGATCCCCAGGCGACCGACGTACAGGGGCTGGCTGCCGAGAACAGCACGCTCACGGTGCCCGCTGCGCCGACGGTGACGATTCTCCAGGACGCCAACAACGATGGCGTGCTGAACGCAGCAGAACTGGGCACGGCCACCACCGTCGCGGTCCGTGTCGGGCTGCCGGCCGGGGCCAAGGTGGGCGACGTGATCGTCCTGAGCGACGGCAGCGGCGAACAGCGCCACGTCGTCACCGGCGCCGACCTGACGGCGGGGCATTGGGACACCGTGGTCGCGCGCCCCGCTGAAGCTTCGACCCTGTCGGTGTCAGCCACCCTCGTGGATCCTGCGGGCAGTGT
>DAOQMM010000106.1:0-12540 GCA_035335645.1 Rhodocyclaceae bacterium | reverse complement strand
GGGCGGGCATGTAGCCGAACACGACGCCGATGAGGGCGGAGAAGAGGAAGGCCAGCAGGTTGATGCCGGTGTTGAAGAGGAAGGGCATGCTCAGCAGGGCGGAGAGGGCGACGCAGGCGAGCAGGGCGAGGAGGATGCCGATGAGCCCGCCGCAGGCGGAGAGCACCACGGCTTCGATGAGGAACTGCAGCAGCACCTCGTGTTCCAGGGCGCCGATGGCGAGGCGGATGCCGATCTCCCGCGTCCGTTCGGTGACGGACACGAGCATGATGTTCATGATGCCGATGCCGCCCACCAGCAGGCTCACGGCCGCCACGGCGCCGAGCAGGCCGGTCATGGTGCGGATGGTGCCGGAGAGGGTCTCGGCGATCTGTTTGGTGTCCATCACGTTGAAGTTGTCGGCCTCGTTGTCGGCCAGCTTGCGGCGTTCCCGCAGCAGGGCGCGGATCTGGGCCATGACGGGTTTGGCGTCCACGCCGTCGTGCAGGGACACCATCAATGTGGACACGTCCTGGGTGCCGGTGAGGCGGCGCTGCACGGTGGCGAGGGGCATCAGCACGGTGTCGTCCTGGTCCATGCCCATGGCGCCCTGCCCTTTGGCGGCCAGCAGGCCCACCACCTGGCAGGCGAAGGTCTTGACGCGGATCTCGTCGCCCAGGGGGTTGCGGGTGCCAAAGAGTTCGCGCCGCACGGTGGCGCCGATGACGCACACGGACTTGCCGGCGCGCTCCTCGTCGTCCTGAAAGGCGCGGCCGCTGGCGATCTTCCAGTTGCCGGCCTTGAGGTAGCCGTTGGTGGTGCCGCTCACGGTGGTGGACCAGTTGTTGTTGCCGGCCACCACGGTGACGGAGCTGCCCGCCACCGGCACCACTTCGTCCATGCCGGTGAGCTGGGTGCGCAGGGCTTCGGCGTCGGCCCGTTTGAAGGCCGGCGCGCCCGCGCTGTCGCGGCCGGGGCCGAGGCGCTGGCCGGGACGGACCATCAAGAGGTTGCTGCCGAGGCTGGAGATCTGGTCCGACACGGCCCGCGTGGCGCCGTTGCCGAGGGTGACCATGGTCACCACCGCCGCCACGCCGATGACGATGCCCAGCACGGTGAGGAAGGAGCGCATCAGGTTGCGGCGGATCTCCCGCAGGGCGAGGAGGAAGGCGCTGACCAGCACGCTGCTCATAGGGCCCGCTCCGGAACGGCTTCGTCCCGCGCCACGCGGCCATCGACAAAGGTGACGATGCGCCGGGCGTAGGCCGCCATGTCGGGCTCGTGGGTCACCATCAGCACGGTGATGCCCTGCTTGCGGTTGAGTTCGACGAGGAGCGCCATGATCTCGTGGCTGCGCTGGCTGTCCAGGTTGCCGGTGGGTTCGTCGGCCAGCAGCACGTCCGGCTGGGTGACGATGGCCCGCGCGATGGCGACGCGCTGCTGTTGTCCGCCGGAGAGTTCGGCCGGGGTGTGGGGTTCCCAGCCCGCCAGGCCGACGCGGTCGAGGGCCGCGCGGGCCGCGGCGTGGCGCGCCGGCGCCGTTTCGCCCCGGTACAGCAGGGGCAGCTCCACGTTCTCCTGGGCGGAGGTGCGCGCCAGCAGATTGAAGCCCTGGAACACGAAGCCCAGGCTGTGGCGGCGCAGCAGGGCGCGCTGGTTGCGGTCCAGTTGCTCCACGTGGATGCCGCGGAAGAGATAGGCGCCGCTGGTGGGCGTATCCAGGCAGCCGAGGATGTTCATCACCGTGGATTTGCCCGATCCGCTGGGGCCCATGATGGCCACGAACTCGCCGGCGGCCACCTCCAGGTCGATGCCGCGCAAAGCCTGGTAGGCCACGCCGCCCTCGCCGTAGGTCTTGGTGACGCCGACGAGCCGGATGAGGGGCTCGGCGCGCTCGGCGCTCATGGGCGGCCTTCCTGGTATTCGGTGATGACCGCCATGCCGGGTTTCAGCTCGCCGCCCAGGATCTCGGTCTGGCGCCCGTTGCTGACGCCGGTCTTCACCGGAACGGCCCGCGGGCCGTCGTCGCCCAGCACCCACACCTGGGGACTGCCGGCGGGGGCTGCGGTGGAATGCTTGGTCTCGGAGGGCGGGCGCGGCAGCAGGCTGGAGACGAAGCTGCCCTGGCGGGCGTCCGCACCGCGGGCCGGGGGCGTGAAGCGCAGGGCCGCGTTGGGCACCAGCAGGGCGTCGTCCCGTTTGGCGGTGACGATGGAGGCGGTGGCCGTCATGCCCGGACGCAGGGCCAGGTCGTCGTTCTTGACGGCCAGCACGGTCTTGTAGGTGACCACGTTGTCGGTGATGGTGGAGCCGATGCCGACCCGTTCGATGGTCGCCGGGAAGGTCCGCGCCGGCCACGCGGCCACCGTAAAGCTGGCCGGCTGGCCCAGGCGCACGCTGCTCACGTCGGCCTCGTCCACCTTGACCTGGAGCTCCATGGCGGTCAGGTCTTCGGCGAGGGTGAACAGCACGGGGATGGTCATGGCCGCCACCACGCTCTGGCCGGGCTCCACCTTGCGGGACAGGACCACGCCATTCACCGGCGAACGGATGGTGCCCTTGGACAGATTGGTCTCGTCGGTCTTGAGGGCAGCCTGGGCCTGCATCACCGTGGCCCGCGCGCTGGCCTCGTTGGCCACGGCCCGCTCCAGGGTGGCTTCGGCGGTCTCCAGTTCGGTCTTGGACGGCACCTTGCCGCCGGAGAGCTCGGCCACCTGGCGCATGCGCGCCAGCGAGGCGCGGGATTCCGCCACCGTCGCCCGCGCCTGGGCCACCGAGGCTTCCGCCGCCGCCAGCGCCGCCCGCGACTTGCTCACCGCGTCCTGGAGCTTGGCCAGATCGAGGCGCGCCAGCAGCTGGCCCTGCTTCACCCGGTCGTTTTCCTGAACGAGCACCTCGGCGAGGGTGCCGGACTGCTCGCTGCCCACGTCCACCGAGGTGGTGGGCTGCAGGGTGCCGGTGGCGGACACCGTCACCACCAGTGCGCCCCGCTCGGCGGCCTCGGTGAGGTAATGCCCGCCCGCGCCCTTGTCGCCACGCAGGGCCACAAAGACGCCGCCCAGCACGAGGACGAGGCCGCCGGCCCAAAGCCAGCGTCGCCACGCCACGCCGCGCCCACCGCGGGGCGCCTGGTCGAGCAACTGCTTGAGACTGTCGGAGGAAGAGGTGTCGTTCATGATGTTCCGTTCCGGGCAGCGGCATCCCATCCGCCGCCGAGGGCCTTGTACAGGCTGATGAGGCTGGTGCGCAGGCTGGCGTCGGCGGTGGCCAGGCTGTCTTCCGCCGACAACTGGGTGCGCTGGGTCTCCAGCACCTGCTGGAAGTCCGCCAGCCCCGCTTGATAGAGCTTGCGCGACAGGTCGGCCGCATTACGTGCCGCCTCGGCCGCCGCCTGCCGCGCGGCGAAGCGTTCCCGCGCCGCGGCGTGGCTCTTGAGGGCGTTCTCCACCTCCTCCAGGGCCGTCAATACGGTGCTCTGGTAGGCCACCAGCGCCTGTTCCTGCACCGCGCTCTGCACGTCCACCTGGCTGCGCAGGCGGCCGCCGTCGAACAGGGTGGTGGCCAGGGTGGCGCCCAGCGCGCGGGCCGCGTTGGCGGCCCCGCCCAGGGCGGCGGTGCTGTAGGCCTGCCAGCCGAAGGACGCGGACAGGCTCAGGCTGGGGAAGCGCTGGGCCAGCTTCTGCCCGACCCGCGCCGTTTCCGCCGCCAGGGTGCGCTCGGCGGCCACGATGTCCGGGCGCTGGCGCAGCACGTCCGCCGGAATGCCGGTGGCGAGCTGCGTGGGCAAGGCGGGCAGCGGCTTCACGGCCGCCAGTTGATCGTGCAGGCTGCCCGGCGCACGCCCGAGGAGCACGGCGAGCCGGTTCTGCGCGGCGACCAGGTCGATCTCCAGATCCGGAATGCCCGCCCGCGTCTGGGCCTCGGCGGTGCGCGCCTGCTCCACCTCGCTGGCCCGCGCCAGCCCGGCCTGATAGCGCCACTCGGTGATCTGCAGGGTCTCGCGCTGGCTCGCCAGATTGTCGCGGGCGATGCGGATGCGCTGCTGGGCGGCGCGCAGGTCCACGTAATTGCGCGCCACTTCGGCGACCAGCGTCACCCGCACCTGTTCCAGGCTCGCCTGGCTCGCCGCCACGTCCGCCTGGGCCGCCTCGATGCCGCGACGCGTGCCGCCGAAGAGATCGAGCTCCCAGCTCGCGTCGAAGCCCGCATCGTAGAGCGTGCGCGTCGGCACCGCCGCCACCGCCTGGGAGCTCTTGCTGCGCGTGCCGCCCGCCGACGCGGCAACGGTGGGAGACAGCCCCGCCTCCGCCAGTTGGCGACTCGCCCGCGCCTGCTGCACCCGCGCCTGGGCCAGCCGGACGTCGAGCCCCTGGCTCAGGGCCTCGCCGACGAGGCGGTCGAGCGCGGGATCGTCGAACTGGGTCCACCAGCGCGCCAGGGCGGCGGCGTCAGGGGCGTTCGCAGACGCGTCCGGAAGCTGCGCGGTCCACACGGCGGGCAGTTCTGCCTGCGGCGTCTGATAGTCCGGCCCCACCCTGGGCACGGCACAGCCCGCCAGGATTCCCCCCAGCAGGAGCACGATCAATTTTGGAACGGGAGCCATGAAGACCAGCGATTCAGCACACGCCGGCGATTCTAGGGGGCGGGGTCTGCGGGGGCGGGACTTTTACCCAACTTTACGGCGGGGATTCGAACCGGACATGGCGCGCGACGACGGACTGGAAAGCGCGGACATGCAGGCTCGGGCGACGCACGCGACGCGCCGAGACGCCGGCACACTCAGCCTTTCGATCCGGAACACCCCGCGGGAACGGACGGCCGCCCGCGACGCCCCGCCCTCACGCGTCCGAACCCAGCCACGCCAGCACCTCGCGATACAGCACCGCCAGCTCCACCGGCTTGGCGATGTGCCCGTTCATGCCCGCGGCGAGGCACAGGTCGCGGTCTTCGACGAAGGCGTTGGCGGTCATGGCGAGGATGGGGGTGCGGGCGTTGCGGGCGCCGCGGCGGATCGCCTGGGTGGCGTCGAGGCCGTTCATGACGGGCATCTGCATGTCCATCAGGATCAGGGCGTAGTCGGTCTGCCCGGCCATGGCGACGGCTTCCTGGCCGTTGCCGGCGACCTGGACGACGAGGCCGATGTCTTCCAGATTGCAGCGGGTGATTTCCTGGTTGATGGGTTCGTCCTCGACGACCAGCACGATCTTGCCGGCGTGACGGGCACGGATTTCGGCTTCGAGGGCGTCCAGGTCGGGGGCGGCGTCCGCCGCGGGCCTGCCGGCGGTGACAGGGAGGGTGATCTCGAACCACACGGTGCAGCCCCGGCCGATTTCACTGTCCAGACCGATGCGGCCACCCATCAACTCGACGAGGCGCTTGCAGATGGCGAGACCGAGGCCGGTGCCGCCGTACTTGCGGGTCGTGGAGCTGTCGGCCTGCTCAAAGGCGCTGAAGAGGCGGTCCTGCTGGTCGCGGGGAATGCCGATGCCGGTGTCGATGACCTCGAAACGCAGCGTCGCGCGGCTGTCGGTGTGGTCCAGCCGCCGCGCCAGGACCGTCACCGAGCCTCGCTCCGTGAATTTGACGGCGTTGGAGACGAGGTTGATGAGGATCTGCCCGAGGCGCAGGGGATCGCCCACGTAGGCCTGGGCGGCGACGGCAGGTGTGAGCTCGCTGCGCAGGCTCACGCCCTTGGCGGCGGCCCGCGCGGTGTTCATGCTGAAGGCGGTGTCCACCACCGGAGGCAGGAAGAACTCGATGGCTTCGAGCTGGAGCTGGGCGGCTTCGATCTTGGAGACGTCGAGGACGTCGTTGATGATGGTGGCCAGGTGGGTGGCGGCGATGGCGGCCTTGTCGAGCTGTTCGAGGCCGGCGGGGTCGCGCATGCGGCCGCGGGCGAGGCGCAGCATGCCCATCAGGCCGTTGAGGGGCGTGCGGAATTCGTGGCTCATGTTGGCGAGGAACTGGCTCTTGGCCTGGCTCGCGGTCTCGGCGGCGGATTTGGCGTCGGCGAGTTCGTGGGTGCGCTGCTCGACCAGCTCTTCCAGGCGGCCCTGGTAACGCTCCAGCTCTTCCGAGACGGCGATGCGCCGGGCGATGGTGCGATACATGAGCACCGAGACGACGAGGGAGATGAGGGCCAGGAAGCTGGGCAGGTAGAGCTGGTCCAGCCAGCGGTTGAGGGCGCCGTCGCCCGGCGTGGTGACGAACACGGTGAGGGGGTAGTGGCCCAGGCGCTGGTAGGCGAACAGCGTGTCCTTGCGGAGGACGCTGTTGTAGCCATAGACGATGCCCCGGTGGGGGAAGCCGGCCTCCCGCAGGTGCATGACCAGCGCACCGTCGCGGGGCTTGCCGTAGGTGTCCTGCAGGTTGCCGTCGGGGGCCGGCGGATAGCGGCTGACGAGATAGGCGTCGTCCCGCAGCAAGCCAAAGGACGAGTCCGGCGGCAGGCTGAGGTTCTGCCAGAAGGTCTGCTGACGGCTCAGCGGCAGGGTGCAGCTGATGACGTAGCGCAGTGCGCCGGTGTCGTCGCGCACACCCAGCCGCAGCGGCATGATCCACGCCTTCATGAGGCGCCCTTCAAAGGGCCGGCCGATGTTCAGGCGGTCCTGACGGGCCAGTTCCTCGTACGCGGCACGGCGTCCGGGCAGATCCTGGGTATTGGGGAGGGTCTCGCGGGGTCCGGTGAAATCGGTGGCAATCAGGGTGCCGTCAGCCGCGGAGAGGGTGAGGAAGAGGCAGTCGGGCTCGCTCTCCTTGAAGCGCGCCAGCAGGGCCGGGAAGGCGTCGGGTTCGGCCGCCTCGCGCAGGATGTCGCGCCCCAGCACACGCAACTGGTGCTCGTGGCGCGAGAAGTACTGGTCGAGGGAATTGCCGGTGAGCTCGGCGATGGTGGAGAGATGGGAGAACTCGTAGGTCCGCGCGTCCTGCCACGAGCGCCACAGCCAGCCCGAGACCAGGGCTGCCACCAGGCAGGCGCCGCACAGGAAGCCGAGCTGGATCTTCTTGCGGGTGAGGGCGGCGTTGTTGGGACGGGTCATGGCGCGGCATGCCTTCCGGGATCGAAACCCCTGCGGAGATGGAGAGACGGCGGCGTCCCGTCGGAGGAACGGCGAAAGATCCGCGGCAGACTGCCGGCTCGCGCGCGCGGCCGGGGTCTACTCCGGGGAATCTTCGGGGCGATCTTCCGCCGCTTGAGCTTTCTGCGCCAGCGCCTCGGCATAGGCCTGGAGCATGACGGCGCGGGTCTCCGGGGTCTCCAGGCTGACGCGCCCGAGGGCGCCGTCGCGGTAATCCTGCAGCAGGATCAGGGAGGCCTTCTCCAGGTCGAGCCCGCCGCCCTTCTGCAGACAGCCGCGGCGGCGGCCGATGGCTTCGACGAGGGCCGGGCCGTCCAGGCCGTCCACGGGGAACCCATAACGTTTGACCAGCAGCGCCGGGTAGCGTTGCAGCAGCAGGCCGCCGAGGAAGTTGGCGACCTCTTCGTCGATGACGGCATTGCGGCCGATGGCGTGGCTGGCGGCGAGCATGAAGCCGTCGGAATCGTGGAGGATCTTGGGCCACATCATGCCCGGCGTATCCACCAACGACGCGGTGGGCGACAGGTCGATGGCCTGCTGGCTCTTGGTGACGGCGGGCTCGTCGCCCACCTTGGCGACGCGCTTCTTGAGCAGGGCGTTCATCAGCGTGGATTTGCCCACGTTGGGGATGCCCATGATCATCATGCGCAGGGGCTTGAGGCGGTCGTTGCGATGCGGCGCCAATGTCCGGCACAGGCCCACCACCTTGGCCACGTCGCCGGGCTTCTTGCACGACAGGGCCACCGCGGAGACGCCCTTCTGGGCGTTGTACCAGGCGATCCAGCGGGCGGTGACGGCCGGGTCGGCCAGGTCGGCCTTGTTGAGGATCTTCAGGCAGGGGCGCTGGCGGTGGGCGCGCAGTTCGCGGATCATGGGGTTGGTGCTGGCCTCCGGCAGGCGGGCGTCCACGACCTCGATGACCACGTCGATGCGTTCCATGCTCTCCGCGGCCTTCTTGCGGGCGGAGGTCATGTGACCGGGGAACCACTGGATGGACATGGGCGTGCGCTGAATCAATGAAAGGGCGACATTATCAGGGCAAAATGGCGGCCCTCGCAGGAATCAGCCGGAAACCCCAGCCATGAATCACGAAGAAGTCATCGCCGCCACGCGGGCGTGGATCGAGAAGGCCGTCATCGGCCTCAACCTGTGCCCCTTCGCCAAAGCGGTCTATGTGAAGGACCAGGTCCGCATCGTGGTAAGCGACGCTCGCCACATCGACGGCTTTCTGGAAGACCTGGACCGGGAGCTGGACCACCTGGCGGCGGTCGATCCGGAGGTGACGGACACCACGCTGCTGGTGCATCCCACGTTGTTCCCGGATTTCCTGGACTTCAACGACCTCACCCAGATCGCCGACGAGGCGGTCAGCGAGCACGAACTGGACGGCGTCCTGCAGATCGCCAGCTTCCACCCGGATTTCCAGTTCGAGGGCACCGAGGCGGACGACATCACCAATTACACCAACCGCTCGCCCTACCCCACCCTGCACCTGATCCGCGAAGCGAGCATCGACCGGGCCGTGGAAGCCTTTCCGGAGGCGGAGATGATCTACGAGCGCAACATGGAGACCCTGCGCACGCTGGGCATCGCCGGCTGGAAGGCCCTGGGCCTGTCCACGCCCAAGCGCGATGGCGAAGCGTAAGCCCGCTGCCGGCACGCCGGCCCCCGTCGCCCATCCGGACCTGCGTCCGGGGCAGTCCGTCGAGCTGCTCCAGGCCCTCCACATCCTCACCCGCGACGGCCAGCTCAACCAGGACAGCCGGCGCAAGCTCAAACAGGTCTATCACCTGCACCAGTTCATCGAGCCGCTGCTGGCCGAGGTGCTGGCCGAGCGCGGCGACCTGAGTCTGGCCGACCACGGCGCCGGCAAGTCCTACCTGGGCTTCATCCTTTACGACCTGTTCCTCAAGCAGCAGGCGGCCGGCACGGTGTACGGCATCGAGACCCGCCGCGAGCTGGTGGAACACTCCCGCGCCCTGGCGGAGCGCCTCGGCTTTGCGCGCATGCACTTCCTGGACGTGAGCGTGGCCGATTCCACCCACGCCGCCGAACTCCCGGCGCGCATCGACGTGGTCACCGCCCTGCACGCCTGCAATACCGCCACCGACGACGCGATCCAGTTCGCCCTGGCCAAGGACGCCCGCTTCCTGGTGCTGGTGCCCTGCTGCCAGGCGGAAGTCGCCGCCGTGCTGCGCCAGAACAAGAACGCCAGCTTCGGCCTCACGCCCCTCTCGGAGATCTGGCGCCATCCCCTGCACACCCGCGAATTCGGCAGCCAGCTCACCAACGCCCTGCGCTGCCTGCAACTGGAAGCCCACGGCTACCAGGTGACGGTGACCGAGCTGGTGGGCTGGGAACACTCCCTCAAGAACGAGCTGATCATCGCCCGCCGCACCGGCCAGCCCCGCCGCAACGCGATGGCGCGCATCGAGCAGATCCTCGACCAGCTCAATCTCACCGAGCTGCGGAGCCGCTTCGCATGTTGAAGTTTGCCGCGGCACTGGCGGGCGGCCTTGCCCTGCTCCTGCTGCCCCGCCTCGGCCGCCTGCGCACCCGTTACGACACGGCGGCCCTTCATCCCCTGCCCGGCGACGCCCCGGCCGACGACCCGGCCCTCGTGCAGCGCCTGACGGCCTGGGCGCGGGACGGCATGGGCTGCGGCGCAACCGTGCTGCCCACCGCGCAGCCCCGCGTGCCGCGTCCCCTCGCGGTGGCCTGGGCCGATGCCGCCGCGGCGGACAGCGTGCAGCACGCGGCCTACCGTCTCGCCGGCTATCACCAGCTCGACACCCGCAGCCGCCTGGGCGGTTTGCTGTATCGCGTGGGCGTGCAGCTCCGCCCCCTGCTGTGGTGCGTGCCCCTGGCGGCCGACGCGCCCTGGGACGACGCCTGGTTCGCCGCCGGATCAACGCTGCCCCTCGACGCCCTGCGCGCCTGGCGGCCGCGTCGTCCCACCGTGATCGTCGTCGCCGATGCCACGCAGGTGACGGCGCTGGTGGACGCCCTGACCGGCACCCCGTCCCACGGCGGCCACGCCCTGCGCGTGGTCGGACTGCTGCCCGCCGGCGCCGTGCCGCCCGCCCTGCCCGGCGACGTGCCGGTCTGCGACCTGCACGCGA
Source organism: Rhodocyclaceae bacterium (assembly GCA_035335645.1). GTDB lineage: Bacteria > Pseudomonadota > Gammaproteobacteria > Burkholderiales > Rhodocyclaceae > Zoogloea. The sequence continues at coordinate 2,360 of DAOQMM010000106.1, read as the reverse complement.
CACCACGCTGACTCGGCCCGCGATCCACCGGCCTGCGCTCCATGCCTTCCACCGCGCCCGGACTGCTCACGCCCCGCCTGCATCTGCGCCCCTGGCGGGCGGAGGATCTGTCACCATTCGCCGCCCTCAACGCCGACCCGGAGGTGATGCGGCACTTCCCAGCCACGCTGGAGCGGGCCGCCAGCGACGCCCTGGCGCGGCGCATCGATCAGTTGATCGCCGCCCAGGGTTGGGGCTTCTGGGCCGCGGAGCTGCGGGCGAGCGGAGCGTTCATCGGTTTCATCGGGCTCCACCGCCCGACGCACCTGCCCTTTTCCCCCTGCATCGAGGTGGGCTGGCGTCTGGCGCGGCCTTTCTGGGGGCTCGGTCTGGCCACGGAAGGCGCCCGCGCCGCGCTGGAATTTGCCTTCCACACGCTGGCGGCGGACGAGGTGGTGGCCTTCACGGCCCTGAGCAACCAGCGCTCCGAAGCGGTGATGCGACGCCTGGGCATGCAGCGCGACGCCGCGCCCTTCGCCCACCCGGACCTGCCGGACGGGCATCCGCTGCAGGCGCACGTCCTCTACCGGATTCGCCGACCGGGTGCGTGAAGGGTGGCGGCGCGGGCGGCGCTACCGACCCAGGGCGTACACCGCCACCTGATCGCCCTGGGTGAATCCGAAGAGGTGATTGCCGCCGACCACCACGGCCACGTACTGCACGCCGTCGATGGCGTAGGTGATGGGCGGCGCGTTGACGCCGGCGTCGTGGGTGTGCTGCCACAGCAGGGTGCCGCGGGTGGCATCGAAGGCGTCCAGCTCGCCGGTGCCTTCGCCGACGAACACCAGGTTGCCGGCCGTCGCCAGGGTGCCGCCGATGAGGGGTTCCCGGGTGCGATGCTGCCAGCGCACGTGGCCGGTCTTCAGGTCGATGGCGGCGAGCACGCCCCAGCGCTCGTCCTTGACCGGATCCATCGAGGTGTAGCGTGAGGCGGGACGTCCGTTGGCGGCAGGCTTTTCGTGGAGGGTGTAGATCACCGGCCAGTGCATGGCGGCCACGTAGGCCAAGCCGGCCGTCGCGTCGAGGGCCATGGGCGACCAGTTCACCCCGCCGGTCACGCCCGGATGGACGCGCAGGCCCGCCGTCGTGGGGCGCTGGAACAGGTTGTGCTGGGGCACGAAGGCATCGGACTTGAGCAGCAGCGCGCCGGTCTCCCGGTCGTGGATGTAGAGCCAGCCCAGCTTGCTGGCCTGGGCCACCGCGGGGATGCGCCGGCCGTCCCGCTCGAAGTCGAAGAGCACCGCCGGGCTGGCCACGTCGTAGCCCCAGATGTCGTGGGGCACCTGCTGGAAATGCCAGCGCAGGGCTCCGGTCTCGATCTCCAGGGCCACCAGCGAGGTGGTGTAGAGGTTGTCGCCGGGGCGGGAGCTGTCCTCCATGTTGGGCGAGGGATTGCCGGTGCCGAAATACAGCAGGCCACGCAGGGTGTCGATGGCGGGTGAGGACCAGGCCGCGCCGCCGCCGAATTTCCAGGCCGACGGGTATCGGGCCGCGGCGGCCTTTTCGCCGGGGATGTCCCGCGGCAGCGCGTGGCCGTCCGGCGTATGGCTGCGATAGTCCCCTTCCCAGGCGTCGGCGCGCACCGTGTCGAAGGTCCACAGGCGCGCCCCGGTGGCGGCGTCGAAAGCGGCGAGAAAGCCCGAGCGCCCGTAGTTACCGGGCAGACCGACCACCGTCAGGGGGTTTTCGGCGCTCGAATCCAGGTGCAGGCCGAAGCCGACACCGGTGATGCCGATCAGCACCTTGCCCTGGTAGACCACCGGGGCCATGGCGATGCCCGCGCCGGTGGAGCCGACGAAGCGCGCCGCCGCCAGCGGGTCGTCCGGCGCGATCCTCGACACGCTTTCGGTCTGGGTCGGCGTCCTTTCCAGCAAGTCCACGTCCCACAGCCTGGCACCGCTGCGCTGATCGAGGGCAATCAGGCGACCGTCCACGGTGCCCATGAAGACCTTGCCGTCAGCCACCGCCACGCCCCGGTTCGACGGCCCGCAGCACGGCGTCCTGCCAGGCATGAGGGTGTGCACGTAACGCCAGCGCTCTTCGCCGGTGCGCGCATCCAGGGCCACCACGTGGTTGAACGGCAGGGACAGGTACATGGTCCGGTCCACCACGATGGGCGTCGCCTGAAAGGTGGCCTGGATGCCGCTCCGGTAGGTCCATGCGCGCGCGAGCCGATGCACGTTGCCGGCGTCGATCTGCGTCAAGGGCGAGAAGCGCTGGTTGCTGTAATCCCGCCCGAAGCTCGGCCAGGTGCCGGACGGGGGCGTCTGGATGGCCTCGGTGGCGGGGTCGGCGTACACGGGGGGTGCGGCGACAACTGC
>DAOQMM010000105.1:0-12874 GCA_035335645.1 Rhodocyclaceae bacterium | reverse complement strand
CCGCACCCCCCATCCCCCCTGCCACTGCATACATCTCGTTCGTCACCCGCCCGCCCGTCAGCACGATCACCCGGTCGCAGCTGGCGATGGTCTCGGGGCGGTGGGCGACGATGAGGCGGGTGAGGGGGAGGCCGCGGATGGCGTCGTTGACGCAGCGTTCGCGGGCGATGTCCAGGTGGCTGGTGGCTTCGTCGAGGACCAGGATGCGCGGACGGCGGTAGAGGGCGCGGGCGAGGAGCACGCGCTGCTTCTGGCCACCGGAGAGCACCGTGCCCATGTCGCCGACCAGCGTGTGATACCCCATGGGCATCGCTGCGATGTCGTCGTGAACGGCGGCGAGGCGTGCACAGGCCTCGATGCGGGTGGGGTCGGCCTGAGGGTCGAAGAAGGCGATATTGTCGGCGAGGGAGCCGGCGAAGAGCTGGTCGTCCTGCATCACGCTGGCGACCTGTTCCCGGTAACGGCGCAGGCCGAAGCGGGCCAGCGGCACGCCATCCACCTCGATCCCGCCTGACTCGGGCGCCATCAGACCAAGGAGCAGCTTCACCAGCGTGGTCTTGCCGCCGCCGGAAGGGCCGACCAGCGCGACCGATTCGCCGGCGCGCACGTCGAAGCTCACGTCGTCCAGCACCCGCGGATCGGTGTCGCCATAACGGAACGCCAGGTTGCGCACGCTCAGATGGCCCGCGAGGGGCGCAGCCGCTGCCGATGCCGGCGGCTCGTCGGGCTCGGCCGCGGCGAGGGCGATGTCGCCGACCCGTTCGGCGTGCAGGCCGAGCATGCGCAGCTCCAGGGCCTTTTCGATGAAGGCCGCCATGCGCTGCACGAACTGGTTCTTGTAGGCGATGAAAGCGAACAGCATGCCTACCGAAAAGCCCGCGCCGCTGGCGGTGTCGAGCACCAGGCGGGCGCCCAGCCACACGGTGACCACGTTCTCGATACCGAACAGGAGCGTGTTGAGCCCCTGGTAGAGCAGGCCCAGGCGCTGGCTGCGGATGCCGGCATTGAACTGGTCCACCGCCAGATTGTGCCAGGCCACCGTGCGGGGTTCCTCGTGGGCGTGCAGGCGGAGGGTCTGGATGCCGCGCACCGTCTCCAGGAAGTGGCTGTGCTGGCGGGCTCCGCGCACGATGTGCGCCTCGGCGGCACGTCGCTGGGGCTGGTACAAGGCCGCCCGCAGCCCGGCGTAGGCCGCTGCCGCGACGATTGCCACGCTGGCCAGGGGCAGGCTGTAGAAGAGCATCATGGCCAGGGTGAGCAGCGCCATGGCGCCATCCACCAGGGCTTCGAGGAAGCCGCCGGTGAGGGTGCGTTGAATGCTGTTGAGGGATTCGAAGCGCGACACGACGTCACCCAGGTGGCGCTTGTCGAACCACGTCATGGGCAGGCGGATCAGATGCCGGAACAGGCGCGTGAGCATGGCCAGATTGAGGGAGGTGCCAAGCACCATCAGCACCCAGCCGCGCAGGGCGGCCACGCCGGCATTGACCAGCGCCAGCAGGAGGAAGCCTACGCCCAGCACGGTGACCAGGTCCCGGTCCTGAGTGACCAGGGCCTGATCCACCACCCACTGCATGTAGAAGGGGGCCAGCAGGGCGAAGAGTTGCAGCACGAGGGCGAGGACGAGGGCTTGGAGGACGCTGCCGCCCAATCCGCGCAGGGGGCCGACCAGTTGGCCGAGGCGGACGCGGCGGCGTTCCGTGGCGGGCGTGAAGGCGTCCGTGGGGTTGAGTTCCAGGGCGACGCCGGTGAAGTGGCGGGAAAGCTCGGCCAGGCGCAGCGTGCGCGCCCCGCAGGCGGGATCGTGGACGCTCGCCCGGTCGCCCCGCAGGCGGATCAGCACGACAAAATGGTTGAGGTCCCAGTGCAGCACACAGGGCAGACGCAGCTGTCCGAGCTGTTCCGGCTCCAGGCGCAGGGGCCGTGGGGCCAGATGCAGGGTGCCGGCGATGCGCATCAGGTCGGCCAGGGTGACGCCCCGCTGGGACAGGCTGTGGCGCGCGCGCAGGGAAGCGAGGTCAATGCGGTGGCCGTGATGGCCGGCCACCATGGCAAGGCAGGCGAGTCCGCATTCGGCGGATTCCCCCTGCAGGATCAGGGGCGTCCTCGACGCAAATCCGAAGTCGAGCATGGCGGGGATCTCCTCAGATACGGCCGGTGACGGACAGCAGGGGGTCGAACAGCCACTCGATCAGGCGCCGCCGGTCGAGACGTACGTCGGCATCCAGGGTCATGCCCGCCTGCAGGGCCATCGCCTCGCCGTAGGCCTGCACGCTCTGGGCCGGCAGACGTACGGTGACACGATAGACCGGCTCCTGCACGCTGCCGGCCTGACCGGCGTCGGCGGGCTGGATGACGCTGCGGCCGACCTCCACCACCTGCCCCAGGTGATGGCCGAAGCGCTGGTAGGGAAAGGCCTGGTAGCGCAGCACCACCTCCTGCCCGGTGCGGATGAAGCCGGCGGCACGGGTCGGCACCAGCAGCTGTGCCTGCAGTTCGGCACCCGCGGGCAGCAGGGACAGCAGCGGCGTACCCGGCGTGGCGGTCTGGCCGGGTTCGGCGAGGAGCGTGGTGACTATGCCGTCGGCTGGCGCGGTGATGACCACGCTGCGCCGGCTGTCGGTCTCGGTGAGCTGCTGGTCCAGCTCCGAGATCTGGCGGGTGATGGCCGAGGCGGTGTTGGCGCGCCGGAGGCCGGCGCTGGCCAACTCGGCCCGCGCCGTGGCGAGATCCCGTTCCAGTCCGGCGATGATGCGCTGGGTCTCGGCCTGGCGGGCGCGTTGGTCGAGGAGCTCTTCCTGCTTCTGCTGGAGCGTGGCTTCAGCGACGAAGCGGGCCGCGACCAGCTGCTCGTGACGCGCCACCGTGCGCTCGGCGGCGGCCACCCGGCTGCGTTGCAGATCGAGCTGGGCGCGGGCCTCGGCAAGTTCCTTCACCAGGCCGTGGGCGCGGTCGGCTGCGGCGCTGCCGCTCAGGGTGTCGATCTCGGTCTGCTTGGCCTGCTCGGCGCGCAGGGCGTCGCGGCGCTGGCGCAGGGCGGCGAGCTGGGCGGCCTGGGTCTCGCGGGTCGCGGTGCTTGCCCGTTCGCTGCTCAGGACCAGCAGGACGTCGCCCTGCCGGACAGGCTGGCCCTCGCGCACGGCCTTTTCCAGCACCGTGCCGGCCTGGGGGGTGAAGACACGGATCAGACCACGGGTGGGCACGAGGCTGCCGCTGACGTGTTCCTTGCGGGTGTACTCGCCCCACCACGCGTAGGCGGCGAGGCCTGCGGTGAAGGCCACGGCCAGCGCGACCAGCAGGATCAGGGCCGGCGGATGGGCGATCAGCACCTCGCCGTGGCGGCCGTCCGGGCGCTGGGCCAGGACTTCGGGGCGGAACAGAGCAGGGCGCATGGCCGTCTCCGGTAGCAGGCAGGAGGACGCGGCCGGAACGTGGGGGACGCCCCGGCCGCGGGGACTTACTTGGTGAAGCGGTACCAGGCGCCCGCGAGGGGGCCGTTGGCGGCGTTGTCAGCGGTGACGGCGACCGCCGCAACAAGGGCCCCGGCTGCGACGAACGCCGCGGCACCCGCGAGGATGGCAAGTGCGCCCATGCCGCCGGATACGGCTTCAATCTCAGCGGCGGACAGTTCGACAGGGGCGGACGGACAGGGAGGGGTACGCATGATGGAACTCCTGGATGGAATGAGCCCTGAGGGTGAGGCGTCGCCCGCGTGGGCCGGACGGCGGGCGACGCTGGACTGCGCCGATGTCAGGCCGCGGCCAGTTGCCGCGTGGTGGCGTCCACTTCCAGCTGCGGGACCTGGGTATAGCCACCGGCCGCCAGATCGGCCCGCACCTTGGTCAGGATCTGGGCGCGGCTGAGCTTGTTCTTGCTGGCGCGCATCTCCTTGGTGAAGAAATAGGTGAAGGCGCCATGCCAGCCGCCGGCAATGTGGGCGTCGGCGCTGGTCTGGTCGGGACGGCAGGCCGCCCACAGGATGTTGTGGGTGGCCGGGCCCTTTTCCTTGATGGCCTGGGCGATCCCCCGGCTGCGACGTCCTTCGATCTGGCGAAAGGCTTCCAGGGACGGCGGCGGCAGGTAGCGCGGCTTGCGGTCGAGGAGCATGTCGATCCCCTTGAGGCCGGTGCCGCTGTGGCAGGTGTCCAGATAGACCTCCAGCAGCACGGTGGGTGGGATCTGCACGAAGAGGTCGTGGAGTTCGTCGTCGGTGATGATGTGGGCCGGGTCCCACTGGTTGCCCTTCTGGGCCAGATCGTGGGGGCAGAAGGCCTCGTCGGCGCGGTCGGGTTCATCGCCACTCAGGTCGGGAACCTGGGTGCCATGACTGGAGAGACTGAACACCAGGTAGCTGTACTTGCCGGCCTTGGCACCGTCCACCATGGCTTTGAGCTGGGCCATGATGGCGGCCTTGGTGGCCTGGGCGTCGGTCAGCACGGCGATGTCGGCCGCGGTGAAGCCGAGCAGTTGCTGAAGCAGGGACGCCATGTCGCGGGCGTCATTGACGCAGCCCTGAAGGGCCGCGGAGGGGTAGTTCTTGAACTGGTTGATGCCGACGCAGAGGGCTTTGCGGGTGCTGCTCATGATGGTCTCCTGGAAAGGGGTGGGTTCAGGTGCCAAGCGGTGCGGTGGTGCCAACTTCGTCGAGGGGGCGGGCAGGATCGGCTGCATGGCGGATGGCCTCGCTCGGCGCGTAGTTGAGCGTGGCGACCTGGGGGCAGCGTTTGCATGCAGAGGGGCCTTCCTGCAGCCACCAGCGGCAGTTGGCGCGGATGCCGCAGCGGGGCAGCTTGTGCACCACCACCGGTGCGATCCGGGCTGTCTTGCGGGCCAGCTGACAGCGGCCGGTGGAGCCGTCGAACTGCTGGCAGGCGCGCTCGGCGCAGGGGGCGGCAAAACGGAAGACTTCGATCGGGGCCACCGGCCCGGCCAGCTCCAGGAGTTCCGGGGTCACCGGCTGGAGCTGGTCGAGGTAGGCCGTTTCCGGCCGTTCCGGTGTGCCGCCGACCACCGCGAACAAGCGTGCCCCGTCCCATTCGGGAAAGGCGCTGGGGCACAGGATCTCGGGCTGGGTGGCCATGGCGGCGGTCTCTCAGTACTTCTGCACGGTGGCCGCGGCGATGACGCCACCCTTGAGCACATCCACCGGGTACGGGCCGGCGAGGATACCCGGCTTGAGGACCAGGGTCGGTTGGGCGAGCTGGATCGTCGAGAGGGTCAGGCCGCCACTGACGGCGTCGATCTCGTCGGCGCTCAGTTCGGTGGCCTGGGTGCGGGCGGCCAGCGCGCGGGCGACACCTTCGCGGGCGACGGTTTCGATGTCGGCGGTGCCGATGCGGACAGCAGTTTCACGGGCTTCGGTGGTCATGATGGCGTTCTCCTGCGAGTGGAAGAGTGGGCGGGTGTGGTCCGGCGGGCATCCCGTTGTTCCAGATCACGGGTCCCAGATTACGCAGATGGCCGATGCAGTTCGACGTCATGTGCCACAGGATTTGCGTGAATTTGGTCACACTTTGGCCGGTCGGTTGGGGGCGCAGGCCTGACGCTCACCCGCGGTCGGGTGGAAATCGTCCGTGTGCGACTGAAGTGTTCTCGTCAGCCGATGAGCGTCATTCGCTGCGGGGTGAGCCACGCTCGTCGGCGTGTGGGAGACGGTCGCGTGCGAGTGAAATTCACTCGTCGGCGAGGGATGCTCACGCGTAGGCGAGGGATGATCCCTCGGACGCGAGGGGCGGACATTCGCGCGCGAGGGGCGGTCACGCGTCCCTGGGTGATGGCCCCTCGCGGAGGAGGATCGCCCCGCGGGGGCTGCAGGCCGGCAGGGAGGCTGTCTGTCTGTGAGGGGGCGGTGCTGGCGTTCCGGGCGCGGGGGGCGTCCCCGGAAGCGTTTGTGCGCGGGCGCGGCCGGGAGGGGAGAAACGCGATGAGGGGGCGATCCGGCGGGTCGTCCGTCCGTCACTGCCGGCACGCCTCGCCTGGGCGTGCCCCCGGCACGACGGGCAGGAGCCCGAAGAGGGCTCGCGCCATCCGAGCGCGGGTTCGGTGGATTCAGTGGGGCACGTGGGCCCGCTGCTGCTGCTGCCGGGCGGCGGCCATGCGGACGCGGATGCGCGTCAGGTCGGTTTCGTCGGGGAGTCCGTCTGGATCGAGGAGGGTGGCCGACGGCGAGGACGGGCGGCGCAGGGGGCGGTACTTGGGACGCTGGGGGGCGGGACGCACGGGCATGGGATCCTCCTTCCGGGTTGAGGTTGTCCCGGGCGTTCGGAGGCGGGCGGCCGGGATTCCAGCCCACGCCGATAGCTTAGCGATCCGGCCGGGATCGCGAGTCGGCATGCGTCACTGGATTCGTGTGAATTTGATCACACGTCCGGACGGGGATCAGCGTTGGACGACGCTGGGTTTGAGCTTGAGGGTGGTGGCGATGCGCTCGGCCATGGAGCGTGCTTCCTGGGCGCTGGGAAAGGGGCCGAGGTGAAGGCGGTACTTGCCGTCGCTGGCGAGCAGGGAGACGGTTTCCTTCACGCTGCGCAGCTCGTGTTCGACGAAGGTCTTGAAGGATTCGGCGTTTACAAGGCTTCCGAAGGTCCCCAGCTGCAGAAAGACCGGGCTGGACGCAGCGTCGGCCAGGGGCGCGGCAGCGACCGCAGGCGTGGCAACCGGCGGGGCGATGGGCGCAGCGACCGGCGTGCTTTCGGTACGTGGGGCAGGCGGCGCAGCCGCCGGCACGGGCACGGCCGCGGCGGCGACCTGGGCCGGCGCAGGTCGGCTGGCAGCACGGCGCAGCGGCGGGACCGGGCGGGTCTGGACGAAGGCGACTTCCTCGGGCAGGACCTGGGCGATCTCCACGTTGGCCTGACCCTGGTCCGCGTAGCCGAGCTTGAAGGCGGCAGTGTAGGAGAGGTCGATGGCACGTCCCGGATGGTAGGGCCCCCGGTCATTCACGCGGACGACCACCGAGCGGCCGTTGGCCAGGTTGGTGACCCGCACGTAGCTGGGGATGGGCAGCGTCGGGTGGGCGGCGGTCATCGCGTACATGTCGAAGAGGTCGCCGCTGGAGGTCTTGCGCCCATGGAAGGGGCGGCCGTAGTAACTGGCGATGCCGCGCTCCCGGTAAAGGGACAGGGCGGCGAGTTCGCGCCGGTCCGGCAGGGCGTAGGACGGCGCGGCATAGGTGACCGGCGCGGCAGCGGCGGGCGCATCGTCCGCATCGGGCGGCGGGGCGATGTGGAGCGTCTCGCTGGGGAACATGCCTTCGAAGGCGGCGGCATGGGCTGTACCGGCCAGCAAGGCGCCGAAGGCCAGCAGCAGGGCGGACACCGGAGCGATGGCGCAGCAGGGCCCTCGCCGGGGGCGGCGGATGGCTTCAGGGGTCATGATGCACGTTTCCTGTCAGGGCGCAGCCGGCCGCAAGGCCCGGTGCTGCGCGGTGTTCAGGTACCCACCCGGCGTCGGTGTCGCTGGATGCTCATGAGCATCCCCACACCGAGACACAGGGTGACGAGGGCTGTGCCACCGTAACTGACGAAGGGAAGCGGCACGCCCACGACGGGGAGAATGCCGCTCACCATGCCCATGTTCACGAACGCGTAGGTGAAGAAGATCAGCGTCAGGGCGCCGGCGAGAAGGCGCGAGAACAGGGTCGGGGCACCCGCGGCGATGAAAAGCCCGCGGAAAATCAACAGGATGTAGAGTACCGCAAGAATCAGGGCGCCGGCTAGTCCAAATTCCTCGGTGAGCACCGCGAAGATAAAATCCGTGTGTCTTTCGGGCAGGAAGTCCAGGTGCGTCTGGGTGCCCTTGCCCCAGCCCTTGCCCAGTACGCCGCCGGAGCCGATGGCGATGGTGGACTGGATGATGTGGAAGCCCTTGCCGAGGGGGTCGGAGGTGGGATCGAGCAGCGTGCAGATGCGGTGCTTCTGGTAGTCCCGCAGACCGGGCCAGGGTACGTCGGGCTGACAGATCCGGTCGCCGGTGGCGACGATGGCGGCGACGCTGACGATGCCCACCACGGCCACCGGTACGATCAGGCGCCAGGTGAGGCCGGCGAAGAACAGCACGTAAAAACCCGCCGCCGCCACCAGGATGGCGGTGCCCAGGTCGGGCTGCTTGGCGATGAGGCCGACCGGCACCAGCAGCAGGGCCGCGGCGATGAAGAAGTCGCGCACGCGGATCATGCCTTCGCGGCTCTGGAAGTACCAGGCGAGCATCAGGGGCATGGCGATCTTCATCAGTTCCGAGGGCTGGATGCGCGCCACGCCGATGTTGAGCCAGCGTCGCGCTCCCTTGGAGACGTCGCCGAACAGGGCGACGCCGATAAGCAGCAGTACGCCCAGCACGTAGAGGGGCAGGGCGATGGTCATCATGCGCTGGGGGGGCACGCTGGCCGCCACCCACATCACCGTGAAGGCCACGGCGATGTTGAGGGCCAGGGTGTCCAGGCGTTCCGGCGATGCGCTGACCATCACGATCGTCGAGAAGCACAGGATCGCCAGGACGATGGTCACCAGCGGCCCGTCGAGGGGCGCCAGCAGACGGGCGATCCAGCGCAGGGGCTGGAAGCGGAATTCACTCAACGGGGCGCTCCTCCGGCACGCCTTCGGCGCCCGGATATTCGGGCGCCACGCTGGCTGGCAGCTTGCCGAGCAGGTAGTAGTCCAGCACCTGGCGGGCGATGGGGGCGGCGGACTCGGCGCCGAAGCCACCGTTCTCCACCAGCACGGCCAGCGCGATGGTGGGCTTGTCGGCCGGGGCGAAGGCGATGAAGAGGGCGTGGTCGCGCAGGCGCTCGGCGATCTTGGCGGAATACTTGGCGCCCTTCAGGGAGAACACCTGGGCGGTGCCGGTCTTGCCTGCGGCCGCGTAGGGCGCGCCGGCAAAGGCGCGGGCGCCGGTGCCTTCGCGGTTCACGCCGACCATGGCGCGGCGGATCGTCTCGATGTGCTCGGGGCGGATCGGAATGGTCTTGATCGGCTCCGGCTCGATGACGCGTTTTTCGCCGTCCTTGGCGTTCTCGATGAACTTCACCAGGTGGGGCTTGTACATCACGCCGCCGGCCGCCACGGTGGCGGTGGCGTGGGCGAGTTGGAGCATGGTGTAGGCGTTGTAGCCCTGACCGATGCCCACCGAGATGGTTTCGCCGCCGAACCACTTCTGCTGCTCGGGCTTCTTGAAGCGGCGCTTCTTCCATTCGGGTGAGGGCAGCACGCCGACGGATTCGCCCTCGATGTCGATGCCGGTTCGGGCGCCGAAGCCAAACTGGCCGACGGTGGCGGCAATCAGCTCGATGCCCATCTCGTTGGCCAGGCGGTAGTAGTAGGTATCGCAGGACTGCACGATGGAGCGGTACATGTCCACGGTGCCATGGCCACCCGGCTTGTCGTCGCGGAAGTGGTGGCCGCCGAAGTCGAAGAAGCCCGGGTCGGCGATGGCCTGGGCGGCGGTGCGCTTGCCGCTCATCAGGGCTGCCAGGGCCATGAAGGGCTTGAAGGTGGAGCCGGGCGGGTAGGCGCCGTTGAGGGCGCGATTCACCATGGGGTGATCGGGCGAGGTGTTGAGCTCGTCCCAGTCCTGGGGGGCGATGCCGTCCACGAACAGGTTGGGATCGAAGGTGGGCACCGACACCAGCGCCAGCACGCCGCCGCTCCCGGGCTCGATGGCCACCAGGGCGCCGCGGCGGTTGCCGAAAGCCTTCTCGGCCACTTCCTGGAGTTTGAGGTCCACGGTCAGGATCAGGTTGTTGCCCGGCGTGGCGGGGTTGCGGCGCAGGGAGCGGATCGCCCGCCCGCCGGAATCCACCTCAACCTCCTCGAAGCCGGTGACGCCGTGCAGTTCGCGCTCGTAACTCTTCTCCAGGCCGGCCTTGCCGATGTGGTCGGTGCCCCGGTAGTTGGCGGTGTCGTCGTTGTCCTCGATGCGTTCCAGGTCGCGGTCGTTGATGCGCCCGATGTAGCCGATGATGTGCGACGCAAAGCTGCCCAGCGGGTAGTCGCGGAACAGGCGCGCCTTCAGCTCGACGCCGGGAAAGCGGTAGCGCTGGGCGATGAAGCGGGCCACCTCTTCGTCGGACAGGCGGTTGCGGATGGGCAGCGACTCGAAACTCTTGGACTCGTCCATCAGCTTCTTGAGGCGCTTGCGGTCCTTGGGCTGGATGTCCACCAGCTTGGAGAGGGCCTCGATGGTGGCTTCCAGGTCGGCTACCCGGGACGGCGTGATCTCCAGCGTGTAGGCCGAGTAGTTGCGCGCCAGCACGGTGCCGTTGCGATCCACGATGAGGCCCCGGTTGGGCACGATGGGCACCAGGGAGATGCGGTTGTCTTCGGCGCGGGTGGAGTAGTAATCGTAACGCACCACCTGCAGGTAGAAGAAGCGGGCCACCAGCAGACCGAAGCACACCAGCGCCACCACGCCGGCCACTGCGAGGCGGCCGCGGAAGCGGGCGAGATCCTGCTCGGGGGTGCGCACGTTCTTCATGGGCGTTGCCGCTCGGGATGGCGGCCCGCATGCAGCGGGAGGAAGGGGCCTGCGCGCATCGCCGGAGCTCCGTCAGATCGGCCGGTTCTCGTCCCGCTCGACGGGCTGGTACTGGGGCAGCAGCAGCACGTAGTGCAGGGGAATCCACAGCAGGGCGCCGACGAAGCTGCCGAAGAACATCCACCAGCCTGGGAAGTCCGCACCGGCGATGACCCGCACCACCACCATCACCACCTGGCTGAGGAACAGCAGCGGGAGGACGTGGAGGGCCTGCTCCACCGGCGTGAACCACAAGACCCGCCGCGACAGCTCGTTGGCCGCGTAAGCCAGCAGCACATAGGCCAGGGCGTACTGCCCCATTGCCGCGCCGACGCCGATGTCGGTGAGCACGCCCAGCACGAAGCCGGTGCCGATACCGATGCGCAGCGGCTCACGGATGCACCAGAAGGCCAGCACCAGGGCGACGAAATCCGGCACCGCCGGCAGATGGCCGGTGGGGATGAAGTTCAGGAACAGGGCGATGAAGAGGGTCAGGAAGACGAACCACATCTTCACCGGCAACAGGATTCGGCTCGAACGGTTGGTCGGCTGCACGGCTTACTCCTTGGCGAGGCGCGCCTTGCGGCCCTTGCCGGCCTTGCCCGGCAGCGGGTCGGGTTCGGGCGGGCGCGGCGCCACGCTTTCCCGGTGGCCGAGCACCAGCACGTGGCCGAACTGTTCCACGCCGGCCGCCGGCAGGCAGGGGATGCGGGCGAAGGTCTGGGACTGGTCACGATCGACCCGCGCCACGGTGGCCACCGGCAGTCCGGCGATGAAGACGCCGTCGAGGCCGGAGGTGACCACCTTGTCGCCGGGCTGCACGTCGGCGTTGGCGGCCAGATAGCGCAGCTCCATGAGGCCGTTGCCGGCACCGAAGAGCATCGCCCGCAGACCGTTGCGCACGATCATCACGGGGATCGCCTGGTCCTTGTCGGTGAGCAGGGTGAGCTCTGCCTGCATCGGGAAGACGCGGGTGATCTGGCCGATCACGCCCAGGTCATCCACCACCGCCTGACCCGCCTCGATGCCCGCCTGGGCGCCTTTGTCGAGGATCACCTTGCGGGAGAAGGGATCCTTGGCGGTGTACAGAATCTCGGCAATGACGGACTTCACCGGCTGGCGCTCGCGGGCGTCGAGGAGGGTGCGCAGGTGGCGGTTCTCCTGTTCGAGCTGGTCCTGGCGCAGCAGACGCTCGGCGCCGGCCAGCTGCTTGCGCTTGAGTTCGCTGTTCTCGCGTTGCAGGCGCACCAGCGAGGCGAAGTAGTCGGACGCGTTGCGGACGAAGTCGGCCGGCGTGGCGGCGGCCATCTGCAGCGGATAGGCGAGCACCGACAGGCCCTGGCGGAAGGCGTCCAGGTAGCGTAGGTTGAGGTCGGACACCAGCATGGCCAGGGACAGCACGCCGAAAAACACGAGCTTGGCCAGCGGCGCGGGACCGCGCTTGAAGAAGGGAGGAGGCGAATGGCCGACCATGGTCTGCCCGTCCGGTCAGTGCACGACGACCGCCGGGACAAACCCGGATGACGGACGCGCACGGTCGAACGAGGCGTTCACCGCGTACGTCCCGGCCGCCCTGACGCGGTTTATTCGCTGGTGAAGATGGAACCGAGCTGGTCCATCTTTTCGAGGGCGATGCCCGAGCCGCGCACCACGCAGGTGAGCGGGTCTTCGGCGACGATCACCGGCAGGCCGGTCTCTTCCATCAGCAGGCGGTCCAGGTCGCGCAGCAGGGCGCCGCCACCGGTGAGGACCATGCCGCGCTCGGCGATGTCGGCGCCCAGCTCGGGCGGCGTCTGTTCCAGGGCGATCTTGACCGCCGAGACGATCTGGTTGAGGGGCTCGGTGAGGGCTTCGAGGATCTCGTTGGAGGAGATGGTGAAGGCGCGGGGGATGCCCTCGGCCAGGTTGCGGCCCTTGACTTCCATCTCCTTGACCTCGGAGCCGGGGAAGGCCGAGCCGATTTCCTTCTTGATGGATTCGGCGGTGGTCTCGCCGATCAGCATGCCGTAGTTGCGGCGGATGTAATTGACGATGGCTTCGTCGAACTTGTCGCCGCCGACGCGGATCGAGCCGGCGTACACCATGCCGCCCAGGGAGATCACGCCGACTTCGGTGGTGCCGCCGCCGATGTCGACGACCATGGAGCCGGTTGCATCCGCCACCGGCATGCCGGCGCCGATGGCGGCGGCCATGGGCTCCTCGATCAGGTACACGTTGCTGGCGCCGGCGCCCAGAGCGGATTCGCGGATGGCGCGGCGTTCCACCTGGGTCGAGCCGCAGGGCACGCAGATGATGATGCGCGGGCTGGGGGAGAACAGGCGGGTGTCGTGGACCTTCTTGATGAACTGCTTGAGCATCTGCTCGG
>DAOQMM010000104.1:0-13311 GCA_035335645.1 Rhodocyclaceae bacterium | reverse complement strand
TTCGCATCCCGTGAGTACGCCACCGCTTCCCTGCGGCCCAAGCTGGAGATCACCTTCACCCCTTGACGCGCCGCACCGCCCATGAAAAGGCCGCCCCTCAGGGCGGCCTTTTCACTTTCAGACATCGAAGGAATTACATCAGCCCTTCAACGCCTTTCCGACCACTTCCGACACATCCGGCGAAAGCCCTGCGCTTCCCGCCACCCGCTCCAGTGCCGCGCGGATCCCGTCCTGGATGGCGGGCGTGAATTTTCGCCAGCCTTCCAGTGCCCGCGCCATGCGGGAGGCTACCTGGGGATTGGCACGGTCGAGAATCACCACCTGATCGGCCCAGAAGGCATAACCCAGGCCATCTGCCCGATGGAACTCTCCGGGATTGGCGCGGAAATACCCCCCCAACAAGGCATAAACCTTGTTTGGATTGCCCAAACTGAAGGCCGGATGATCCATCAGCGTACGGACCTGATCCAGAGTCTGCGGCGCGGCGTCCGACCAGCGCCATGCGCCAGCCTGCAGCGCAAACCATTTGTCGAGTACCAGGGCGTCGTCCCGATAGCGGTCATGGAAAGCAGCCAGGGCTTCAGCACGGCGCGGAGAATCGCTCTGCACCAGCGCTGCCAGGGCCCCGTAGCGGTCCGTCATGTTGCCCGCAAACTCGAACTGCCGCACGGCCAGTTCCACCGCCGTGGCCCCGCCCCACGCCATGAGGTAACGCAGGCACAGGTTGCGCAGGGCACGCCGGCCGGCGTCGGACGGGTGATAGCGATAGTCACCGTCCACCTCCAGATCCAGATAGCGGGACAGGAAATCAGCCTGCATGGCCTGACCCAGCTCACGCATCAGATGGATCAGCGCGGCCCGCAGGGGCTCGGGATCGGCAGGCGCCATGCGCTCCAGCAGGTAGGGCTCGGAGGGCAGGCTGAGGGCCTCCGCGACGAATGCCGGATCGAGGGATTCGTCGATCAGCAAGGCGCGGAAGGCATGTCCGAAAGCCTGTGGCACGTCCATCGTCCGGCCGTCGGCGGACGCGGCGGCCAGATCGAGGATGACACGTTCCATATAGCGCTGCGCGGCGTCCCAGCGATTGAAGGGATCGCTGTCATGGGCCATGCGGAAGGCCAGGCGCTCGTCGGACTCGTCGAGTTCAAGGATCACCGGCGCGGAGAATCCCCGCAGCACGGACGGCACCGGCTCTGCGCCCAACCCGATGAAGCGCCAGCGCTGGCTGTCCGAGCGCAGATGGAGCAGACGGCCCGTCTCGCCGACCCGCGTCTCGCCTTCGAGGCGCAGGGGCAGATCGCGGCCATCCGGACCAATCAGCCCCAGCATCACGGGAATGTGCAGGGGCAGCTTGTCCGGCTGCCCGGGCGTCGCCGGGGTGTGCTGGGACAGGGTGAGGGTGTAGGACCCGGTCGCCGCATCGTATTCGCCCGACGCCTTGACCCGCGGCGTGCCGGCCTGGGCATACCAACGCATGAACTGGTCAAGATCCGCACCATTGGCCTCGGCCATGCACTGCACGAAGTCGTCGCAGGTCACGGCCTGGCCGTCGTGGTACGAGAAATACAGATCCATGCCGTTGCGGAAGCCTTCGCGGCCCAGCAGGGTGTGGATCATGCGGATCACCTCGGCGCCCTTCTGGTAAACCGTGGCGGTGTAGAAGTTGTTGATTTCCTGGTAACTGTCGGGCCGGATCGGATGGGCCATCGGCCCCGCATCCTCGGGAAACTGGCCATTACGCAGGACGCGCACATTGGCGATGCGCGTCACCGCCCGCGCCGACGCAGCGGCCGCCGGCGACTCGGCGGCACGCGCCATCATGTCAGCCGTAAACTGCTGATCGCGGAAGACGGTGAGCCCTTCCTTCAGGGTGAGCTGGAACCAGTCGCGACAGGTGACCCGGTTGCCGGTCCAGTTGTGGAAATATTCGTGGGCGACCACGCTTTCCACGTTCTCGAAATCCAGGTCGGTGCCGGTCTCTGGATTGGCCAGCACATACTTGGTGTTGAAGATGTTGAGGCCCTTGTTTTCCATGGCCCCCATGTTGAAGTCCGACACCGCGACGATCATGAAGCGGTCCAGATCCAGCTCGAGCCCGAAGACCTCCTCGTCCCAGCGCATCGAGTGCACCAGGGAATTCATCGCATGCTCGACGCGGTCCAGGTCACGGGCCTCCACCCACACCTGCAGCAGCACCTCGCGCCCGCTCATCGTGGTCACACGTCGTTCCAGTGCCTGCAGATCCGCCGCCACCAGGGCGAACAGGTAGGACGGCTTGGGGAAGGGATCCTCCCAACGGGCGAAGTGACGACCGCCGGGCAGTTCGCCGGTCTCGAGCAGATTGCCGTTGGACAGCAGGACCGGACATGTCGCCTTGTCCGCCTCCAGCCGCACGGTGAAGCGCGCCATCACGTCCGGACGGTCGGGGAAATACGTGATGCGGCGGAAACCTTCCGCCTCGCACTGGGTGAAAAAACCTCCGCGCGACTGGTAAAGGCCCGACAGCGTGGTATTGGCGGCCGGATCGATGCGGGTGACGATCTCGAGGTTCACCACATCGCCCACCACGTCAATTTCAAGCCCGGACGCGGTGTCGCGCAGCTGCCCCGGTGCGGGCGCCATACCGTCGACCGTCAAGGACACCCGCTCCAGCGCCTCGCCGTACAAAACGATCGGCCCGGCCGCCGCGTCAGGATGACGTACACAACGCAGACGACTGGTGACCTGCGTTGCGGTGGGATCGAGCACGAAATCGAGTTCGACCGATTCCACGCCATATGCGAGGGGTTGATAGGCAGAGCGGAGGATGGGGGTGCCTTGTTGGGTGCGCACAGAGGAGTCCTGATCAGTTCGTGTCAGCCGGCATTCTAGCCCTCCGAGGCCTGACTGCGGACCACCGCCAGCCGGGCCGTGGCGAGACTGCCCAACAGAACCGCCAGCCAGAGCGTCAACCCACGGGTCACGAGCCCCGCGGCGACTGCGTCGGCCACCCCCAGTCCGTGCCGCTCAAGCAAGATCACGAGTGCCGCCTCGGTCGCCCCCAGCCCGCCAGGCATGAAGGACAGCGCCCCGAGCAGGATCGCAAGACAATACAGTCCCACCAGACCAGGCAGCGGGCCCGCATGCCCCAACCCGGTCACCACCAGGTGGAATGCGACCCCTTGCGCGCCCCAGGCCAGCAGCGTCGGCCCGACCCAGCGCATCCAGACCTGCAGGCGCAGGAGCGCATGCAACGGCCCAACAGCCTGTATCAATGCGTCACCCGCGGCTCGCCCCATGATGCGACCCACGACATCGGGCAACAGGCGCGATCGAACCAGCATCAGGATCGCCGCGCCGCCCGCTGCGACCACGGGCACGGCCCAGGTGAATCCCTGCCCGCCCCACCCTGCAAGCACCGACAATCCTGTCACGGCCACCAGATCCATCAGGCGCTCTGCAACAAAGGCAGCCACACTGGCCCCGACCGGCACCCCCCAGGGCAGCAGGTACATCGCGCGGATCGTTTCGCCTGCCTTGGCGGGCGTCAGGGTAAGGGCAAAGCCGGCGATGTAGACCGTCATTCCGGCGCCACGGGGCAAAGAGTAGCCCAGATGCCCCAGCATCCCCATCCAGCGGACCGCACGCAGTCCATAACTGATCAGCGCCAGACCGGCGACACTCAGCCACGTTCCCGGTGGAATACGCGTCAAGGCCCCGAGAAACGCCGGGCCATCTCCCCGCAGGAGTGCGTAAGCGCCGCCGCCGACGATCACGATCACCAGCAGGGCCAGACTGCGAACAGGAACCCGGAAGCGCAAACGACGACGCTCGGGTGCGACCATCATGCCGACAGGCGACTCACCACCCAGGCCACCACGCACCCGGTCACGACGCCCCCGAGAATCTCCGCCCGGGTATGGCCCATACGCTCCCGTAGCGGCACGTGCCGTGCATCGGTCATGGTAAGCCGATTGATCGCTTCGGCGTGGCGTCCGACCTGGCGGCGCAGACTGTTGGCGTCCAGCATCACGACGAAGGCCAGGCTCAGGGCCACACCGAACGCTGGGTCGCCAATGCCCTGCCGAAAGGCGATCAGGGCCGCCATGCTGCTGACGATTGCACTGTGGTTGCTGGGCATCCCGCCATAGCCGATCAGGGCAAAAGCAGGCTTGCCGGCCCGCAGGCTGTTGATGCAGAACTTCAGACCGCCCGCCACCAGCCAGGCGAGAAAGGGCGTTGCCGCATACGAGATATCCATGGTCACGCCCCAGCCGCTGGCCACAAGACCCACATGCAGGCCCCCACCCACAAGGCCAGGGTTGCCAACAACTGCCAGTCCTCGAGCAGCGCATCCGTCGGAGACTCACCGCCATCGAGCTGTTCGACCACGAACCAGTATCTGAACAGTCCGAACAGGACCAGAGGTACGGTGATCACCAGCTGCGGACGGGCCGCCATCACGAACATGCTGTAGAACACCAGCGCACCGGTGGCCGACATCTCCGCGTATCGATCGACGAGCCCAACGGAATACTTCTCGAGCACCTTGCGCCCCTCGCTGCCACTCCCGACAAGCTCCTGACGACGCTTGACCGACGCGAGGTACAGAGCCAGACACAGGGTCGTGACGAACATCCAGCTGGACACGGGCACCGCAAGCGCCATGGCACCCGCGTAGACCCGAAGCACGAAGCCGATGGCAATGGTGAAGATATCCACGACGGGCTGGTGCTTGAGCACAAAGGTATAGGCCACATTGAGGCCGAGGTAGGCCAGGATGACCACCAGCACCGCCGGCATCGCGAACCACCCAACGACGAGCACACCGTACAACAGTACGAGCAGCCCCAGCGCCATGGGTACGGTGACGATTCCCGAAGCCAGCGGCCGCGTGCGCGATTTCTTCGGATGCCGACGATCCCGCTCGATGTCATGCATGTCATTGACGATGTAGGTCGCCGAAGACGCCACACAGAACAGGAGGGCTGCGAGGATCGCATGACGCGCCGCCAGCGGATCGCCAAAGGCACCCGAAAACACCAGTGGAGCCATGACGAAGCCATTTTTCACCCACTGACGCGGCCGCATGAGGGCCAGGAGGCCACGGATGCGGCCTAGGAGAGAGACCGCCGCTACGCTATCATGCATGGATACCACGATTCAGAATCAAAAGACGCGTCGTTATACCACGCGCCACTCGCCCGATGAAACTCGCGCTGACCTATTCAATCCTTGCGTTGATCGCGACCTGTGTAAACATCGGCACCCAAGATCTTGCCAACCGGGCCTATGAGGGGGAGTTTTCCCTGCTCCTTTCGATCGTGGCGGGCACCGGAACCGGTCTGATCGTCAAGTACATACTTGATAAGCGTTACATTTTTTCGTTCAAGGCGCGAGACGCCGCCCATGATGGCAAGACCTTCCTGCTCTACACCCTGATGGGTCTGATCACCACCGTCATTTTCTGGGGTTTCGAATTCGGATTTGACCGCTTATTCCAGACTCGAGAGATGCGCTATTTGGGTGGAATCGTCGGATTGGCCATCGGGTATTACGCCAAATATCGGCTCGACAAGCGCTTCGTATTCCGTTCGGATCCTGCATGAGTACGCCCGTTCATTCGTGGGGGCGTCTGTCGGCAGCCCCCCACGACGTGCATAGCCTGGGTGATCGTCACCGGATGGCCGAAACGCTGGTCCGCCACACCCCGGGCGTGGCCTTCGGCAACGGGCGCAGCTACGGCGACGTGGGCCTGAATCCCGGCGGCCACCTCTGGAAGACAGGCCAGCTGGATCATTTCATCGAGTTCGACGACGCAAGTGGCCTCCTCAGATGCGAAGCCGGCACCTTGCTGCGGGACATTCAGCAACTCGCCGTGCCGCGGGGCTGGATTCTTCCGGTCACGCCGGGCACCCAACTGGTCACGGTCGGTGGCGCCATCGCCAACGACGTGCATGGCAAGAATCACCACGTCCTGGGATCCTTCGGCGATCACGTACGCAGCCTGACCCTCGTCCGGACCACCGGTGAATCCATCGTCTGCGGCCCGGACGTGCAGCCGGAGTGGCTCGCTGCCACGGTGGGCGGACTGGGCCTGACCGGCGTCATTGCCGAGGCCACGCTTCAGCTGCGCCGTATCGCCAGCCCCTGGCTGGACACGGAAACCACCCCTTACGGCAACCTGGACGAGTTCTTCGCACTGGCCGACGCCGCCGAGGCGCGCTGGGAGCACACCGTCTCCTGGATCGACTGTCTTTCTGGTCGTGGCAAGGGCATCTTCATGAGCGCCAACCCGGCGCCACCCCAGAACCGCGAGATGCCTGGCGCCCATCGTCGGAGCATGCCGTTCACGCCGCCGATTTCGCTCGTCAACAGGCTTACCCTGCGCCCCTTCAACCTGGCGTATTACCAGCTGCAAAAGTTCAAGGCGGGTCGGGGCGTCGCCCATTACGAGCCATTCTTCTATCCCCTCGACAACCTTCTCGAATGGAACAGGATGTACGGACCGCAGGGCTTCTACCAGTTTCAGAGCGTCGTTCCCCGTGACGTCGGTCGGGACGCCGTGGCTGCCATGTTGCAGGCCATCGAGCGCTCGGGAAAAGGCTCTTTCCTCGCCGTACTGAAGACCTTCGGCGACCGTCAGGCGGTTGGAATGCTGAGCTTTCCCCGCCCTGGCGTGACCCTCGCCCTCGATTTCCCCAACCAGGGACATGCCACGCTGAAATTGCTTGCCGGTCTGGACGCCATCGTCCGCGAGGCCGGCGGCCGCATCTACCCCGCCAAGGACGCCCGCATGCCCCGCGACCTGTTCGAGTCCGGCTATCCACGTCTGGGCGAATTCCTGCCATTTCGCGACCCGGGCATCAGTTCAGGATTGTCCCGCCGCCTCATCGGATCCTGATCATGCAAAAAATCGTCATTGTCGGCGCGACCTCGGCGATGGCCGAACACTGTGCCCGCCTGTGGGCCGCCCAGGGTCCGGTCGACTTCACCCTGGTCGTCCGCGACGCGCACAAGGCCACGGCAATCGCCGACGACCTCCGGGTACGCAGTCCGGGCGGTCGGGTACGCGTTCTCGTCGCCGACTTCCTCACTCCGGCAGGTATACGCGCTGCGGTGGATCAGGCGGCGGCCGGAACGCCGATCGACATCGCGCTGATTGCGCACGGATCCCTGCCGGACCAGAAAGCCTGTGAAACGGATCTGTCTGCCTGCAATGAGGCCCTTCAGGTCAATGGCGTATCGCCGGCACTGTTTGCCGAAGCGTTTGCCGGGACGATGCTGGCAGCCGGCAGAGGCACCCTGGCCTTGATCGGCTCGGTCGCCGGAGACCGGGGGCGCAAATCCAACTACGCCTATGGCGCCGCCAAGGGCCTCGTGACACGTTACGCCCAAGGCCTCCAGCATCGCCTGGCAGGCACGCCGATCAAGGTCGTCCTGATCAAGCCCGGCCCTACCGAAACGCCCATGACGGCCCACCTCGCGGCTACGGGCATGCGCATGGCGCCGGTCGAAGACGTGGCGCGCGACATCGTCGCTGCCGTGACGGCAGGCGCTCCCGTTGCGTACACACCCGGCAAATGGCGGATCATCATGATGGTCATCCGCCATTTGCCGGCGTTTATCTTTAACAAGATGAACATCTGAGCACACTGCAAGCGACTGGATCGGCTCGAACCCGCGCCGATCAGACGGCGCCACCGATAGCCCTCTAAATGCAGCGTCTTCTCGGCTGATATACTTTTTCAATCGTTGAACGGACACTCCCCACAAGGTCACACCCGATTTTCAGGCCGAGTCCCATCGCACGACCGGCGATCCAGCAGCGGGCATCACCCGATATGTCGCCCAGGGCGTCTGCTTGCTGACGGGCTGGAGATGTTTCTCGGAAATCTCTTCCGAAGCTGGTCCGCCCCGCCCCCATCACACGCTTCCCGCTGGCCACCATGACGACGCAAATGGACACATCCGACACGCCGCTCCTGTCCATTGTCATTCCGTGCTTCAACGAAGAGGACGTCATTACCAGTACCGTGAATCGTCTCAGAGCCTTCTGCGCGACGGTCAAGGACGTCCGGGTGGAATTGATCTTTGTCGATGACGGCAGTCAGGATGACACCCGAGCCCGTCTGAAATCATTCGGGACAGAAGATCCACGTATCCGGATCATCGGTTTTGCACGTAATTTCGGGCACCAGGTGGCCGTGACGGCGGGTATTGATGCGGCACGGGGCGACGCCGTGGTACTCATCGATGCCGACCTCCAGGACCCGCCGGAGGTCATTCACGGGATGCTGACCCTCTGGCGGGAGGGCTACGATGTCGTTTACGGCACGCGCACCGATCGCCCTGGTGAATCCTTGTTCAAGCGCGTGACGGCCCGACTGTTCTACCGAGTGCTGAGCCGATTGTCTGACGTTCCGATTCCCCTCGACACGGGGGACTTCCGGCTGATGGATCGACGCGTGGCCGACACCTTGCGGGCAATGCCGGAGCGCGATCGCTTCATCCGTGGCATGGTCAGCTGGGTCGGATTTCGCCAGACAGCGCTACCCTACCAGCGCGCCGAGCGACTCGCCGGAGAGAGCAAATACCCGCTGCGAAGGATGCTCCGATTCGCCACTGACGGCATTCTGTCCTTTTCGACCAAACCCTTGCAGATCTCCATCGCCCTCGGGATGTTTGCTGCCTTCCTGTCCGTTCTGGGTGTGCTCTACGCCCTGTACATGCGCCTCTTCACCCACATCTGGGTAGAGGGCTGGACGGCCCTGATGATTGCGATCCTGTTTCTTGGGGGAACACAGCTCATCAGCGTGGGCATCCTTGGCGAGTACATTGGCCGGATCTACGCGGAGATCAAGCAGCGCCCCCTCTACATCGTTCAGGAGTACTGGGGCTTTGACGATGCGGAACCCGTGCTGTCGCGCAGTCCTGTCCCGGGGCGCCGCTGAGCATGCGGCGAACCTCGCGTACCCTGCTCGGACTGGGTCTCGCCGGGCTCTTCCTGTGGCTGATCCTGCGGCAGGTCGATTCGGACGAAATGCTCCGGATTCTTGGCGGAGCACGCCCGGACTGGACAGCCCTCGCGATCGCAGCGTTTTTCTGCGGTTACGCCTGCCGGATCGAGCGCTGGCGCCTGTTGCTGTGTCACGACAACCCCACCCTGCGCTGGCGGCATTGCGCGGGCCCCTTGTTGGCCAGCGTGGCAGCCAACAATGTGCTGCCCTTTCGCCTCGGTGATCTGCTGCGTCTGTTCGGTTTCAATGCCCGTCTGGGCATCGGGACGACCACCGCCTTTGCAAGCCTGTTTCAGGAGCGCCTGCTGGATTTGCTCGTGCTTTTGATCATTCTCGGGGTGTTGCCTGTCGCGCTGGGTCTGGATATTTCCCGTCTGATGGGTGCAGGCACTGCGGTCTTTCTTGCAGGTGCGAGCCTGATTCTTGGCCTGCTGCTGCGTCCGACGGCGATCCATCCTCCCGTCAAGATCATCGTCAGCTTCGTCACCCGCTGGCATGCTTCACTCGGGCAGCGGCTTGACCGGGAATCCGCACGGGTCTTCACGCTTCTGACACAGTCCGCGCAACCCCGGCTCGCGCTTCGTTTGCTGATGTGGTCCATGCTCGCCTGGCTGATCGAAGGACTGGTCTTCTACTGCTGTGCGCTAGCGCTCCCGGCCATCACCCAACCGGCGGCAGCCTGGCTCGCGCTCCCGCTTGGCACGCTTGCGACCTTGCTGCCCAGTTCGCCCGGCTATCTGGGCACGTTCGACTATTTCACCGCCTGGGCACTTTCAAGTGCCGGCAATACCGCGACCGCATCCGCAACCTACGCCTTCTTCGTGCATGCCATCCTGTGGGGTCCGGTGACCCTCGCGGGGGGATGCTACGTGATCGCACGGCCTGTCGGTGTCAGCGCCAGGCGCCAGGGAAATGCACCATGAACACCGCGCCCATCGCCATTATCGGGGCAGGCTTCACCGGCCTGTCCATCGCCTACCGTCTGGTACAGGCAGGCGTGCCCGTCACGGTCCTCGAAGCCGAGCCGGACATCGGCGGGCTCGCGGCCGCTTTCCCTGTTGGCGGGCAGACGCTGGACCGTTTCTATCATCACTGGTTCACCAATGACCGGGAGGTCATGACCCTGATCGAAGAACTTGGGCTCAGCGACAAAGTCACCGTCAATCCAACCAATACCGGGATCTATTACGCCCACCAGTTCTTCCGCCTGTCTACTCCACTGGATCTCCTGTGCTTCAAGCCGCTGGGTCTGCTCGCGCGCCTGCGCCTGGGGCTGCTCGCGTTACGGGCACGCAGGGTCAGGGACTGGCACAGCCTGGAGTCATTGACTGCCCATGAGTGGCTTCGTGCCTTGGGTGGCGAGGACGTCTATCGCGTGGTCTGGCAACCCCTGCTTCAAGGCAAGTTCGGCCCCTACGCCGACGAGGTGTCGGCGGTATGGTTCTGGAACAAGCTCAAGCTTCGCGGCGGCAGTCGCGGCAAGGCCGGGGAAGAACGACTCGCGTATTTCGAAGGGGGGTTCGTTGCACTGGCCGAGGCGCTTGCCAGGCACATCGTCGCAGCAGGCGGACGGATTGTCCGGAATGCCAGGGTGACCGGCGTTCGTCCGGACGGAAACCAATGGCAGCTCGAGACCACGGCAGGCCAGTTCCGGGCCCACGAAGTCGCCGCCACCGTGGCGCTTCCCCTGATCGCCGACATGATCGACACATGGGCCCCCGCAGACTATCTGGCAGGCCTGCGGCGAATCCGCTATCTCGGCAACGTGTGCATGGTGCTCGAACTCGATCGCTCCTTGTCAGACACCTACTGGCTGAACGTCAACGACCCCAGCTTTCCCTTCGTCGGCATCATTGAACATACCAACTTCGCACGACCGGAAACCTACGGCGGGCGGCACATCGTCTATCTTTCCAAGTATCTGCCCGTCACCGACACCCTGTTTGGTCTGGACGCAGACAGTTTCCTGGCGTACGCCCTACCCTATATCCAGACGATGTTTCCGGCATTTCGCCGCGAATGGGTCGTGGCTCACCATCTATGGCGGGCACGCTGGTCCCAACCCGTTGTTGAACGCTTTTACAGCAGGCTCATTCCGCCAACCCAAGGTCCCCGGCAGGGATTTCACGTCTGCTCCATGGCACAGATCTATCCCGAAGACCGTGGAACCAATTACGCACTGCGGGAAGGCCGCCGCCTGGCCGAAGCAATCATTGCATGCCGGCGCACCACATCGCATTCAGCCTCATTCGCAAGCGAAGTCCCATGAAACGATTCGAATCCGTCGGCCTCCTGCACATCGCGGCTTTGCTGGCGACTGTCCTGACAGCCTACCTGCCACAACTGTATGAGTTTGTCGGAACCGACATCGGCGTTTATTACGAGATCGGCCGACGTCTCGCAACGGACGGACGACTTGAACTCTGGGGAAATTACTGGGATCACAAGCCCCCCCTCATCTATCTCTACTTCGCTATTTTCAGCCATCTGGACGCATTGCTCGGCGATACGTCCGGATTGAAGTTAGGCGCGTTGTGCGCGTACTCCGGATTGACGCTTCTCGCCTATCGCGCTCTTTCCATCGCACGGCCCACCGACAACCGCACCCTCGCCGCCCTGGGGTCTGCTGTAGCCACCAGCCTGGTCCTCGGCTGGCTTGATCCTGTGGCAAACGGGATCCTGATGGTCAGTGCCCTGATATGTGCATTTTCGGGGCTCGTACTCTGCGCCGATGGCAAACGCGACACCACTGTATTTCTGGGTGGCGCACTGATTGGGCTGGCGCCTTTCCTGCGACCCACCGCGCTGACCGCATTGCCTTTCATGCTCACGCTGCTTTTTCTCGAATATCGGAAAACCGGCGAACGGCGTAGACTCTGGCTGGCGCTCTCGGGCGCAGTCATGGTGGCCGGAGGATGTGCTCTTTGGCTTCTGACATTCGGCGGCTCGGCGGTATTCGACAGTCTCATTCACTACAACGCAGACTACGGAAGCCGCGCACGCAGCACAACCGCCGTAGCGGATTTCTTTTTTCAGGACCCGATTGCCCTGTGCCTGGCTGGAGTCCTCCTGACCAGCGGCGTCGCATCCTTATCCTGCGCAACATCGCCCCATCGTTCGACCAGCCTCGTCCTGTGGGCATGGGCACTCACGGAAGTGGCTTCCATCGTATTTCAACGAAAAATCCAGTCGTTTTATCTCTTTGGCTTCATCCTGCCTTTGCTGCTCGCCTTCACCTACTCTGCATTAAATGCGACACAGACCTTCCGCACAATCGCCGCGGTACTGCTCTCCACGATACTTGCTGGAACGCTCGGATATAGCGCCCACAAATTGGATCTGCGCATTTTACAGAACCCTCTCGTCAGCCAGCACACTCAGAAAACGAACGCCATCGCCCAAATCATGAGTGCACAGAATTGCAAGGGCGTGCCAAATGACGTACTCGTCTATGGTAATCGCGCTCAGATCTATACCCACGCAGCGGCCGTCGGCATCCGCCCCTATTCCTGGACTGTCTTTCTCAACCCAGTCGTGGACGGAAGCCTTTTCGCGGATCGTCAACGTCAACTCGTGGACTCACTGACAGCCAACCCGGCGTCCTTCATTGTTTACGTGGGCGGCGACGGATGGTCCCCCAACATCGGCGGGCGTATTGAGAAAATTGAAGCATTGATTAAACAACGCTACACAGCAATCCCCGTTGCACAAACAGGCGGGCTGGAAACACCCTACAACTATCAATACCGCCTGTACAGGAAAGCCGAGTGCGCTGAACAGTGAAGTTAGCAGCCCCCCGCCAAGCGGCCGGGCAGCGTTGCCACTGACCACCCGCCCCAGCATCCCAACCCACACGCAGAGCGCAAAAAGAGCCTTCAGCCCCAAGCCGGCCACCGCCCGCAGCAGCCAGCGCACGTTGTAACCCGTCGGTCCTGAACAATCAGCCCGCCCCTGTCCCGGCGCGGGCTGAACGCTCCTTCAACTTCAACTTCACAACGCCGGTGGATCGATGCCCCGCTCGCGCATCCAGCGCCGCAGCTGGTTGGCGTTGATCCCGTTCGCCAGCGCGACACCCGCGACCGACGCGCCGGGCTCCCCGCAGGCTTCGATCAGGGAACGCTTGAACTCCTCGGAGTGGGTGCGACGGGTTCGGCGAGGCTTCGTGACGTTCATGTAAGTGTCCACTTCTATTGGCTAGTGGACACTATGTTTAGCGAGCTAAAGGGCTGGGGGAAGATGGGATGCCCGGGGGCTTACGATGCTTGAGCGGATGCGCGGTGACTACGCGGCGGCCCGCTTGGCGGGCGAACTG